>DASTHN010000001.1:0-15497 GCA_035718185.1 Actinomycetota bacterium
AGATCCGCGAGGACCTGGAGGAGAAGGGCGTCATCTTCCTCGACACCGACAGCGCGCTCAAGGAGCACGAGGACATCTTCCGCGAGCACTTCGCGACGGTGATCCCGGTCGGCGACAACAAGTTCGCGGCGTTGAACTCCGCGGTGTGGTCGGGTGGGTCGTTCATCTACGTGCCGCCGGGCGTGCACGTGGACATCCCGTTGCAGGCCTACTTCCGCATCAACGCCGAGAACATGGGTCAGTTCGAGCGGACGCTGATCATCGCCGACGAGGGTTCGTACGTGCACTACGTCGAGGGCTGCTCCGCGCCGATCTACACGACCGACTCGCTGCACTCGGCGGTCGTCGAGATCATCGTGAAGAAGGGCGCCCGCGTCCGGTACACGACGATCCAGAACTGGTCGACGAACGTGTACAACCTGGTCACCAAGCGCGCGGCGGCGTACGAGGATGCGGTGATGGAGTGGGTCGACGGCAACATCGGCTCGAAGATCACGATGAAGTACCCGTCGATCTACCTGCTCGGCAAGGGAGCTCGTGGCGAGGTGCTGAGCGTGGCGTACGCCGGTAAGGGGATGCACACGGACGCCGGGGGCAAGGCGATCCACGTCGCTCCGTACACGACGAGCGTGATCACGTCGAAGTCGGTCTCGAAGGACGGCGGGCGCACCGGCTACCGTGGACTCGTCCGGGTCGAGCCCGAGGCCCATCATGCCAAGAGCAACGTCCGGTGCGACGCGTTGATCCTGGATGAGGAGTCGCGCTCGGACACGTACCCCTACATCGAGGTCGAGGAGGAGACCGCTGCCCTCGGCCACGAGGCCACGGTCAGCAAGGTCGGCGAGGACCAGCTCTTCTACCTGATGAGCCGCGGCCTCTCCGAGGTCGAGGCCACCGCGATGATCGTGAACGGCTTCATCGAGCCCATCACCCGCGAGCTGCCGATGGAGTACGCGGTCGAGCTGAACCGCCTCATCGAGCTCCAGATGGAGGGCTCGGTCGGCTAGCTGCCAGGTGTGACGGCGACCGCAGAGGGCAGGCCGTCGGTCTGCCCTCTTCCACGGAGTGAGACACGGATGACCGAACCAACGAGGACCACGTTCGACGAGGAGGCGCTCGGCGCACTTCCGGTCGCCCCCTCGTTCGTCGAGGCGCTCCGCAAGCAGGCGTTCACCGAGTTCCTCGCGCTCCCGACCCCCTCGCAGGAGACCGAGGAATGGCGGTACACGGATCTGTCAGACCTCGACCTGTCCTTCGCGCCGTTCGCCCCCGGCGTCCCCGCCGAGAACCTCGACGGCGTCGATGAGGCGATCCTGCGGGCGGCCGGCCAGGTCGGCGAGCGGGCCGGCCTGCAGATCCAGCACAACTCCCAGGTCGCCGTCGCTCATCTGGACCCGGAGCTCTCGGCGGAGGGGGTCGTGTTCGCGGACCTGGACCGGGCGGCCGAGGAGCGTCCCGAGCTGGTCGAGCCCCACCTACACACCCTCGTGCCGACCTCGCGCTCGAAGTTCACCGCCCTACACGGCGCCTTCCGCGCGGCCGGGACGTTCCTCTACGTTCCCGACGGGGTGGCCGTCCGGATGCCGGTCCAAACCCTCACGTGGCTCGACGCCGACGGCGCCGCGATCTTCCCGCACACGCTCATCGTCGTCGGCGAGGACGCCGAGGTGACGTTCATCGACCGCTACGCCAGCCCGGATCTGGGTCGGGCGCTGTCGGACGCGGTGGTCGAGATCCACGCCGGTCCCGCCTCCCGTGTTCGCTACGTGTCGATCCAGGAGTGGGGGGAGGGCGTGACGCACCTCGGCGTGCAGCGGACGCGCCTGTCGCGCGACGTGGACTTCCGCTCGGTCGCGGTCGGCTTCGGCGCCTCGCTCGCGCGGGTCGAGTCCGAGAGCACCCTCGCCGAGCCCGGCGCCTCGAGCGAGATGCTCGGCATCTTCTTCGCCGACGGCACGCAGCACTTCGACCACAGGACCGAGCAGGACCACGAGGCCCCGAACTGCCAGAGCGACCTCCTGTACAAGGGCGCGCTCCGTGACGAGAGCCGCGCCGTCTACAGCGGGTGGGTGCACGTCCGCCCCGGGGCGCAGAAGACCGACGCGATGCAGACGAGCCGCAACATCGTGCTCTCGGACCGCGCGAAGGCGGACGCGATCCCGAACCTCGAGATCGAGGCGAACGACGTGCGCTGCGGTCACGCGGCCAGCGTGGGCCCGGTCGACGAGGAGACGCTCTTCTACCTCGAGAGCCGCGGCATCCCGCGCCGCGAAGCCGAGCGGCTGATCGTGTTCGGCTTCTTCCAGGAGGTCCTCGACCGGATCCCGCTCGCGGAGGTCCGGGAGGGCGTCGCCCACGCGATCGAGCGGGAGCTGACCCGGTGAGCGCCGTCCGCGTGTGCTCGGTCGACGAGGTGCCGGTCGGCGAGGCCATGCGGGTCGAGGTCAGCGGCCGCCCGATCGCGCTGGTGAACCTCGGCGACGAGGGGTACCGCGCGGTTGACGCCATCTGCTCGCACGCGCACTACTTCCTGGACGAGGGCGAGGTCGACACGGAGGACGAGACGATCGAGTGCCCGAAGCACGGTTCGGTCTTCGACCTGAACACGGGCAGGCCGCGATCCCTCCCGGCGACGCTGCCGGTCGAGGCGTTCGCGGTGACGACGGTGGATCACGACATCCTGATCGAGGTGACGAACGGTGAGTGACGCAGCCACGCTGGAGATCCGCGGCCTCGAGGCCTCGGTCGAGGGCAAACCGATCCTCAAGGGGATCGACCTGACGGTGACGCAGGGGGAGACGCACGCGCTGATGGGCCCGAACGGTTCGGGCAAGTCCACCCTCGCGAACGTGATCATGGGCCGGCCCGGCTACACGGTCACCGGCGGGCAGGTGCGGTTCAAGGGCGAGGACATCGCCGGGCTCACGCCCGACGAGCGTGCCCGCCGGGGCCTGTTCCTCGCGATGCAGTACCCGGTCGAGGTGCCCGGCGTCTCGGTCGTGAACTTCCTGCGGACGGCCTACAAGAGCGTCAAGGGCGACGAGATCAGCGCGCTCGCGTTCCGCAAGCACATGAAGGAGAAGATGGCCATGCTCGGCGTCGAGGACGCCATGGTCAGCCGGTACGTGAACCAGGGCTTCTCCGGCGGGGAGAAGAAGCGGAACGAGATCCTCCAGCTCGCGGTCCTCGAGCCCGAGATCGCCATCCTCGACGAGACGGATTCGGGCCTGGACATCGATTCCCTGAAGCAGGTGGCGACGGGGGTCGCGCAGCTCGTGGGACCGAGCCTCGGCGTCCTGCTCGTGACCCACTACCAGCGGATCTTGAACTACATCACCCCCGACCAAGTCCACGTGATGATGCAAGGTCGTATCGTGAGGTCCGGCGGCAAGGAGCTCGCCCACGAGCTCGAGCGGAAGGGCTACGAGGAGATCCGGCGCGAGCTCGGGCTGGTAGAGGAGCCCGTCGGCGCGAAGTGAGGGAGGCGTGCGTGCGATGTCGTTGACGGAGGAGCGCTCGACCGGAGCGCTTGACGTGGCTCGCATCCGGGCCGACTTCCCGATCCTCCAGCGCACCGTCGGCGACAAGCCGCTCGTCTACCTGGACTCGGCCGCCACCTCGCAGAAGCCGCATCAGGTCATCGACGCGACGTCCGAGTTCTACGCGAACCACAACGCGAACGCCCATCGCGGCCTGTACCTGCTCGCCGAGGAGGCGACCTCGATGTACGAAGGCGCGCGCGCGAAGCTCGCGCGCTTCATCGGTGCGCCCGACCCGGCCACGGTCGTGTTCACACGAGGCACGACGGAGTCGACCAACCTCGTCGCGTACGCATGGGCCCGGCGAGAGCTCCGCGAGGGCGACGAGATCCTCCTGACCGACATGGAGCACCACTCGAACATCGTGCCGTGGCAGCTCGCCGCCCGGGACACCGGCGCGGTGCTCCGGTACATCCCGCTCACCGATGACGGGCTGCTCGATCTGTCGGACCTGGGCTCGCTCCTCACGGAGAAGACGAAGCTCGTCGCGGTGACCGGCATGTCGAACTCCCTCGGCACACTGCCGCCGCTCAAGCGGCTGATCGAGGCCGCTCACGTCGTGGGCGCGCTCGTGCTCGTCGACGGGGCGCAGCTCGTTCCCCATGTCCCGGTGGACGTGGCCGAACTGGACTGCGACTTCCTCACGATCAGCGGACACAAGATGCTCGGCCCGACGGCCTCGGGCGGCCTGTACGGGAAGCTCGACCTGCTGGAGGGGATGGACGCGTTCCTGTCCGGCGGGCACATGATCGACGAGGTGTTCCACGAGCGCGCGACGTGGAACGTGGTCCCGTACAAGTTCGAGGCCGGAACGATGAACATCGCGCAGGAGATCGGCCTCGGCGCGGCGATCGACTACCTGGAGGCGCTCGGCATGGACCGTGTCCGCGCGCACGAGGAGCACATCACCGCGTACGCGCTCGAGCGGCTCGTGGCGGCCGGCGCGCGCGTCTTCGGTCCGACGGACGTCGCCGTGCGCGGCGGCGCGGTGTCGTTCTGGTACAAGGACGTTCACCCGCATGACCTGGCCACGATCCTGAACGAGGAGGGCATCGCGATCCGCGCCGGGCACCACTGCAACCAGCTCGTGATGCGCCGCTACGGCGTGCCGGCGACCGCACGAGCGTCGTTCTACGTGTACAACACGGACGAAGAGGTCGACGTGCTCGTCGAGGCGCTCGCCAAGGCCGAGGACGTCTTCGGGCTCTGAGGGGGAAGGCGTTGGCGCTCGACGACATCTACAAGGAAGTCATCCTCGACCACTACAAGAACCCGCGGAACAAGCGCGAGATGCCCGAGGCCTCGCTGACCTGCTCGCGGAACAACCCGCTCTGCGGCGACGAGATCACGGTGTTCGTCCGGGCCGAGGACGGCAAGGTGCACGAGGTCTCGTTCATCGGCCAGGGATGTTCGATCAGCCAGTCCTCGGCCTCGATGATGACGGAGGCCGTCGCTGGGAAGCCCGTCGAGGATGTCCAGCAGCTGATCGGCGAGTTCCGGTCGATGATGGCCGGCGACCTCGACCCGTCCGAGGACGAGTTCGGCGATCTCGTAGCGCTGAAGGGCGTCGTGAAGTACCCGATCCGTATCAAGTGCGCGGTGCTCGCCTGGGACGTGCTCCAGGAGGCCCTGTCCGGCGAGGGCGAGGCCGCCGGATCCTCGCCGCACTAGCCGTCGGGGCGGCGGCGACCCGCGAAGGCCTCGGCTCCGAGCGGTCGATCCCCGTGATGCAGTGGCATGGCCCGTGCCTCGAACCCCGCCTGCTCGAGGAGGTCGAGCCACGTCTGCCGCGGGAACAGGCCGCACACGTGACGGTCGCGCCGGACGTCGAGCGCTCCGCCCGGGAGCCGGAGGAGGAACGCGTAGTCGACGACGAACGTCGTGTCGAGCGGGATCGGGTCGTACCACCACTCCAGGTAACGCATCGCGCGATCGGGCCCGTCGTGGCCCCCGTGGTCGGTGCCCTCGACGAAGGTCTCCCGGACGAAGTCCGGAACGAACAACGCGACCCCGCCCGCGCGGCAATGGACCGCCGCGGTCCGCATCGCGGCGTCCAAATCCTCCTCGGTCGTGAGATAGGCGACGGCGTCGTGCGCGAACACCGCATCGAACGTCCGGCCCAGCCGGACCGAGCGCATGTCGGCCTCGACGTGCTCGCACTCGGGGTTGAGCGCTCGGCTCACGGACAGCATCCCGGGGGAGCGGTCGACCAGCGTCATCCGGAACCGACCCTTGAGGTGCGAGGCGTTGTTCCCGCCGCCGCTCCCGAGCTCGAGCACCTCGGTCACGTCGCCGTTCGCGGTCTCGAGCAGGATCGTCTGGTACTCGGCCGCCTCGTCCTCGTATTCCTCGGGCGCCGACAGCAGCGGCCACCAGTCCGCTAGCTCGTCGTAGAGCGCGGGGGTCTCGTTCACGACCCGAGCTTAGGACGCCCGCCTGCGGCGCGCGAGCGGCGAGAGCCTCTAGGCTTCGGGGGATGACACGGCGGGCGGCGGTGGCACGGCGGGCGATGGACGTCGCGGCGGGGGCGCTGCTGCTCCTCGTGCTCGGGCTCGCCCGGCCGGCGGCCGGTCAGGGGTTCGTGCTCGAGTCGACGCCGCGCTACGACGTGGATGTCACGATCGAGCAGAGTGGCTCGATCGTCGTCACCGAGACGATCGTCCAGGAGTTCGGCGCGACCGAGCGTCACGGGATCTACCGCGACCTGCCCGAGCGCCTGCGGTACGACGAGACCTACGACCGGGTCTACCCGATCGATGTCGTCTCGGTGGAGACCTCGCCGGGAACGCCCGACGACGTCCAGCTCGAGCACTCGGGCGGGTACCTGCGGATCCGGATCGGGAACCCGGATCAGACGATCACCGGCCGACATACGTACACGATCACGTACCGGGTCGAGGGCGCGATGAACGGCTTCAGCACCCACGACGAGCTCTACTGGAACGCCATCGGCACCGAGTGGGAGCAGCCGATCGCGCGCGCGAACATCCGGGTGTCGGGTCCGGTCCCGATCACGCGAGTGGCCTGCTACGCAGGGCTCTCGGGCTCGACCGCTGGGTGCGAGCGCGCCGCGATCGAGGACGGTGCCGCCGTCTTCTCCCACCGCGACCTTCCCCCGTACAACGGGATGTCGGTGGCCGTGGCGCTGCCGCCGGGCACCGTCGCGAGCACGGCCCCGATCCTCGACGAGCGCTGGAGCCTGGACCGCGCGTTCGAACGCACGCCCATCACGATCGGCGGGTCGGCGGCGCTCGCGGCGGTCCTGCTCGGCGGCGTCGGGGTGCTCGCGTGGCGTCGTGGTCGAGACCGCCGCTACCAGGGCTCGCAGGTCGACCAGGTGATGGGCAACGCGGGAGGCCCCGAGCAGAGCGTGCCGCTGTTCGAGCGTGGGGAGGCGCCCGTCGAGTTCGCGCCGCCCGAGGATCTGCGGCCGGGCCAGATCGGCACGCTCATCGACGAGCGCGCGAACACGCTCGACGTGACCGCGACGATCGTCGACCTGGCCACGCGCCACTACCTGGTGATCGAGGAGATCGAGAAGCAGGGGTGGTTCGGCAAGGCGGACTGGAAGCTCATCCGGCAGCCGGCGCCCGGGGACGAGCTGCTCACGTACGAGCGCCTGCTGCTGGACCGACTCTTCGACTCGGGGGACGAGGTGGAGCTCTCGGAGTTGAAGAACACGTTCGCCTCGAAGCTCAAGGAGGTCGAGGAGTCGCTGTACTCGGACGCCGTCCGCCGCAGATGGTTCCTGCGGCGCCCCGACCGCGTCCGGGCCGCCTGGGTGGGCATCGGGCTGGCGGCGCTCGTCGTGGCGGGCGCCCTCACGTTCGTGCTGGTGCGCTGGACGCACGCGGCGCTGCTGGCGGTCCCCCTGCTCATCGGGGCGATCGCCCTGCTCGCGGTCGCCCGGTGGATGCCGCGGCGGACGGCGAAGGGCACGGCTCTCGCCCGACGAATCGCCGGGTTCCGCCGGGTGATCGAGACCGCCGAGACCCACATGTCCCGCTGGGCCGAGCAGGAGAACGTCTTCACACGGTACCTGCCCTACGCGGTCGTCTTCGGGTGCACGGAGAAGTGGGCGGAGGCCTTCGCGGGTCTGGCGTCCGCGCCGGCGACGGACACGTCGTGGTACGTCTCGAGCCGACCGTTCGTGTATGCGAGCTTCGGGGATCGGATGGACGGGTTCGCGGTGACGACGAGCGGCATCATCGCGTCGACCCCGGCCGGCTCCGGGGGGAGCGGGCTCGGGGGCGGCGGGTTCTCCGGCGGCGGCGGCGGCGGTGGCGGCGGGGGGTCCTGGTAGGGTCGCGGAACCGCCATCCCCTCGCCTTGGAGGCTGGGTCCATGGACGTCGTGTTCTCGGAGGATGGTCGCGACTTCGCCCGCCGCGACTGGTCGAGCCTGGTGACGGCCGACCCGGCGGGCACGTTCTTCCACACCCCGCAGTACCTGAAGCTCTACTGGGAGGAGTTCGCGGAGCAGCCCGAGCATCTGCTGCTCGCGTTCGTCGAGGACGATGGGGTTCAGGTGGGGGCCGTCGCGTTCGAACGGCTGGGCGAGAGGCTCCGGTTCCTCGGCGGAACCGAGGTGACCGACTACATGGGCCCTGTCGCGCTGCCGGAGCTTCGCGACACCGTCGCCAAGGAGCTGCTCGCCGGGTTGGGGCGGCGCATGGACTGGCGCAGCGCGGATCTCCGCGGTCTGGCCGAGGACCGCGCGTGGCTCCAGGCGCTCGCGGAGGCGGCTGCGACGCAAGGAGTCGGCGTTGAGGTCACCGATGACCAGAACGGTGTGGCGCCGTTCGTGCCGATCCCGGGTTCCTATGACCAGTACCTGGCCGGCCTGCCATCCAAGCTCCGGCACGAGATCAAGCGCAAGGCCCGCAAGCTCGAGACCGAGGGTGGCCCCTACCGCGTGAGCGTGGCCCAGCGGGACACCCTCGAGGAGCATCTGGACCGGTTCGTCGAACTGCACCGGACCAGCGAGGGACCGAAGGGCGTGTTCATGCAGCCGGGGATGGAGATCTTCTTCCGGAGGCTCGGCGAGGCCTTCCTGCCGCGAGGGATCTTCAATCTGACGTTCATCGAGGTCGGTGGCGAGAAGATCGCGGGCACGATCGGCTTCCGGCACGAGGGGACGTTCTATCTGTACAACTCGGCGTTCGATCGCGCGTGGCAGCACCTGTCACCGGGGATGGTGCTCGTAGCAGAAGACATCCGGATCGCGATCGAGGCGGGCTGCAGCGGGTTCGACCTGCTGAAGGGCGATTACGCCTACAAGTACCGGTTCGGGGCGACCCCGCGGCCGGTGAAGCGCCTGCTGATCACGCGCTGAGATCCACGCTCACTCGACGTACGCGCGGATGTGGCGAAGGACGTCCGCGGCCATGTCCTCGTCGCCACCGATGACGAGGGACCCGTCGTCCAAGGGGGCCTCGGCCGGCAGGCGCCGTCCCGCCACGAGGGCGAACGCGAGGGCCCGTCCCTCGATCCACGCGTCGGGCTTCTTGTCCTCGGCGGGAGACTCCCGGGGGGACAGGGCCCAGTGCCACGAGCCCTCGCCCATGCCCGAGAGATCGACCTGGACGCTGGCGCCCGGGTACGACAGCCCGGTCCGACCCAGTGCGTACGGGAGCAGCCGGATCCCCAGATCGCAGACCAGGTGGACCGGCCAGTGCTGGGGGTTCGGCTCCTGTCCCGTCCCCTCGCGCAGGTCCTCGCCGTGGAGCCACCACTCGACGATGCGGGACTGCACGAGGTAGCGGACGCCGATCTCGCCGGCCAGCCACGGCACCTTCCGGCCACTCCACCCATCCGCCGGGATGTCGGCCGCCCGGCGGCACAGGAGGTCGGCCGCACGGCCCCAGTCGGTCAGGATCCGGCGCGCGGGCAGGTCGGCGCGCACGCCCACAGCCCACTCGTTGAAGCCGTCGACCCACAGGTCGCCGTCGTTCGCCTGGCGGAACGCGTCGAGCTCCTCGGCGGGCTCGCCCCCGAGCAGCTGGGCCGCCGCCGTGTCCTGCGCCGCGAGGTGCGCCATGAGGTCGCGGTTGGTCCATCCGTGGCACGGGCTCGCCGAGTCCCAGGTGCTCGGGTCGGCGTACTGGACCGAGCGGCCGAGCCGGCCACGCTCGGCGTGCAGGATGCCGATCAGCTTCGTACGCTCCACTCGTCGCTCCTGGAGGTTCGCGGTTGGCGAATCGTAGCGTACGTACGATGCACGTCCTCGTGGCGCCGGACAAGTTCCGCGGGACCCTCACCGCGGCCCAGGCGGCCGACGCCATCGCCGCCGGCTGGCTGCGTTCGCGACCGTACGACGTCGTCGACCCCCTGCCGCTCGCGGACGGAGGAGAGGGGACGGTCGACGCGCTCGCGGCGGCGCTCGGCGGGGAGCGGCGGGCGATGCGTGCGGCCGGCCCGCTCGGCGATCCCGTGTACGCGGTGTTCGGGCTGATCGACCGGGGCGACGGGGTCCTCGGCGTCGTCGAGATGGCCCAGGCCTCGGGACTGGCGCTCGTGTCGGAAGGACGCCGGAACGCGCTCCGGGCATCGACGCGTGGCACCGGTGAGCTGATCCTCGCGGCGGCGCGAGCGGGAGCGAGCGAGCTGCTCGTCTGCTTGGGGGGGAGCGCGACGACGGACGGCGGCGCCGGGATGGCCGCGGCGCTCGGCGTCGCCCTGCTCGACCCCACGGGGGCGCCGGTCGGGCCGGGTGGTCAGGGCCTGCTCGACCTCGCTCGGATCGACGCGAGCGGGCTGGACCCGGGCGTCCGCCGCCTGCGGATACAGGCGGCCTGCGACGTGGACAACCCGCTGACAGGGCCGCACGGCGCGGCGCACGTGTTCGGGCCGCAGAAGGGGGCCTCGTCGCAGGACGTCCTCGTGCTCGATCGTGCGCTCGCGCACCTGGCGGCCGTCATCCATCGCGACCTGGGCATCGACGTCCGATCGATCCCCGGCGCTGGGGCCGCCGGCGGTCTGGGGGCGGGGCTGGTGGCGTTCCTGGGCGCACGGCTGCGTCCCGGGATCGACATCGTGATGGAGGCGGCTCGGTTCCCGGACCGGCTCGCTCTCGCGGACGTGGTGATCACGGGGGAGGGCACCTTCGACGCGTCTTCCCTGCGGGGGAAGGTGCCATCGGGTGTGCTCGAGGCCGCGGGTGCGGCCCGCGTCCCGGCCCTCGTGCTCTGCGGGCGAGCGGAGACGCGTCCCGAGGGCGGCGTCGAGGTCCGCTCCCTGGTCGAGCGGTTCGGCGCCGAGCGGGCCATCTCGGACGCGCGGAGGGCGCTCGAGGACCTTGCGGCGGAGGTCGCCGAGGGACTAGCCTCCGCCGGATGACGAAGGCCATCGACCGGTTCCTGGAGGCCGCCGCGGTCCTCGGCCACGCCGTCGAGGTGCGCCGGTTCCCCGAGGGCACGAAGACGGCGGCGGACGCCGCGCGGGCGATCGGCTGCGACGTGGCGCAGATCGTGAAGTCGCTCGTCTTCGTCGCCGACGGGCGGGCCGTCCTCGCGCTGACGTCCGGGGCGAACCGTGTGGACGCGGGGCGCCTGGCTTCGCTCTCCGGCGCGGAGACGGCGCGCCGGGCCACGCCCGAGGAGGCCCGCGCCGCCACCGGGTTCGCGGTCGGAGGCACGCCGCCCTTCGGGTTCCCGGAGCCGGTCCGGGTCTTCCTGGACCCCGACCTGCTTCGGTTCGAGGAGATCTGGGCGGCCGCGGGAACGCCCGACTCGGTGTTCCGGACCAGCCCCGAGGAGTTGCGACGCACGACCAACGCCGAGGTCGGAGACTTCCGGGAAAACCCATCCACCGGATAGGATTCCGCTCCGGTCGGGCTAGAATGGCTGCCTGGAACCGACGCGACCGGAGGAACCCGCCCCATGATCCAGCTGACCGAGACCGCCGCCGGCAAGGTGAAGGAGCTCCTCGTGGAGGAGGGGCGGACGGACATCGCGCTCCGCGTGGCCGTCCAGCCGGGGGGATGCTCCGGGCTCCGATACGCGATGTACCTGGACGATCAGCTGTCCGACAAGGATCAGGCCGAGGAGCAGCACGGCGTCCGGGTCGTGGTGGACAAGATGAGCGTGCCGTACCTCTCGGACGCCACGATCGACTTCGTCGACACGCTCGAGGCGTCCGGGTTCACGATCGACAACCCGGCGGCGCAGGGCAGCTGCGCCTGCGGACACTCGTTCCACTAGCTGGCCCCGCTCGGCACGGCACCGGTTCCTGTCAGACTTCGCGCCACCGCGCGCTCAAGTTCCGCGTGCTCAGCCTGCCGATACCCATGACGACCGCCGCAGACGCGGAGGGGGGTGGTCGCGGGCCGTTCGGGCGGGTGCGCCTCAGGGGACCGGGGCCCTCGTCTCCGTATCCCGGCGGGGCTATCCCCCGGGTCCGGCCGCTGCCTCCGGGCAGCGGCCGGACCGTCTTCGGGACGGCCCTTTCGTCTAGTCGGGATCGTACGCGAGGTTCGGCGCGAGCCAGCGCTCGGCCTCGCGCCGGTCCATGCGGCAGCGCGCCGCGTAGTCCTCGACCTGGTCCTTGCCGATCCGGCCGACGTTGAAATAGCGCGCCGCCGGGTGGGCGAGGTACAGCCCGGAGACGCTCGCGGCCGGGGTCATGGCGAAGTGCTCGGTGAGTCCGATGCCGGCGGCCTCAGCGTCCAGTAGTTCCCAGAGCGTGCCCTTGCGCGTGTGGTCGGGGCAGGCGGGATACCCGAACGCGGGCCGGATGCCCCGATAGCGCTCCTGGATCAGGTCCTCCGGGCTCATCGCCGGACCGTTCTCGTACCACTCGCGCCGGGCCGTCTCGTGGAGCCACTCGGCGAAGGCCTCGGCCAGACGGTCGGCCAGGGCCTTCACCATGATCGAGCGGTAGTCGTCGTGGTCGGTCTCGAACCGCGCAGCGAGCTCGGCGGCGCCGATGCCGGCGGTGACCGCGAACGCGCCGAGGTGGTCGACGAGGCCGGCGTCGGCCGGCGCGACGTAGTCGGCGAGGGAGCGGTTCGGACGCTCGTCGCCGTGATCGATCTGCTGGCGGAGCATCGGGAAGCGCGCGCCATCCTCGACCACGATGTCGTCGCCCTCGGTCCATGCGCGCCAGTAGCCGTACGCGCCCCGCGCCCGGAGCGACCGCTCGCGCTCCAGATCGTCGAGCATCTCGTTCGCGTGTTCGAGCAGCTCGCGGGCGGCATGGCCGTGGTCGGGGTGCTCGAGGATGGCCGGGTATCGGCCCTTCAGCTCCCAGGCGGTGAAGAAGAACGTCCAGTCGATGTACGCGCGGAGCTGCGCGATCGTCCGCTCGACGGTTCGCGTGCCGACGAAGGGGGGCTCCGGGAGATCCTCGGCCCGCCAGGCGATCGGCGTGCGACGCTCGGAGGCGACGCGATAGGGGAGCAGCGGCTGCGCCTCTCGCTCGGCGTGCAGGGCGCGCAGGCGCTCCTGCTCCGCGCGGTTCTCGCGATCGAGCTGGGTCCTGCGCTCGGCGTCGAGCAGGCCCGCAACCACCCCGACGACCCGGGAGGCGTCGACGACATGCAGGACCGGCGGATCGTACTCGGGCGCGATCCTCACCGCGGTGTGCTGGCGGGAGGTCGTGGCCCCGCCGATCAGGAGCGGGAGGTCCAGGCCGCGCCGGTCCATCTCGCGTGCGACGTTCACCATCTCTGTGAGCGAGGGCGTGATGAGACCGGAGCACCCCACGATGTCGGCGCCCTCCCGTTCGGCCGCGTCGAGCAGGGCGTCCGGGGGCACCATCACGCCGAGGTCGATGACCTCGTAGTTGTTGCAGCCGAGCACGACGCCCACGATGTTCTTGCCGATGTCGTGCACGTCGCCCTTGACGGTGCACAGCACCACCGTCCCCTGGGCCGAACCCTTCCTCCCGGCGCGGTCGCGCTCCTCCTCCATGAAGGGCTCGAGGTAGGCGACCGCCTTCTTCATCGCCCGCGCGCTCTTGACGACCTGCGGCAGGAACATCTTCCCCGCGCCGAACAGGTCGCCGACGATCCGCATCCCGGCCATGAGGGGTCCCTCGATCACGTCGAGGGGACGCTCGTACTGTTTGCGGGCCTCCTCGGCGTCCTCGACGATGAAGTCGTCGATCCCGTGCACGAGCGCGTGCCCGAGACGCTCCTGGACCGTGCCCTCGCGCCATGCGAGGTCCACGACACGCTTCGTGCCCCCGCCCTTGACGGTCTCGGCGAACGCGATCATGCGCTCGGTGGCATCGGGACGGCGGTTGAAGACGATGTCCTCGACGTGCTCGAGCAGGTCGGCGGGTATGTCCTCGTACAGCGCGATCTGCCCGGCGTTCACGATCGCCATGTCCAGGCCCGCCTGGATCGCGTGGTAGAGGAACGCCGAGTGGATCGCCTCGCGGACCCGGTCGTTCCCGCGGAAGCTGAAGGACAGGTTCGACACGCCGCCCGAGACCTTCGCGCCCGGGCACCGTTCCTTGAGGATGCTGGTCGCCTCGATGAACGCCTTCGCGTACTCTTCGTGCTCCTCGATCCCGGTCGCGATCGCGAGGATGCACGGGTCGAAGATCACGTCCTCGGGCGCGAACCCGACCTCCTCGACGAGCAGACGGTACGCGCGCTCGAGGATCTCCACCTTCCGCTCGACCGTGTCGGCCTGCCCGGACTCGTCGAACGCCATCACGACGACGGCGGCGCCGTACCGCTGCACGCGCCGGGCCTTGTCCAGGAAGTCGGCCTCACCCTCCTTGAGGCTGATCGAGTTGACGACACCCTTGCCCTGCACGCATCGCAGGCCGGCCTCGATCACCTCCCACCGGGAGGAGTCGACCATGATGGGCACCTTCGCGATCTCGGGTTCGGTGGCGATGAGGTTGAGGAACGTCGTCATCGCCTTGACGCCGTCGAGCAGGTCCGCGTCCATGTTGACGTCGAGCATGTTCGCGCCGCTTCGGACCTGTTCGGCGGCGATCTCGACGGCGCCGAGGAAGTCGCCGGCCTCGATCAGCTTGCGGAACCGTGCCGAGCCGGTCACGTTCTGCCGCTCGCCGATCACGACGAACCCGGTGTCGGGTGTGATGCGGAACGGCTCGAGGCCCGAGAAGCTCGTGAGGCGCTGCGGGGCGGGCACGCGCCGGGGTGGGAGCGCCTGCACCGCCTGGGAGATCGCGCGGATGTGGTCCTCGGTCGTCCCGCAGCAGCCGCCGAGGATGTTGCCCAGCCCGCTCTCGGCGAACTCGCGCAGGTACTTCGACGTGGTCTCGGGACGCTCGTCGTACCCGCCGAACGCGTTCGGCAGGCCGGCGTTCGGGTGGCACGACGTGTAGACGGGCGCGATGCGCGAGAGGACCTCCAGGTACGGGCGCATCTCGGCGGCACCGAGCGCGCAGTTCACGCCGACGCTGAACGGTCGTGCATGCTCGATCGAGAGCCAGAACGCGTCCACCGTCTGCCCCGAGAGCGTGCGCCCGCTCCGATCGGTGATCGTGACCGAGATCATGAGCGGGAGGTCGGGCGCCACCTCCTTGGCCGCGAAGAGCGCCGCCTTCGCGTTCAGCGTGTCGAAGATCGTCTCGATCAGCAGGAGGTCCACGCCTCCGTCCCGCAGCCCTCCGATCTGCTCGGCGTAGGCCTCCACCATCTGGTCGAACGTCACGGTCCGGTAGGCCGGCTCGCTCACGCGCGGCGAGAGTGACAGCGTCTGGTTCGTCGGCCCGACCGAGCCCGCCACGAACCGGTCCGGCCCGAACGCGTCGGCGGCGCGCCGTGCGATCCGGGCACCCTCCCGGTTGAGCTCGACCACGACCGGCTCGAGGCCGTAGTCCGCCTGCGCGATGGCCGTCGCGGTGAAGGTGTTCGTCGTGACGATGTCCGCGCCGGCGGCCAGGTAGCCGCGATGGATCTCCGCGACGACGTCGGGCCGGGTGAGGTTCAGGAGGTCCGGATCGCCCTTCACCTCGCGGGGATGGTCGCGGAAGC
>DASTHN010000002.1:0-5835 GCA_035718185.1 Actinomycetota bacterium
GCATCATCCGGGTCGCCGGCGAGTACGGGGTCGAGGTCGAGCGCTCGTGGGGCGTCTCCGGCTTCGACGTCCGCGTCGGCGTGAACAGCGGTCCGGCCGCGGTCGGCGTGGTCGGCGAGGCCTTCGAGCAGACCGTGGCGCTCGGCGACACCACGAACGTGGCGGCGCGGCTCCAGTCGGCCGCCGACCCAGGCTCGATCGCGGTGGGCGAGGGCACCGCGCGGCGCCTCACGGACCACTTCGTGCTCGAGCCGCTCGGCCCCGTGAGCGTGAAGGGCCGGGAGGAGCCGGTCGCCGCCTGGCGGCTCGTGGGTCCCCGTGCGGTCGCCGAGCCCCGGCCGCTCACGCCGCTCGTGGGCCGCGATCGCGAGCTCGACCGGCTGCGCGAGGTGGCCTCGGACCTCGAGGCCGGCCGGGGGCAGGTGCTCCTGCTGCTCGGCGAGGCGGGGCTCGGCAAGTCCCGCATGCTGGCCGAGCTGCGCGGGCTCGTCGGCGACCGGGCGGCGTGGCAGGAAGGGCGATGCATCTCGTACGGGGCGGGGGTGCCGTACGGGCCGTTCGTCGAGATGCTGCGGACGTGGCTCGGCCTGGAGGATGGCGACCCGGAGCTCGCGGCTCGGACGAAGCTCCGCGCGCGGGTGGGCGCGCTGCTCGGCGACGGGAGCGACCTGCTGCCGTTCCTCGCGCTCGTCCTCGGGATCCGGCTCGATCCCGACGCCGAGCGCGGTCTCCTGTCGCTCTCGGCCGATGAGCTCGCGGAGCGGACCCGCGCCGCCTACATCGCCTGGGCGGAGGCGCTGGCCGCGCAGCGCCCGCTCGTGCTGGCCGTGGACGATCTGCAGTGGGTGGACCGCCCCACCCGCGAGCTCGCCGACGAGCTGCTCGGGCTCACCGACCGGGCACCCGTGCTCATCGCGCTGACGCTCAGGCCCGACCCGACGTCGGAGGCGTGGGAGCTGCGGACCCGCGCCTCGGCCGAGTTCGCGCACCGGACGACGGAGGTGTCGCTGGGGCCGCTCGACGAGGCGGCGTCGCATCAGCTGGTCGACTCGTTCCTGCCGCCGGGCGTGGTGGGTCACCATGTCAGGGACGAGATCGTCGCGAGGGCCGAGGGAAACCCGCTGTACCTGGAGGAGCTGCTCCGCGCCGTGCTCGAGGCCGGCGGGACAGAACGGCACCGCACGTGGACGCTCGCGCCGGGGTCGGTCTCGGACCTGCCGCCCGCGCTCGAGGCGTTGCTCGTCGCCCGGATCGATCGGCTGCCGCCCGGGCCGGGTCGGCTCGCGCAGGTCGCCGCGGTGATCGGACGGGTCTTCCCGGTCTCGGTGCTGGAGCGCGTCGAGGGCACGGACGCGACCCAGGATGGCCTACCGGTGCTGCTCCGCTCGGGCGTCGTCCGCGAGCTCCGTCGATACCCGGAGCTCTTGTGCACGTTCGGTCACGGGCTGCTCCAGGAAGCCGCGCTCTCGACCCTCACGCCGGCCGCGCTGCGCCAGCTGAACGGGCTGGTGGGGGAGGCGCTCGAGGCGCTGTACGCGGACCGCCCGGAGGACGTGGCCGAGCGCCTCGCGTTCCACTTCTACCGGAGCGACGAGCCCGCAAGGGCGCTTCGGTACCTCGAGGTCGCTGCCGAGCGGACCGCCGAGCCGGCGAAGACCGAGGAGCTGTGGAGCCGCGCGGCGAAGCTCGCGAGGCGGCTCGGCCACGAGGAGGCCGAGCGCCGGATCGCCGAGCGGACGAAGGAGACCGCGCCGACTGAGCAGGTCCCACCCCCCGAGTGACCTTCGACCCTTCCCGTAGGGACGTCTGAGGCATATCGCGAGGCTGGCAGCGCCGCCCTCTAGGAGGAGATGGTGCTCGGCCGCTGGCGATCCCTCGCGCTCGCCGTAGTTTTCGTCTGGTTCGTCGCGTCGTGCACCGGCGACGGTCAGCGTGCTGGCACGAACACAGGGCCGTCGCCTGAGCAATGGCGCGGCGGCACCTTGCGGGTTGCCGTGGGCGCCGACCCGTCCGTTTGGTGGGACCCCGCCGGCTACACGGCCGCGAGCCCGTGGGGCCTGTACCACTGCTGCCTGCTCCGCACGCTCATGTCGTACAGCGGGCGGCCCGCCGTCGAGGGCGGTGTCGAACTCCGGCCCGACCTCGCAGCCGAGGCACCGGTCGTGTCGGAGGACGGCCTCACGTGGACCTTCCGCCTGAGGGAGGGTCTGCGCTTCGCCCCGCCCTTCGACGACGTCGAGATCGTTGCCGCCGACATCGTCCGGGCGCTCGAGCGGCTCGGGACCCCCAGCTCGCTGCCGCCGGACGAGTTCGGCGGGAGCTACTCCTTCTACTTCAGCGTCATCGACGGCTTCGACGCGTTCCTCGCGGGGGAGGCAGGGTCCATCCGTGGCCTCGAGACCCCCGACCGGCACACGCTCGTGGTGCGGCTGACCGAGCCGACCGGGGACCTGCCCGACCGGTTCAGCATGCCGGCCACCGCCCCCGTGCCCGAAGGGGTCCGGACCGATCGTCAGCTCGGATACGTCCGGTACCTCGTGGCCTCGGGTCCGTACATGTTCGAGGGCTCGGGGGCAATGGACTTCTCGCTCCCGCCGAAGGAGCAGGAGCCGGTCGCCGGGTTCGAACCGATGAGGTCGATCGTCCTCGTCCGGAACCCCTCGTGGAACCCGGCAACGGACGCGCTCCGAGCCGCGTACGTCGATCGGATCGAGTTCGAGCCCTTCAGCATCCCGAGCGGATTCGTCGGCGGCATGGCGGAGCGGCGGGAGATCGCCTCGGCGATCGCGAGCCGGATGGCGGCGGGCGACCTGGACCTCAACACGGCCAATCTCTACGCGACGCTGATGGAGGCGTACGAACGAGATCCCGAGCTGCGAGCGCGGCTGACGACGACGACGTCGCCGGTGACCTACTACCTGCCGATGAACCTCGCCGTACCGCCGCTCGACGACGTTCACGTGCGCAGGGCGATCGGGCTCGCGATCGACCGGAAGTGGCTCCTCCGCGCCTTCGAGAGCGGAGACCGGATGGGCGGGATCGCGTGGCACCTGGCCCCCGACGTGACCGGGCGCGGGCTCTTGGCCCAGTTCCGCCCGTCGTGGATGAGCGAGTCCGGCGGCGACCTGGAGGCAGCTCGAGCGGAGATGCGCAAGTCCTCGTACGACCAGGACGGCGACGGTGTGTGCGATGACCCGGTGTGCCGGGGGGTCCGCTCGATCGACCTCGAGGGACAGTCGATCCTGCCGATGCTGCGCCGGGACCTTAAGGCGATCGGGATCGCGTTCGCCAACGAGCGTGTGCCGGACGAGGAGGGGATGTGGGAGCGGCTGTGGGTGGATGCGCTGTCACCGGCCGAGCGCTTCGGGACGGTGCTGGTGAAGTGGTGGGCCTGGGGGTACGACTACCCGAACGGCTCCACCGTGTTCATGCCGCTCACCCACTCTGGGGCAGCCGGGTACGCGAACTTCTTCTCGCTCGGCGCGAGCGCCGACCAGCTCCGTGATTGGGGCTACGACGTTACGTCGGTGCCGAGCGTAGACGACCGGATCGAGCGGTGTCTTTCGCTCCCGAGCGCCGACCAGCCGGCGTGCTGGGCAGAGCTCGACGCCTACTTGATGACCGAGGTCGTGCCCGCCGTCCCGCTCTTCTTCGACGTCTGGCGCGAGAGCACGTCGGCCCGGGTTGAGCACTACTCGTGGGACCCCGCGTTCTCCTACCCGGCGCTCGACCAGGTCTCACTCGTGCCGGGCTCCGAGTGAGGTGATGGGTGTGAGGGGGCGGCTCGTCGCAACCGCCACGGTCCTCGTGCTCGCCACCGCGTGTACGGGAAGCGAAGCAGAGGGCGGCAACCAGTCGAGCGGTAGGCCCGAGCCTTGGCACGGTGGGACGCTCCGACTCGCGGCCACGTTCGACATCACCGGTGTCCAGTCGTGGGACAACACGGCCATCCCGGAGGCGGGCTTGGATCCCCAGCGTTCCTACTCCTCGGTGCCTTCGGAGCTCTTCCGATGCTGCCTCCTCCGCACGCTCTTCGCCTACCCTGGGGTCCCGGGCGCCGAGGGTGGCTCCCAGGTTCAACCCGACCTCGCCTCGTCGTGGGACGTCTCGGCCGACGGTCTCACGTGGACGTTCCAGATCCGCGACGGCATCCGCTACGCCCCGCCGCTGGAGGAGGTCGAGGTCAGCAGTGGCGACTTCGTCCGAGCTCTGCTCCGTACCGCGCGCGTGTCCGAGGACGGGTTCACGTACTCGTACTACTACTCGGTCATCCGAGGGTTCGACGAGTATGCCGCTGGCGACGCCGCGACCATCAGCGGCCTCGAGACCCCCGATGACCGGACCCTGGTCGTCCGCCTCAACGAAGCAGCCGGCGACCTCCTGGATCGGTTCGCGATGGCCGCGACCGCCCCCGTCCCACCGGATCCCTCCGACGCAGATGCCGCGATGGGGGTCGCCGAAGGACACGACGATGACTACGGGCGGTTCCTCGTGGCGTCCGGTCCGTACATGATCGAGGGGTCGGAGCAGCTCGACCTGTCGGTAACGCCACAGATGCAGACCCCGATCGTCGGCTACCAACCGCCGACGATCGAGCAGAACGTCCCGGTCCGTCCCGGCTCGCTCGTCCTGGTGCGTAACCCTTCGTGGCGTCCCACCACGGACGAGCTGCGGCCTGCGTATCCGGACCGCATCGATCTCCGGGTCGAGCCCCTCGGCGATGGAGGCTACGAAGAGCTGAACGAGACCCTCGCCGCCGAGGTCGATGCGGGAACGATCGATCACGTCGTCGACGCGGACCCGCCCATGGCGCAGCTCGAGAGCTACAGCTCCGATCCGGACCTCTCCGGGCGGCTGTGGTCCGGCACGACGGCCTGGGCGTGGGGCATGTGGCTCAACGTCGCCGTGCCGCCGTTCGACGACGTGCACGTGCGGCGCGCGGTGGCGTTCGCGATCGACGAGGCGGAGGTCGTTCGGTCGTTCCGGTCACACGGCTGGGAGAAGGGTCCGGCGAGCCCGGAACCGCTCGGGCATGCCGTGCCGGATCCCTTGGAAGCCGATCTCCTGGCGACGTACGACCCGTATCCGGCCGAACTCGCGTCGGCGAAAGCCGAGATGGCGTTGTCCCGCTATGACCGTCAAGGTGAGGACGGCGTCTGCGACGCCCAGACGTGCAGAGCGATCGACGGAGTGACCTTCCGAGGGCCGATACCGAGGGCGGCCACCACGCTCATCGCGGAGCGCCTCGCCGAGATCGGGATCCGAGCGCGGTTCGTGCACATGTCGTTCCCGAGGTTCGTGGAGCAGGTGTTCGTGGAGGCGCACCGAACGCCGCTGAGCGTATGGGGCTGGGGGGCCGACTACCCGAATCCATCGACCATGATCACCCCGATCTTCACCTCGGAGGCCCTCCTCGGGTCGGGGTCGAACGCGATGATGCTGGGGGCGTCGTCCGAGCAGCTGGAGCGGTGGGGATACGAAGTCGACCGGGTGCCGAGCGTCGACGAGCGCGTCGATCGCTGCATCTCGATGGTCGGCTCGGAACAGCTCGAGTGCTGGGTCGGGCTGGACCGCTACCTGATGGAGCAGGTCGCCCCGGTCGTCCCGTTCATGCAGGAGCGCTCGGCGCGGGTCGTGTCCGCGCGGGTCGAGAGCTTCTCGTTCGACCAGTTCACCGGGAGCTTGGCGTTCGACCAGATGGCGCTCGTCCCTGGGTCGGAGTGAGGTGGTAGCCGGTGCGCAGAGGTGGCATCGCGCTCGCCGCGGTGCTCGCCCTCACTGCGCCGTGCACCGCGGAAGGTGACGGGGAGAGCCCATCGGCGAGCGCCGCGATCG
>DASTHN010000003.1:0-14475 GCA_035718185.1 Actinomycetota bacterium
CGGCACCTACGTCGACCTGTGGAACGCGACCGAGAACTCCACGAACGTCGTGTTCGCGCAGCTCGCGGTCGACGTCGGCCCCGAGAACATCGTCGAGGCCGCCCACGCCATGGGCGTGCAGGCGCCGCTCGACGCGGTGCCCTCGATCACGCTCGGCGTCGAAGAGGTCTCGACGCTCGACATGGCGACCGGCTTCGGGACGCTCGCGAACGACGGCATCCACTGCGATCCGTACGCGGTCGCCCGGGTCGAGCAACCGAAGGAGGATGGCGGCTGGGAGCGCCTGTACCGGCACAAGCGCCACTGCAAGCAGGCGATCGATCCGGACATCGCTCACCTGGTGACCGCCATGCTGGAGCGTGTGGTCTGCTGCGGGACGGGCACCGTGGCCGACGACGGCATGGGTCGCCCGGTGGCCGGGAAGACCGGCACCGCCCAGGACTACACGAACGTGTACTTCGCCGGGTACACGCCTCAGGTCGCGACCGCCGTCTGGGTGGGCTTCCCCGAGGGCCAGAAACCGATGAACGCCTACTACGGACAGTCGGTGTTCGGCGGGACGCTCGCGGCGCCGATCTGGAACGCGTTCATGCGCAGGGCGACCGCGGGCATGCCGGTCGAAGGGTTCGAGGCACCGCCGAGACCCGAGAGCGGCAGGGTCCCCGACGTGATCGGGCTCATGGTCGAGGATGCCGAGCGCGCCCTCGCGAAGGCGAACTTCACGCCGCTCACCGAGATGGTGAGCTCGAGCGAGCCCAAGGGCACCGTCCTCGGGCAGGCGCCGCGGGGCGGCGCCACGATGGAGCTCGGCTCGGCCGTCAAGCTCGAGGTCTCCAACGGCAAGGGCGAGCCCGTGCTCGTGCCTCGCGTCGTCGGGTTGCGCAAGGTCACGGCCGTCCAAGCCCTCACGAAGGTTGGTCTCGTCGCCGTGGTGCAGACCACGGAGGTGAAGGACCAGGCGCTCGTGGACCGCGTCGTCTCGCAGGTCCCGCACGGGAACAAGGAGGTCGACGTCGGCACGGAGGTCACGATCTGGATCGGCGTCGCCGCCCCGGGTGGTGGCGGCGGTGGTGGCGGCGGCGGCGGGCCGCCGAACGTCGTCGGGCGCCGTCCGGTCTGACCTGACGCCCGAGACTATCCGCCCAGCCGGGCTCGCACCTTCGCCTGGACCGCGGCGCCGTCGACCGCCCCCTTGGCCCTGCCCATCACGGCGCCCATCACCGTGCCCATCTCCTTGAGGCTGGTCGCGCCCGTCGCCGCGATCGCCTCGTCGATCAGCGCATCGACCTGTGCCTCAGAGAGCTGCTCGGGCGCGTAGGCCGCGAGCAGCTCGCGCTCGGCGGTCTCCTTCGCGACCAGGTCGGGTCGGCCGCCTCGCTCGAATGCCTCGATCGACTCCGAGCGGCGCTTCATCTCGCGGGCCGCGACCTCCCGGACCTCGTCGTCCGAGAGCTCGTGCAGGATCTCCTTCTCGCGGTTCACGATCGCGGTGGTGAGCATCCGCAGGGTGCCGACCGTGAGCTTGTCGCCGGACTTCATCGCGGCCGTCAGCTCGGCGCGGATCCGCTCCTTGAGGGTGGGGGCGCTCACCGTAGACTCCTCCCGTGCTCCCGTGGCTCATCCTCGGCGTCGCCGTGCTCGGCGCGCTCTGCGTCGCGTACGGCATGCTCGTCGAACGGCGCTGGTACCGGCTCGCCCGGTACCGCCTGGACATCCTACCGGCGGCCGGTCCGGCGACGATCGACGTGCTCCACCTCTCGGACCTGCACGTGGTCCGGGACGAGCGCCGTCTGGCGGCGTTCCTCGCCTCCCTGCCCCGCCCCGACGTTGTCGTGGTCACCGGCGACTTCCTCGCCGAGCCCGAGGCCGTCGAGACGGCGGTCGCGGCCGTGCGACCGGTCCGCGGTCGGCTCGCGTCGTGGTTCGTGCTCGGCTCGAACGACCTGTTCGTGCCGCGCCCGCTGAACCCGCTCCGGTACTTCGTTCCGCCGTCGTCGCGTCGGCGTCGCCGGGCGCGTCGGGGACGCGGGCAGGACCTGGTGCGCCAGCTCGTCCGGGATGGCTGGCAGGACCTCGACAACACGCGCCGCCTCGTCGACCTCGACGGCGTGCCGGTGGAGGTGGCCGGCCTGCACGACGCTCACATCGACCGCGCCGACCTCCGGATCCTGCCTCGCCGGGACGACGGGCGTTTCGGGATCGCGGTGATGCACTCGCCCGACTCGGCGCCCGAGGCCGCGGCCTGCGGCTACGACCTCGTCGTGGCCGGCCACACGCACGGCGGGCAGGTGCGCCTGCCGGTCGTCGGCGCGCTCGTCACGAACAGCGCCCTGCCGAGCCGGCTCGCGAGCGGTCTCATCCGCATGGCCGGGTCGTGGCTCAGCCTCTCGCCCGGCCTCGGGACGAGCAAGTACGCGCCGTTCCGCTTCTGGTGCCGGCCGACGGCGATGTGGCTCGAGCTCCGCAGGTCGTCCTAGACCTCGCCGACGGGACAGCACCCCTCGGTGTCGATGCCGTGCCACGGCGGGACCTCGACGCGGCGGCTCCCCGGCTTGCCCTTCAGGATCACGAGGCGGTCCTCGATGTTGTTCGCGTCGGTGGACTCGAACATCGAGCCGAGCGGGTTCACCTGCACCCGGATGTAGTAGGTGCCATTCGGCAGGTCGGTGATGTCGAAGGCCTGACCGGCCACGTACTGCGCGTAGGTGTCGCCCCACCCGACGTCGAGGATCTCGCGCACCCAGAGCGCCGACGGTCCGCCGCAGGCCGTGAACAGGTCGCCCCCGTATCCCAGCCAGTTCGCGTTCGGGACGGCGAGGTCGATCGCGTCGGTGTTCGCCAGGCACCACGACTGCTTGTCGGACGGGGCAACCAACTGCTTCGCTTCGTCCAGGAGCGAGTAGGCCGTGAACTCCTCGAAGTGCCAGTGGTCGTGGCCGCCGCCGGCATGGAACTCGAGCGAGCCGATGTTCGCGCGTCCCACGGGCTCGTCGCCCATGTAGAAGTACTGGTAGGCGTCCATCGCGGTCTCGTCGGTGTCGCGGAACCCCTCGACGACCATGGTGCCGGGGCCGGCGTTCCACTCCGTCGCGTTGAATCGCAGGTAGTCGCGGTCGCTCCTGCGGTCATGGTAGGGATCGATGCTCCAGGCGGGGAGGGCCACCAGGTCCGGGAGCGTCTGGGGATCCGGGTCGGTGACGTCGGGGACGCTCGCGGCCCGCGCGTAGGCGAGCTCGGGCCGAGCCGCCATCCGGCCTGCCATCGTGCCGCGCTCGACGGAGACCCTCACGACGATCTCCGCGTCCGCGTCCGAGATGCCGAGCAGCGGTCGGTAGATCGGGTCGATCCACACCCGGATCCGGTACCGGTTGCGCTCGGCCTTCCACCCGAGGCCGTAGTAGGAGTCGGTCAGCGCGGGGACTGCCCAGCCGTCGTCGATCCCCCAGACCATGCCGCGCGTGAAGGGCCCGCCGCTGCAGAACGTCGGGTAACGCGCGGTGACGGGTCCCGCGTCGCTCAGACGCTGCCGGTTCCAGGTGTTCGGACAGAACGACACCGGGTACCGCAGGACCGGTCGATCGTCGCCGTGCCGGACGCTGATGTGCACGAGATCCCTGAGGCCGTACCAGCCGTCGAGCAGGTCCGCCGGCAGGCTCCGCAGCGGGTCGCCGGTGGTCGCGTCCACCTGCTCGAGCTCGACCGGCGAATCGTAGTCCGCGCGGGTGGCGCGGAGCTCGAACGCCCCGCCGACCGAGGCGATCCAGGCTCCCGGGTCCACCCAGACGAAGTCGCGACGATCGCGCGCCACGGTCAGGGTCGTGGACGAGGCGAGCAGGCGCACCGAGGGCGGATCGGCGGCCGCCGCCGGGCCCGCGCCCGCGACGACGGACGACAGGACCAGGACGCCGAGCGCGGCGGCCAGCGTGCGACGGGATCGGTTCATGTGCTCCCCCTCCGGACGGTTGGCGTGAGGGCAATCCTGACCCTCCGGTCATCGACGCACAACCCCGCGGAAGGGTTCCGCCGGAGGCGCTACGGAGAAGCGACGACGCGCTCGAAGACGCGCTCGTAGCCGGCGACCATCGCCTCCTTCGAGAACAGGCGCTGGACCCGATCCCGGCAGACGTGCGGGTCGATCTCGGAGAGCCGTCCGAGCCGCGCGGCCGCTTCGGCCACGTAGTCCTCCACGTCGACGATCCAGCCGGTCCGACCGTCGTCGATCAGCTCGGGCACCGAGCCACGCGGCGTCGCGATCACCGGCGTGCCGCAGGCCATCGCCTCGGTCATCACCAGCCCGAACGGCTCGGGCCAGTCGATCGGGAAGAGCACGGCCTTCGCGCGCCGCAGCAGGTCGAGCTTCTCCTCTTGGCTGATCTCGCCCATCACCTCGAAGTCGGACGGGAGCGCCGGCTTGACGTGCTGCTCCCACTCCTCCTCCTCCGTCCAGTGCGCGATCTTCACCGCCGAGACCAGGTGCTCGCCCGCGAGCTTCGCGGTCTCGATCGCGCGGAGCCACCCCTTCTCGGGCGCCGCGCGGCCGAGGAACAGGACGAAGTCCTCTTTGTCCTCCTGCATCGCGTAGAAGTCCATGTCGATGCCGTTGTAGACGACGCCGCCGTACCGCAACGAGTCGTTGAAGCCCTTCTGCGCCTGGCTGATCGCGACGAAC
This sequence comes from Actinomycetota bacterium, assembly GCA_035718185.1. Taxonomy (GTDB): domain Bacteria; phylum Actinomycetota; class UBA4738; order UBA4738; family HRBIN12; genus HRBIN12. The sequence continues at coordinate 4,670 of DASTHN010000003.1, forward strand.
CACGCCCGCTGCGCGACGTACGAGTACAGGCGGGTCATCTCCGGCCCGAACGACCCGTGGAGCGTGTGGACCGTCGGCAGCCCCGTTTCCACGCTCGCGGCGAGCGCCGAGAACGGCGAGTGCACGTGCAGCACGTCGAACCGTTCCCGGGCGTCGCGCAGCGAGAACACGGTGTGCGTCGTGTCCAGGACGATGTCGTTGATGGCCTTCGAGCCCGGCGCCTCCTCGAACACGTACTCGAGGCGCGCCGTGGTCTTCGAATCCCCGGTCGCGAACAGCGTGACGTCGTGCCCGGCCTCGACCAAACCGTCCGCGAGCAACGCGACGACCCACTCGATGCCCCCGTAGCCCTTCGGTGGTACGGCGAGCCACGGCGGGCAGAGCTGAGCGATCCTCACGTCATCCTCCTCCGTACCGGCTTCGCACAGGTCGCGCGCGGTCCCGGGTGCTCACGCAAGCGTACCCGGCCGCCGTGGGTCCCGAGCCGCTACACTCGTCCGGCACGGGACGTAGCGCAGTTTGGTAGCGCGCAGCGTTCGGGACGCTGAGGTCGCGGGTTCAAATCCCGCCGTCCCGACGGACCTCACGGAGGCGACGAGCAGTTGCCCCCTCACGCATCCGGTGTTTGACGGCCCCCGAAGACCGCCGGTAGCCTCTGGTCGGGCTGCGGGTGCGCGGCCCGACGTATGCAGGGACCGACGACGACGACACGAGGCACGCTCGCGGTGCGGTTCGCGATCGCCGCCCTCGTCGTGGTCTCCACCTCCGTCCTCCTGTCGCCGCTCTCCTCGGCCGCGCCGAGCCGTCAGGACGTCGAGCGAGCCAAGGCCGAGCTCGATCGTCTGAACGCGCACGTTTCGCTGCTCGTGGAGCAGTACAACCAGGCGCACCTGCGGCTCGAGGCCGTGCAGGGCCGGCTCGACGACGCGCGGGCCGCCGCGCAGCGCGCCCAGACCGAGGCCGACCGGGCGGTCCAGAGCCTGAACCGGAGCGCGTCGATCGCGTACCAGGGCGTCGGGTCGCAGTTCGCCGCGCTGCTCGAGGCCGAATCGCTCGCCGACTTCAGCGACCGCCTGGAGTTCATCGGCAGCATGGCGCAGTCGGACTCCGATCTGGCCACCCAGGCCGCCCAAGCCCAGCAGATGGCCCGCTGGAGCGCCGAGGAGCTCCGCGCCGCGCTCGACGAGCAGCGCGCCCTCGTCGAGAAGATCAAGGCGAAGGCCTCCGAGATCCGGGATGCCGCGGCCGAGGCTCGCGCCTACTACGAGGAGCTGAGCCGCAAGTACCAGGACTACCTCGACCGGCTCGAGGCGGCGAGGACCGGCCCGGGATCGTCGTCACCGCCGCCGGCGCCGAGCGGCGGGGTCCAGGCCGTCCTGAACGCCGCCTATTCGGTCATCGGAACGCCGTACCAGTGGGGCGGCTCGTCCCCCGAGACCGGCTTCGACTGCTCGGGCTTCACGATGTGGGCGTGGTCGCACGCCGGGGTCTCGCTCCCGCACTCCTCGGCCGCCCAGTACTCCTCGCTCCCGCACGTCGACCGCGAGGACCTGCAGCCCGGCGACCTGCTGTTCTTCTACTCGCCGATCAGCCACGTCGCGATCTACGTCGGCGGGAACAACATGATCCACTCACCGCACACCGGCAGCGTGGTCTCGGTCGTCTCGGTCTACTGGGAGCACTTCGTCGGGGCCGCGCGCCCCGGCTGACCTCGCCGGCGGTCGAGCGCGCCCGCGCTCCGCGGGATCAGTGCGTGAGCCCGACGCTGCCTTCGTCGCCGGTCGCGTCGACGTCCCAGTGCGTCCCGAAGGCGTGGAGCCCGTGGACGAAGATCCTGCCGATCTCGGGCGGCACGTGCGGGTCGATCGTGACCCGTCCGGCGACCGCGTGGAGCCCCAGCATGACGCCCAGGAAGACGAACGGCGCCCCCGTCGCCCAGGCCTGCGGGCTGCACGCCGTCGGGTACGGCACGGGGAAGCGGCCGAGGTCCCTGCGGAGCCCCGCCATCGCCTCCGGCAGGCGGAACCCGGACGAGGCGGCTGCCTCCAGCTGCGCGAGGGCGATCCGGTTCGCTTCGTCCCGGAACCCGTAGCGCTCGAGCCCCGAGGCGACGATCGCGTTGTCGTGCGGCCAGACCGTGCCGGTGTGGTACCCGATCGGGTTGTATCCGGCGTCCTCGGTCGAGAGCGTGCGGACCCCCCACCCCGAGAACATGGCGCGCGACATCAGGTGGTGGGCGATCAGCGCCGCGCGCTCCTCGGGCACGATGCGGGACCACAGCAAGTGCCCCATGTTGGAGCCCATCGAGTCGATCTGCCGCTTGTCGCCGTCGAGCCCGATCACGTAGTACCCGCCCCGGTCGTCGCTCCAGAAGTCGCGGTTGAACCGGTCGAAGAGCGCGGACGCCTCGTCGCGGAGGCGTCCCGCCAGCCGCTCGTCGCGCATGAGGTGCTCGGCCAGCCTGGCCACCTGCAGCTTCGCGTCGTACACGTACCCCTGGATCTCGGCGGTCGCGATCGGCAGGTACGGGATCCGGCCGTCCGTGAACTGGACCCCGTCCCACGAGTCCTTCCAGCACTGGTTCCCCAGCCCCTCGGAGGACCTCGTCTCGTACTCGACGTAGCCGTCCCCGTCGCGATCGCCGAACCGGTCGATCCACTCGAGCGCCGCCAGGACATTCGGCCAGCGAGTCCGGACGAAGTCGTCGTCCCCGGTCCAGTCCCAGTAGGACGACAGCACGCGGAGGTACAAGGGTGTCGCGTCGGCGGTCCCGTAGTAGGGGCTGTACGGCTTCTCGCCCGACACGGTGAGCTCCCCGTAGCGGGTCTCGTGGAGGATCTTGCCCGGCTCCTCGTCGCGGAAGTCGTCCACGACCGCTCCCTGGAGCTCGCCGAGCAGGTGGAGGGCGCCCCGCGCCAGCTCGGGTCCGATGCCGACGGTCTGCCACGACGTGATGAGCGTGTCCCGGCCGAAGAGCGTCATGAACCAGGGCAGGCCCGCGGCGGGCAGGACGTAGCGCTCGCCCCGCATCTCGCCCTCGATGCGGAGCGCCGCGAGATCCATGATCGAGCGCTCGAGCACGGAGCCGAGGAGCGTGCTCTCGCACCGGAACCTCGGCACCTCGGCGAGCCACCTGGTCAGCGCCCCCTCCGAGAGATGCTGCCGCTCGCCGAAGCCCGCATGCATCGGCTCGAGCGACCGCTCGTTCAGCCGGGCGGTCACCCGCACCAGGGCGTCGAGCAGCCGGCGCGGACCGAGCTCAACGTCCCACACGAACGAATCGCCGTCGACCCGCGGAGGCGCCTCCGTGAACGGCTCGACGCCGTCGATCCCCGTGCCGACCCGGCTCCGAGCGACGCGGATGTCGCTCTCCGCCACGAAGCCGGGCACCTCGTACCGGAAGTGCACGGCACGCTCCCCCGCATCGTGCCTCACCTCGATGGTCCGCGCGCGGTCGCGCACCGCGGACTTCACCTCGAACAGGTCGGCGAAGTCCGATCCGACGGACAGCCGGAGTCGGACGCGGACGGGGACCGGCGTGGGGTTGTACACCGCGATCTGCTCGGAGAGCCCGTCGCCCACGAACCGCAGCCGCCGGATCGTCAAGGTGTTGGCCCGGATCCCCTCCAGATCCGGGTTCGTCAGGAAGAAGGCGGCCGAGTAGTAGTCGACCGGCCCGGACTTCAGCACCGACAGGGGGCTGCCGTCGAGGGTCAGCTCCCAGCACGACACGAACCGCGTGTCGTCGTGCAGGAGCCCGCCGACGGATCCGGTGGGGACGTCCCCGGCGGCATCCGAGAGCATGAACGTCCGACCCTCGAGGACGGCGATCGCGTCGGTCCCGAGCTCGGGAGGGTACGAGGTGCGGGCGACGACCTCCCGCGGTGGCCGGGGCTCGGGGTACGGATCGAGCGGGGTGCGACGGCGTTCGGTCACGCCTCGGCGCCGCCCAGGTCGGTCAGGCGGAGCTCGGCCTGCTGCACGAGCGGGTCGTTCCCGATCGCGCGTGCGGCATCGCGGGCCTTCTCGAGCAGCTCCCGGGCCTGTCGCCGGCGCACGTCTTCGCGCGAGGACGTCGCGTACTTCAGCTTCTCGTCGGCCTTCACGATGAGCTCGAAGATCTCCTGCGGCTCCAACGTGCCTCCTCACATCGTCGCGGACCGTTCGAGGCCCAGCTTCTCCGCGAGCTCCTCGTTCGTCGGCTCGGCGAGGTGCGAGCCGTCGGGGAACACGATCGTGGGGGTCGTGTTGCTCCCTCCGTTCCGCTCCTGGACGATCCGGATCCCGTCCGGGTCCACCTGGATGTCGTGCCACTCGAACGGCACGCGCTGATCGCTCAGGAACCGCTTCGCGCGCCGGCAGTCGGGACACCAGCTCGCCCCGTACACCCTGATGAGGTCGTCCATCTCCGCTCCCGGTCCGCCGCCGCGGCCCCGACCGTGGACCGTCTTCCCCGGCCCGGCGACGTTACAGGCGGAGCGTACCGGGGTCGAAGCGCGCACGCCCGACGACGGCAGGCCGCATCGCGTGGGGCGCGGTAGGGTCGGCCGCAGGAACGGCGCGGGTCGGAGGGAGCGAGCGATGCGGATCGGGATGGTGGGCCTCGGACGGATGGGGTCGAACCTCACACGGCGTCTCATGCGGAAGGGGCACGAGGTGGTCGCGTTCGACACGGACGCCCCCGCCGTCGAGGCGCTCGCGGGCAAGGGCGCGATCGCCGCCGCGTCGCTCGAGGGGCTGCTCGGCGCGCTCGAGCCGCCCCGGACGGTCTGGATCATGGTCCCGGCGGCTGTCGCCGGCGGCGTGGCCGACGCGCTCGCCGAGGCCATGGAACCGGGCGACGTCGTGATCGACGGCGGCAACTCGTACTACCGCGACGACGTCGAGCGGGCCGAGCGCTACGGGGCCAGGGGCGTCCACCACCTCGACGTCGGCACGAGCGGCGGCGTCCACGGGCTCGAGCGGGGCTTCTGCCTGATGATCGGCGGGCCGGCGCACGTCGTCGAGCGGCTCGACCCCATCTTCTCGGCCCTCGCGCCCGGCGTCGAGGCCGCCGCGCGCACACCCGGCCGCACCGGCGACCCGGCCACGGCCGAGGCCGGATACCTGCATTGCGGACCCGCCGGCGCGGGCCACTTCGTGAAGATGGTGCACAACGGCATCGAGTACGGCCTCATGGCGGCGTACGCCGAGGGCCTCAACGTCCTCAAGCAGGCGAACGTCGGGGCGCTCGACCGCCCGCCCGACGCCGAGACCGCACCGCTGCGCGACGCGGACGCCTACCGCTACGACCTCGATGTCGCCCAGGTCGCCGAGGTCTGGCGCCGCGGGAGCGTCGTGAGCTCATGGCTGCTCGACCTGGCGACGGCGGCGCTGTGGCGGGACCCGGACCTCGAGGGCTTCGACGGCCACGTGGCGGACTCGGGCGAGGGCCGGTGGACCATCCAGGCCGCCGTCGACGAGGGCGTGCCCGCCCACGTGCTCTCGGCGGCGCTGTTCGAGCGGTTCGCCTCCCGGGGGCGAGCCGACTTCGCGAGCCGGGCGCTGTCGGCGATGCGACGGGAGTTCGGCGGCCACGTCGAGGGGACCCAGCCGTGAGCCGCGAGCGGCGCGGGATCTCGGCGACGCCCGCGTGGGGCGCCCTCGAGTCCCACCGCCGCGTCTGGTCGCACCGGACGCTCCGCGAGCTCTTCCGCGACGACCCTGGGCGCGCCGATCGGATGACGCTCGAGGTGGGCGACCTGTTCGTCGACTGGTCGAAGAACCTGGTCACCGACGAGACGATGCACGGGCTCGTCCGACTGGCCGAGGCCGCCGGGATGCGCGAGCGGATCGACGCGATGCTGCGCGGCGACGTCGTGAACGTCACCGAAGGCAGGGCCGCACTCCACGTCGCCCTCCGCGCGCCCGAGGGCGAGACGGTCTCCGTGGAGGGCCGCGACGTCGTCCCCGACGTGCAGGCGACCCTCGGGCGGATGGGCGCCTTCGCCGACGCGGTGCGCTCGCGGACGTGGCGGGGCGCTACGGGCGAGCCGATCCGCGCGGTGGTGAACATCGGGATCGGCGGATCCGACCTGGGTCCCGCGATGGCGTACGAGGCACTCAGGGATGTCAGCGACCGTTCGCTCGCGGTGCGGTTCGTCTCGAACGTCGACGCGACCGACGTGTGGGAGGCGACGCACGATCTGGACCCGGCGACGACCCTGTTCGTCGTCTCGTCGAAGACGTTCACGACGCTCGAGACGCTCACGAACGCACGTACGGCGCGCGCGTGGCTCGTCGATGCGCTCGGCGATGCGGCGGTGGCCCGGCACTTCGTCGCCGTCTCGACGAACGCGGATGCCGTCGCCGCCTTCGGGATCGACCCGGCGAACATGTTCGGCTTCTGGGACTGGGTCGGCGGCCGGTACTCGGTGGACTCGGCGATCGGCCTTGCCCTCATGGTCGCGATCGGCCCCGAGCAGTTCCGGGCGTTCCTGCGTGGGTTCCGGGTGATCGACGAGCACCTGCGGGACGCGCCGATCGAGCGCAACCTGCCGGTCCTCCTCGGCCTGCTCTGGACGTGGTACGGCACCTTCCTGGGCGCCGACACGCATGCGGTGGTCCCGTACAGCCAGCACCTCGAGCGGTTCCCGGCGTACCTCCAGCAGCTCGACATGGAGTCGCTCGGCAAGTCGGTGGATCAGGGGGGCGCCTCGGTGCCGTTCCAGACCGGCGCCGTGGTGTGGGGGACCCCCGGAACGAACGGGCAGCACGCGTACTTCCAGCTCCTGCACCAGGGGACGAAGCTGGTGCCGGTGGACCTGATCGGCGTCGCGCGCCCGAGCCACGACCTCGGCGAGCACCAGGACCTGCTCGTCGCGAACCTGCTCGCGCAGGCGGAGGCGCTCGCGTTCGGCCGCACGGCCGAGGAGGTCCGGGCCGACGGGGTCCCTGCCGAGCAGGTCCCGCATCGGACGTTCCCCGGCAACCGACCGACGACGACGATCCTGGCGAGCGAGCTCACGCCCTCGGTGCTCGGCCAGCTGATCGCCCTGTACGAACACAAGGTGTTCGCGCAGGCGGCGATCTGGGACGTGGACCCGTTCGACCAGTGGGGCGTCGAGCTCGGCAAGACCCTCGCCGGCCGCATCGCTCCCGAGCTCGCGGCCGGGGCTGCACCGTCGCTCGAGCACGACGCCTCGACGGACGCGCTGATCCGCCGATACCGGCGCCTCCGCGGACGGGAGGTGTGAGCGATGGCGCTCCAACCGCCGGGCGCTCAGGCGATCGTGATCTTCGGCGTGACCGGCGACCTGTCGCGACGCAAGATCCTGCCCGCGCTCTACCACCTGTCCCGCGAGCACCTGCTCCCCGAGCGGCACGCGGTGGTGGGGTACGCGCGCTCGGACCTGGGCGACGACGGGCTGCGGGCGCTCGTCCGGGACGCGGTCCGCGAGCACGTCCGCGGCCCGCTCGACGAGGACGCCTTGCGCCAGCTCGAGGGCGCGCTGACCCACGTCCGCGGAACTTTCGACGAGCGCCGCGGGTTCGAGCGGCTCGCGACCACCCTGGACCAGCTCGACGCGAGCGGTTGCGACGCGGGCCGGCTCTACTACCTGGCGACGCCGCCCGAGTACTTCGCCACGATCGCCGAGGGCATCGGCGCCGTCGGGCAGGCGACCGAGCGCAGCCGCATCGTCGTCGAGAAGCCGTTCGGCCACTCGCTCGACTCGGCCCGCGAGCTCACCGAGCGCCTGCACGCGGTCTTCGACGAGTCGCGCATCTTCCGCATCGACCACTACCTGGGCAAGGAGACGGTGCAGAACATCGTCGTCCTGCGGTTCGGCAACTCCACGTTCGAGCGCCTCTGGAACCGGGACGTCATCGACCACGTCCAGCTCACCGTCGCCGAGTCGATCGGCGTCCAGGGTCGCGCGGACTACTACGAGGCCGCCGGTGCCACGCGGGATCTCCTGCAGAACCACATCCTCCAGGTCCTGTCGTTCCTCACGATGGAGCCGCCTCGCTCGCTCGAGCCTGAGGCGCTCCGCGACGAGAAGGTGAAGGTCCTGCGGACGATGCGGCCGATCGACCCCGCCGAGACCGTCCGGGGACAGTACACGGGCTACCGGGACGAGCCCGGCGTCGATCCCGCCAGCGACACCGAGACGTTCATCGCGGCCCGGCTCCACATCGACAACTGGCGCTGGGAGGACGTGCCCTTCTTCGTCCGGCACGGCAAGCGCCTGCCGCGCCGGGCGACCGAGATCGATGTCGAGTTCCGCGGGGCGCCGGACTACCTGTTCGGAGAGCTCGACATGCCGAAGCTCCCCGCCGACCACCTCACGATCAGGATCCAGCCCGACGAGGGCATCTCGCTCGCCTTCCAGGCCAAGCGACCGGGCCCCGGGTACGACCTCCAGACCGTGCGGATGGACTTCGACTACGAGCGGTCGTTCATGCACGAGCCAGCCGAGGCCTACGAGCGGCTGCTGCACGACGCGATGGGGGGCGACCACACGCTCTTCACCCGGGCCGACGGCGTCGAGCGCGCCTGGGAGGTCGTCACGCCGATGCTCGAGCGCCCGGCCCCGCTGTGCACGTACGAGCCCGGCTCGTGGGGACCGGCCGAGTCCGACGACCTCATCGCCCCCCGCAGGTGGCACGTCCGAGGAGGCACATGAACATCCACGACGTCTCGCTGCCGATCGGTCCGGACCTGCCGATCTGGCCCGGCAACCCGCCGGTCGAGGTCCGCGCCAACCAGCGGATCGCCGACGGCGACCCCGCGAACGTGTCGGAGCTCCGCCTGGGCACGCACACCGGGACGCACGTCGACGCGCCGCTGCACTTCCTCGAGGGGGAGGCGGGGATCGACGCCGTGGCCCTCGACGCGCTCGTCGGGCCCTGCGAGGTGGTGGACGCGCGCGGTCTCCCCGGCCCGCTCGGTCCCGAGGAGCTCGCTCCCCGCATCCCCGCCGGCGCCGAGCGCGTCCTCCTGCGCACCGACAACTCGGAGCTCTGGCGACGGCTGCCGGTCGCGTTCCCCGCCGGCTACACGGCGCTCTCGGCCGCCGGGGCGGCGTCCCTCGTGCGCGCCGGGGTGCGGCTGGTCGGCACCGACTTCCTGTCGATCGAGACCCGCGGCGCGCCGGGGCACCCGGTCCACACCGCGTTGCTGGGCGCGGGGGTCGTGATCGTCGAGGGCCTGGACCTGTCCGCGGTCGAGCCCGGACGGTACACGCTCGCCGTCCTGCCGCTTCGGCTGGTGGACGGCGACGGGAGCCCGGCACGCGCCGTCCTGATCGAGCAGTGAGCGGCCGCCGGTCGCGCGTCAGGCGTCGCGCCGCTGCACGGTGAGATCCGCGAAGCTCGACGAAGACTTGCCGAACTCCCACCAGCCCTGGAGCCAGGGCTTCATGTAGGCGACGTTGCGCCCGTACACCAGCGGGATGCACGCAACCCGGTCCGCCACCGCCATGCGGTCGGCCTCGTGGAACAGCTCCAGCCGTCCGCGGTCGCTGCGCTCCTGGCGGGCGCGCTCGATCAGGGCGTCGAACTCGGGGGAGGAGAAGCCGCCCTCGTTCGTCCTGCTGTCCGACTGGAACAGCAGGCGCAGGAAGTACTCGGGGTCGGCGTAGCCGGGGAACCAGCCCGTGATGCGGATCTTCGCCGTGTCGGGCCGCCCACCGACCTGCATCGCCTCCTCGGCCGCCCAGGACCAGGTCCGAACGGTGACGTCGCGCCCGAAGACCGACTCCCACGAGCGCGCGATGCAGGGCAGGACCTCGCCCCACACCTCCATCCCGGCGAGCTCGAGCTCG
>DASTHN010000004.1:0-3982 GCA_035718185.1 Actinomycetota bacterium
GTCCCGGCGATCTCTCCGCCCACGATGATGAGCGTGTTGACCGTGTAGCGGAGGAACGGGCGGGCGGGATCGGTGAGCGCCCGGCCGAAGTTGCCCCACTCCCAGTGCTCGGTCGGGAACCACTGCGGGGGGAGGGTGAACACCGGCACGTTGTCGGGCTTGAGCGCGACCGTGATCATCCATCCGAGCGGCAAGAGGATCATGAGCGACAGCGCGAGCAGGAGCGCATACGCGAAGCCGACGAAGCCGACGCGTCGCACCCTCACCGATCACCCTCCGACTCGTAGTAGACCCACCGGCTCGACGTCCGGAAGATCAGGATGATCACGATCGCCGCCACGACCACCAGCACCCACGCGAGCGCGGACGCGTACCCGAAGCGCCCGTTGCGGAATCCCTCGTTCCACATGTTGAGGACGTAGAAGAGCAGCGCCCCTCTCGTGCCACCGCGGCTCCCCCCGAGGATGTACGCGACATCGAAGACCTGGAACGCGCCGATCACGCCGATCAGCAGGGTGAACAGCAACGTCGGGGTGAGCAGCGGGAGCGTGATGTGCCAGAACGTCCGCCACGTCCGGGCGCCGTCGATCTTCGCGGCCTGATACAGGGCCGGAGGGATGTTCTGCAGTCCGGCGAGGTAGATGATCGCGCCGGAGCCCACCCCCCACAGACCCATCAGGACCACCGCCGGCACCGCCCAGCTCGGGCTCTGCAGCCACCGGGGTGGGTCGTCGATGCCGATCGCCCGGAGGATCTGGTTGACGATGCCGAGGTCGGGGTTCAGCATCTGCGCCCACAGCACCGCCACCGCGACGCCGCTCAGGACCGCGGGCAGGAACAGGATCGTCCGGAACAGGTACATGCCCCGCAGCCGCAGGTTGAGGAGCGTCGCGAGCGCGATCCCGGCCACCTGGAACAGGGGGACGGCCAGGATCGCGTAGAACAGGGTCACCTTGATCGACTGACGGAAGTCCCGATCGCCGAACATGTCCCGGTAGTTCTGGAGACCCTCCCACTTGGCGTCGGAGATCAGGTTCCAGTTCGTGAAGCTCAGCAGCATCGAGGCGACGATCGGACCGATCAGGAACACCAGGGTCCCGATCAACCATGGCGAGGCGAACAGGAATCCCGCCCGCTCCTCCCTGCGGGCGGCCCTCGTCCTCCGTGGGCGCTGCCCATGTCCCCGAGCCGCCGCCGGCTCGGTCACGAGATCGCTTCCCAGGTCTCCCACGCCTGGTCGAGGTTGTCCTGCACGACCGGCGCCGCGTCGTCCAGGGCTTCCTGTGGCGTCATGTCACCCGCGACCATCGCGTCGTACGAGTCCCACAGCGGGGACGTCACGTCCCAGAAGCCCGGTACGAACACCGCCTCGCGAGCCAGGGCGACCGCCTCCATCACCTCGGCCCGACCCTCGCTCTCCGCGGCCCAGGTCTCCGCGCCCGGGGTCGCCGAGTCGAGCGGTAGCTGATCGGCGACCTCGATCCGCAGCTCGTTGCCCACCGTCCCGAGGAACGCGACGAACTCCTTGGCCTCCTGCGCGTGCTCGCTCGAGGCGAACACGCCGACCTGGTCGGTCCATGACGCGACGTACACGGGCGCTCCGCTGCTCTCGATCGGCACCGGGGCGGCCCCCCAGTCGATGCCGTTCGTCTCGAGGGCGTCGATCGCGACGAGGTTGTCGCTGATCGCCATCGCGACCTGCCCGGCCGAGAGCAGGTCCTCGGTGCCGAGGAGCTCGAACTCCGAGCCCGTGGGCGCGTACCCGTCGCGGACCAGCCCGCTCATCACGTCGTACAGGTGTGCGGTCGGCGCGTCATTCATGTACCCCTGGGTCGTGCGGCCGTCCTCGCTGAAGTGCGTGATCGGATCCGACCACCAGAATGGCGCCTCGCCGACCGTGCCCCACACGCGCTTGGCCAGGTCCTGGTTCGGCTGCGAGACCTGCGCCGCGACGGTGGCGAACTCGTCGATCGTCATGGGTTCGGTCGCCGATGGGTAGGGCACGCCGGCCGCGTCGAACAGCTCCTTGTTGTAGAACAGGAGCACCGCGCCGGTGTACGACCCCAGGCAGTACACGTGGTCCTCGAACCGGCAGCCCGACATGGCGTTCTGGTTGTAGGTCGTCAGATCGATGCTCTTCGCCTCGATCAGATCGTCGAGCGGCAGGACCGCGCCCGCCTTGAACCAGCGCTGCTCGTACGTGAGCCCCATGTCCGGGGGCCTGCCGGCGGCTAGCGCCGTGTCCACCTTGGTCGCGTAGTTGTCCTCGGGGATCTCGGTGATCTCCAGGGTGATGTTGGGATGGTCGGCCTCGAACCGTTCCTTCAGGGTGGGGAAGAACGCCTCCTCCCCTTCGAAGGCCCACAAGGTCAGCGTGACGGGTTCTCCGCCGGTCACGCCGGTCACGCCGGTCCCGTCTCCTCCGTTCTCCGTTCCATCGGAGGACGTGCACGCCGCAACGACGAGTGCGAACACCGACAGGATCACGATCGCCCATCGAGGCCTCATCTGACCCCCCTCTCAGCGTCGGAGCGACCACGATCCGCCCCCGCGAGGGACGTACCCCATCTCGCTCGGGCCCGTCAAGGGACGACCGGCAGGTCAGATCCGAGCGCCGGACCCGGGGTCGAAGAAGTGGAGCGCCGACGTGTCGACCGCGAGCACGAGCGGGTCTCCCTCGCGAGCCCGGCTCCGGGGGCTCACCCGCGCGACCAGCCGCGATCGCTTGCCGTCCTCGGCCGGCCCCGGAGCCGACTCCCTGCGGACGTTCAGCACCGCGGTGGGCGGTGACCAGCCGGGCAGGTCGCAGTGCAGGTGCGTCTCCGAGCCCATGGCCTCGCGCAGCTCGACGGTGATCGGCAGCCGGCGCTCCGTCGGCACCCCGGCACCGGCGAGAGCGGCATCCTCCAGGTCCTCTGGTCGGATCCCGAGGATCACGTTCGAGTCCGCCCGCGCCGCGATCGCGGGGCGGGCGGCCAGGAGCTCCTCAGCGACCTGGAGACGATGATCCGCGACATGCACGAAGACACGTCCGTCCGGATCGCGCTGCAGCTCCGCCTCTCCGAGGTTCATCGCCGGAGACCCCATGAACGCCGCCACGAACAGGTTCACGGGCTCGTCGTAGAGCGTCTGCGGCGGTCCGACCTGCTGGAGCGCTCCCTCATCGAAGCAGGCGACCAGGTCGCCGAGGGTCATCGCCTCGGTCTGGTCGTGGGTGACGTAGATCGTCGTGACGCCGAGATCGCGCTGGATCCTGGAGATCTCCGCCCGCATCTCGACCCGCAGCGCGGCGTCGAGGTTCGACAGCGGCTCGTCCATGAGGAAGGCGGCGGGCTGCCGAACGATCGCCCTCCCCATGGCCACCCGCTGTCGTTGCCCCCCCGAGAGATTCTTGGGCTTCTTCGCCAGCAGCTCGTCGGGGAGTCCGAGGATCCGGGCGGCATCGCGCACCCGATCGTCGATCTCGCGCTTCGGCACCTTGCGCATCTTCAGGCCGAACGCCATGTTCTGGTACACGGACATGTGCGGATACAGCGCGTAGTTCTGGAAGACCATGGCGATGTCGCGGTCCATCGGCGCGACGTCGTCCACGACGCGATCGCCGATGCGGATCGTGCCCTCGGTCGCCTCCTCCAGTCCGGCGACCATCAGCAGGATCGTGGTCTTGCCGCAACCGGAGGGGCCGACCAGAACCATCAGGCGTCCGTCCGGCACCTGGAGATCCAGGGATGAGACCGCCTTCGTGCCATCCGGGTAGGTCTTCGCCACACCTTCGAGTGAGATCCCAGCCACCGGCACCGATCCTTCGGCTCTGCGATCGAACAGTAGCCGCGTCCCGTACGGCTGTCAGACGCTCTAGGCTCAGCTCAGTGACGATGCAGGTGCCAGGATGGGAGGTCCACGATGCACGACGTCCTGAACATCGGGGAGGTGCTCTCCGATGAGTTGGTGCAACGTCGGGAGTCCGGCTACGACGTCTCGG
>DASTHN010000005.1:0-5042 GCA_035718185.1 Actinomycetota bacterium
GTAGTCGGCGGGCTTGCCGCCCGGGAGCGTGATGATGCGGGCTCGCGGCATCACGGGCGGGATCAGCAGCGGCGTGACGTACTTCGTCACCGACCCGGGCTCGAGGGTCCCCCCCGGGACCTGTGCCAGTGCGCGCTGCACCCATCCGGTCTGCGTGGCGACGTACCACCCGATGGTGGTGGCGCCGGTGAGTCTGATGAAGTCTCGCCGCGTGAGCATGTGCAGGCCCTCCCGTCCTCCCGGCCCGCTCACGCGAGCGCCGGCCACCCTCCCGTGCCCCCACCATCCGTGCGGTGGCGCGGTCCTTCCCGGATTCGTACCCCGGCGATGGATCCTCGGTCAACCGTCAGCCTATGTAGACGATGTCCCCCGTCGGGTCGAGGCCCGTCCACGGATGGACCCCGGGGGGGTCGGTGGGCCGCCCGTCGTCAAGGCCTGGACACGGTGAGTGGTTGACGCGAGGAGCCAGGAGCGAGGTGCGAGGTGCGCGGTGCGCGTCGTCCGCGTCAACGACGGAACGTGGTGCAGGGTTGACACCGGGCCCGCGGTGCCGCGGGCCGCTCCCCGTCACCCCGTGAACAGAGCTCGAGCGGCGGCCCCGGCCCGACCTCGGCGGCCACGAGACGCACTCGTCCGGTACCCTTGGTGGGCTCTGGCTCCAAACGCTCCGACCCCTACGACGCGGGAGGCCGACCCCGGCCGTTTGCACCGCAGGAGGTGAACCGAACAGATGGCGAAGAAGAAGGTCCTCGCCCTCGTCAAGCTCCAGATCCGCGCCGGACAGGCGACCCCCGCGCCCCCCGTGGGCACCGCGCTCGGTCAGCACGGCGTGAACATCATGGAGTTCTGTCGGCAGTACAACGAGCAGACCCAGCAGCAGGCGGGCCAGGTCATCCCGGCCGAGCTCACCATCTACGAGGACCGCTCGTTCACGTTCATCACGAAGCAGCCTCCCGCCGCCGAGCTCATCAAGCAGGCCGCGGGCCTAGAGAAGGGCTCGGGCGAGCCGAACCGCGAGAAGGTCGGCCAGCTCAGCCAGGACCAGCTCCGCCGGATCGCCGAGCAGAAGATGGTCGACCTCAACGCGAACGACGTCGAGATGGCGATGCGCATCCTCGCCGGCACCGCGCGCAGCATGGGCGTGGAGGTGGTCGCGTGAGCGGCAAGGGCAAGCGCTACCGCGAGGGCGCCTCGAAGGTCGACACCGAGCGCGAGTACCTCCCGCTCGAGGCGATCAAGATCCTCAAGGAGATCCCGGACGCGAAGTTCGACGAGACGATCGAGCTCGCGTTCCGCCTGGGCATCGACCCGCGCAAGGCCGACCAGATGGTCCGCGGCACGGTCAGCCTGCCGAACGGCACCGGCAGGTCGGTGCGCGTCGCCGCGTTCGCCCAGGGCGAGAAGGCGCAGGAGGCCCGCGACGCCGGGGCCGACCTCGTGGGCGCGGACGACCTCCTCGAGGAGGTCATGAAGGGCAACATCGACTTCGAAGCCGCCGTCGCGACGCCGGACATGATGGCCTCGGTCGGCAAGGCCGGCCGGGTGCTCGGACCCCGCGGGCTGATGCCGAACCCGAAGACCGGCACGGTGACGGCCGACATCGGCAAGGCCGTCCAGGACATCAAGGGCGGCAAGGTGGAGTACAGGACCGACCGGACCGGCAACGTGCACTGCATCATCGGGAAGAAGTCCTTCTCCGAGCAGCAGATCGTCGAGAACTACCTGGCGGTGGTCGAGGAGCTGCTCCGCGCGAGGCCGAGCGCCGCGAAGGGCAAGTACATCAAGAGCCTGACGATCGCCAGCACGATGGGTCCCGGCATCACGATCGACGCGAACCGGATGAAGGACACGGAGACCCAGCCCGTCCCCGCGTAGCCAAGGTCCTAGAGACAGGTATCCCATCGGCCCTGTCACGGGCCCCGCTCCGCCTCGAAGGTGCCGGGAGCCGATGGGGCCCCAGCTGGAGGGCGGTTCCATCGGCTCGCGAAGGGAGGGCCGATGACCACCGCTCCGACATCTCTGACCGACCGTCGACCGCGGCACCCGCTCCGCACGATCGGGATCGCCGTCCTCGCCGTGCTCGTCGTGGTCGGCATCGTGTTCCTCGCGCTTTCCTGGGGCGAGCGTGGGCGCCTGGGCCCGCAGGGGGGCATCCAGGGGTCGGGCGTCGCGGCTACCGAGGTCCGCACGCTCCCGCCGTTCACGGCCGTCGATTTGACCGGCAGCAACATCGTGACGATCCGCATCGGCCCGGAGCAGACCGTCGAGGTCGAGGCGGACGACAATCTGATCGACCACGTGACCACGGAGGTGCGTGCCGGCGAGCTCGTGATCGATCAGACGGGTGACTTCAGCACCAACTACCCGATGAGCGTGACGATCACGCTGCCTCTCCTGGACGACGTCGCCCTCAGCGGCTCCGGGACGATGACGGCCGACGGAGTCCACGCGGAGGCGCTGACCGTAGACCTTCCTGGGAGCGGCACGATCCGCATATCGGGCTCGACCGATCGGCTCGAGGCCACCATCGGTGGGTCCGGCACGCTGTTCTTGGATGACCTCGTCGCGGCTCGGGCGACGGCGACCGTCGCCGGATCGGGGATGATCGAGCTCCAGGTGTCGGATGAGCTGGATGCATCGGTGTCCGGTTCAGGCGCGATCTCCTACAGTGGCGATCCGGCCAAGGTCACCCGGAACGTGACGGGGTCGGGAGCCATCACCGCGCAGTAGCCCGCGATGCGGATGGCGGCGGCCGGCGACGAACCGGAGCGGTGAGTGGAGCGCGTCCTCGACTGGCGGTTCCGGCTCGGACTAGGCTCACGCCCCGTGAGCGACGAACACCCTCGGCACGAGGAGGTCCGCTCGGCGTGGGACAGCCTCGCCGGGTTCTGGGACGACCGCATGCAGGCGGGGGAGACCTGGCAGGGACACCTGATCCAGCCGGCGGTCGAACGGCTGCTCGCGCTCGCGCCGGGGGAGCGGGTCCTCGAGATCGCGTGCGGCAACGGCGCGTTCGCCCGTCGGATGGCCGAGCTGGGAGCGCGCGTCCTGGCCACGGACTTCAGCGAGGACATGCTCGAGCGCGCCCGCGCGCACGGCGGCGACGTCGGGTACGCGCTCGCCGACGCCACCGATGAGCGGGCGCTCCTCGCGCTCGGCGCCGGGGGGTCGTTCGACGTCGTCGTGAGCAACATGGCCATCATGGACATGGAGGCGATCGAGCCGATGGTCTCGGCGTCGTCGCGGCTCCTGCGGCCTGGCGGCCGTTTCGTCTTCTCCACATCGCACCCGGCGTTCAACTCCGGGGACGTGCGGCCGACGGCGGAGCTCGACCCTCAGGGCGGGGTCACCGAGGTGTACTCGGTCAAGGTCTCGTCGTACGGGACGCCCTCCACCGAACAAGGGGTCGCCGTGCGCGGGCAGCCGGTGCTGCAGTGGTACTTCCACCGGCCCCTGTGGCTGATCCTGCAGCCCTTCTTCGAGCACGGGTTCGTCCTGGACGGGCTCGAGGAGCCGCTCGTGAGTCGCGAGCACGCGACGCCCCGGACGCCGGAGTACGTCTTCACGCAGGTGCCCGGCGTGCTGGTGGCCCGGCTGCGACGAGCGTGAGGCGGCTGGAGCCGCGTCCCGGTCCGGAGGGGCCGTAGGAACCTGTCGCCCCGACGGGGCTGATCCCACACTCGAGCGTGTCCACTCTTGCAGGGGACGAAGACCGTGGGTGACCCGCCTCCTGTTCACGAGCCCGCTGCGGTACGCGCGGCCCTCCCCGCCGCACCCGGGGTGCGGATGCCCCCGCCTCCCGCGCCGGCCGAGCGGCCGGCGACCGGATGGCGCCGGGTCCTGGCGATCGTCGGGATCGTCGGCGGGTTCCTGTTCTTCATCGTCCCGGGGTTCTTCGCCCTCCGCTCCTACCGACGGTGGCGGGAGGGCGACATCCGGACGCCGAAGTTTGCCTGGTCCTGCGCGGCGACGTGGCTCGTCTGGATCGGGCTCAGTGTGTGGGCCTCGATCGCCTTCCCCGACCAGCTGATCGACGTCGACTTCGCGAACGGCCTCGAGCCGTTCGTCGAGGGGAGCTACGAGCACGGCGACGCCGAGCACGTCGAGGGCACCTACCGGATCACCAACGCGCGCACGGACGTGTTCGCGCAGTCCTTCGGGGACCTCCCGCGCCCGGTGAATGCGGTCGGCGTCAGGGCGGAGTTCGAGCGGCTCTCCGAGCCCGGGACCCAGGTGGGCGTCCGGTGCATGGGACCGTCGAATGACGGGACCGTCCCCATCGGGTACGGGTTCTTCGCGGAGCCGGGAGGCGGATACGCGCTGATGCTCTTCACGCCGGACGAGGCGGTGACGCTGCAGGAGGGCGACGATGCGCCGTTCGAGGCGCTCGACCGCGTGAGCATCACGTGCGAGCCGACCGGCATCGCGGCCGTGGTCGGCGGGTCGAGCGACGTCCGGGTCACCGGATCCGCGAACGGCGAGCAGGTGGTCTCCGTCACCGATCACGACGGCGTGACCGAGTACACGGCCGTCGCGCTCGTGATGGGCGGGGACCGTTTCTCCGCGGAGGTCCGGTTCACGCGGGTCTCGGCCCGCGTGCCGGACGAGGGATGGGTCCCCTGAGCCCTACGGGCCGGCGGCGCGCCGCCGCGCCCGCGCGTGGATCGCCCAGGCGGCCGTGACGCCCACGACCTCGGCCACCACGTCGCCGATCTCGGCGTGCCGCTCGGCGGTCGCGAGCTCCTGGATCGCCTCGACGCCGAGACCGACCAGGATCGCTCCCACGACGATCGCGAGCGCCGCACCCGGCCATCGGCCGTCGCCCCGTCCGGGGCGCCAGACCGCCGCGAGCAGCAGGCACCCGACGGTCGCGAAGAACATCGCGCCGTGACCGAGCTCGTCGGCCAGCGAGAACGACCCGGACCCCGGCGCCGTGGCGCCGAGCGAGAACACCACGGTCGCGATCCCCAGCGCCGCCGTGAGCGTCCACAGCGCCGCGTCGATGCGCCGCTCGCGGGTCCGGGTCGTTGAGCCAACCACGG
>DASTHN010000006.1:0-11214 GCA_035718185.1 Actinomycetota bacterium
ACGCTGGACCCGCGGTATCTCGCGGAGCTCGATCTCCGCCAACCTGTCCAGCAGCGCCGAGCGCTCGGAGGTCGGCGGACCGGTCGTTCGGGTGGCCTGTCGGCCGATGCCCCGACCGGTGACGATCGCGACGGGTATCGAGATCGCGAACCAGAGCACCAGCACGAGCGGGAAGCTCATCGACTCCGCCTCCTTCCCGATCCATCCATCGATCGGGAGCATGGATCGCGAAGGTGGCCGCGAACCAGATCATCGCTGAGGGAGATGTGAACGATCGGGGAACCGTCCGGGAGGGATCGGATCCGAGCACGCTCCGGCTCGGCTCCTCATCGGGCAGCCGTCGCCGATGATCCCTCAGGTGTGCGTCCGCTCGAACGGTCCCCCCTCGAACCGGAGATCCGTCCCCAGAGCCGCGGCGAGCAGCTCGGACTGGATCTGCGCCTCGGCCGCCGCTCCCTCGGGGTTCGAGGTGCCGGTCAGGCGCACCCGCACCCCGCCAGCGGCGATCCGCACACGGACCTGCCGCACGTCGTCTTCGCCGCCCCGCCCGAGCGCGTGCGCGACCCGAAGGATGCCGGCGAGCACACGGACGTGCTCCTTGACCGGCGACGGGAGACCCGCGTACGGGGCATAGACGGGTCTCGGCGGCCGCCCCTTCTGGAACCGGACGAGCGATGCGATGATCGCGATCTCCTCCGGCGAGAAGCCGCGGAGGCCCGCGTGCTCCACGACGTACGCGCCGTGCTTGTGAGCGCGGTCGGGCGAGACGCGGACCCCGACATCGTGGAGGAGCCCGGCCTGCCCGAGCCACTCCCCCTCCTGCTCGCCCAGGTCATGCAGCGAGCGGAGGTCCTCGAACAGGTCGAGGGCGAGCCGTGCGATCAGCTCCACGTGCGGACGATCCTCGGCCCAGACCCGGACCAGACGGTCGACGGAACGGCGACGGAGTTCCGCCGGGTCCGGGGTGGGACCGTCAGAGAGGCTGAGCTGGTCGAGCACGGCGCCCTCCCGAAGCCCCCATTCCGAGTGCACGAGCGTCGCCGCGCCGAGGCTCGCGGCGGCCGTGGACAGGATGATGCCGCCCGCGGGCAGCAGGCTGGCGCGCCGGTCGTCGATCCCCGGGACCTTGAGGCGATCCCGGAGGGACAGCGCGGCCAGCTCACGCGAGAGGTCGCGGATCTCGTCGACGGCAAGCTCGAACCCGTTCAACGAATCCGGGGGCGTCGCCCATCTCCGCGCCGCGAGCACCCGAGCGAGTGCCCCCGCGGTCCCCCCGCTCGCGACGCAGCGGACGGGCGCTTCCCGGCGCACCGGTTCGACGAGATGCGCGAGCGCGTCCTTCACGGTGTCCCTGACAGCCTTCCGCTCCGCACGCGTCGGCGGATCGCTGCCGATCAGCTGCGCGGTGAGACGTCCAGCTCCAACCGGAACGCTCTCGCCCCATCGCAGTTCGCCGTTGGCCAGGGCCACCTCGAGGCTGCCTCCGCCGAGATCGAGGAACAGGGTCGCCCCCGGGCCGAGCGCCACGCTCGCCCGGATGCCCGCGAACATCAGGCGGGCCTCCTCGCGGCCGTCGATATATCGGATGGGCACCCCGGCGGCCGGCCCGAGCACGGCATCGAGCTCATCACGGTTCGGAGCCTCGCGCAGGGCGCTGGTCCCGATGGCTACGAGGCGATCCACGCCGGAGCGCTCGGCGACCGTCCGGAACCGAAGGACGGTCTCGGCCGCACGGGCGGCGAGCTCACGGGGGATCCCCCCGGCCCCGAGCGCCATCCCCAGGTTCAGCACCACGCGATCGCGGATCACGGGAGCCAGGGAACCATCCTCGTCGGCGTCCGCCACCAGGAGCTGGAACGTCGTGCTCCCGAGATCCAGGACTGCGAGCCGCACGCAGGCCATCGTAGAGCTCCTCACCCGAGCCCTCGAGCGTCCCTCGATCGGGAGGTCGCCGTCCGTCCTGGGGTCCGTGATGATGGAGCAGCTCCTCGATGGTCGGGTCCGGGGTGACGGCCCGCGGTCTCCGCCTCGACCCCAGCCTGACGGTCGCGAGGGACCGGAGCGGGAACAGGCGATGAACGCCGCTCGAACGCTCGCGAGCTCTGGACGCGCCATCCCGCCAGGGGGGTGCGAACGGAGGCGCGATGCCGCCCTCGGACCGGTTCGTCAGGTCGCCGGTGCCAGATCCACGGCGAACACGTCGTTCCCGTCCAGCCCGAAGCTCGAACCGTCGAAGGTGAGCGACGGCGCGAAGGAGCCAGCCGTGAGCGGCGGGTCGAGCAGGGTGGGCGTGAACGCGAAGACGTCCTCATCCTGGCCGGCCACGCCCGGAACCGCGAATGCGTCCGCCGCCGACAGGTCGTACCGACCCGACCCGACGGCCACGGCATCGACATCCTCGCCCGCCTCGCCGAGCCCAACGTCGCTCCCGTCGAGGGACAGCGAGTAGCTCCCCGCCGTGGTCTCCCCGAGCGATGTGGCGGTGAACGCGAGCAGATCCTCATCCCGGGCGGTGACGCCGGGGAGCACGGCGGTTCCCGTCGTGGACAGCAGGATGCGGTCATCCGGGAGGATCTCGATCGCATCGACGTCGTGGGCGTCCTTCGTCAGTCCGACATCGGAGCCGTCGAGGTAGAGCCCGAACGTGCCGCTCGTCGTGGCTCCGAGCGACGTCGCATCGAACCGGACGACATCCGAGTCGTCGACCGTGCCGGCGATCCCGGGAACGGTGCCCTCCGTGTCGAAGGACAGGAGGAGCGAGTCCACGTCGAGCCACGAGAGCGCGTCGATCCGGCGCGCCGCGAGGCCGACGTCGGATCCGTCGAACGACACGGCGAAGGTGTTCCCGTCGAAGGCGAGGACATCCTCGTTGGCCACGCTCACACCTCCGAGCGTGGTCTCCGCGCCAAGGGTGAGGAAGAGGGCCTGTTCCGGAGGGGGCGGTGGCGGCGGTGGCGGCGGCGCGCCCAGCTGGGTGAGCGCACCCGTCGTGGGATCACGCGAGAAGATCGAGACCGCGCTGCTCCCGAAGGACGCGGCGTAGACGCTCGCTCCGTCCGCGCTGACCGAGACCGACCGCGCCGCGTCCAGGGCCACGCCGTCGGAGCAGGCACCGCCGGTCCCGGTCTCGCTCACGCATCCGGCCGCGCCCGGGAGCTGGCGCAGGGTTCCGGTGGCGCCGTCCCGCGACAGCACGGCGATCGCGTCGCTCGCCTCTGCCGCGACGTACACGCTCGACCCATCCGGACTGAGCGACAGGGATCTCGCGCGATCGAGTGCCGTCCCGTCCAGGCACGAGCCCCCGTTCCCGGTCTCGCTCAGGCATCCGGCGGTGCCGGGGAGCTGCGCGAGCGCCCCGCTTCCCGGATCGCGCGAGAACGTCGCGACGGCATCGCTGCCGAACGACGCGACGTAGACGAACGCGCCGTCCGCGCTCACCTCGATCCCGCCCGCGCCGCCGAGCGCCCGGCCGTCGACGCACGAGCCCTCGGTCCCTGTCTGGCTCACGCAGCCCGCCGACCCCGCCAACTGGGTGAGGGCTCCGGTCTGCTGGTCGCGCGCGAAGACGGAGACGGCCCCGCTCGTCTCGGCCGCGACGTACACGTTCTCGCCGTCGGGGCTCACCACGACCGTCCGCGCCCCGTCGAGGGCGACACCGTCGACGCAGGCACCCCCGTTTCCGGTCTCGCTCACGCAACCGCTGGTACCGGGGAGCTGGGTCAGCGCTCCGGTCGTCGGGCTCCGAGAGAACGCGGCAACCGCGTCGCTGAAGAAGGATGCGACGTAGACGCTCGCGCCGTCCGGACTGACGGCGGCCGACCGCGCGCCCGACAGGGCCCGGCCGACGGCGCAGGCACCGTTCGTGCCGCTCTCGCTGACGCAGCCGCTCGTGCCGCTGAGCTGCCGCAGCGCGCCGGTGATCTGATCGCGGGTGAAGACCGAGATCGCGGCGGCGGTGGTCGCCGGGAAGTACAGGTTGTTGCCGTCGGGACTGAGCGCGAGGGACCTCGGACCCACGAGCGCGGTGCCGTCGGCACAGGCACCGCCCGTCCCGGAGTCGCTCACGCAGGCGTCCGTACCCGGCAGCTGCGCGATCGCGCCGGAGAGCGGATCTCGTGCGAAGACCGACGCGGAGCGAGCGGTCTCGGACGCGACGTACACGTTCGAGCCGTCGGGGCTCAACGTCACGCCCGTCGCACCATCCAAGGCGGTCCCATCGACGCACGCCCCCCCGCTGCCGGTCTCGCTCACGCAGCCGGCGGGCTCGATCGAGGCAACCTCGAGCACCGGGGTCGTCGTCGGACGCGTCGCGGCCGGGGAGGCGCCGGGCAGGATCGGGAGTCCGAGCACGACGACGACGACGAGCGACGGGAGCCTCGACGGACGGATCACGGGCGGACCCGTCGGTTCCGCACGACGGTGAGGGGTCACGACGCGGGCGTCACGACGAGTTGTGGGACCAGCTGGGCGGTCCCGTCCCGCGAGCTGAACCCCGACCCGTTCGTCGAGGACGTGCTGACCCGGAACGCGACCGGGCCGTCCCCGGTGACCGCCGACGTGACGTCGACCTCGTACCACGAGCCCGAGACCACCTTGCCGAGGGTCGCGACGGCGGCGCCCGTGGCGCTCGGCGCGGTGTTCCACGTCACCGTCGACTCGTCCCAGCCCGGCGAGACCGGCCGGAAGCTGCCGCCCACGTCGGAGGCGTCGATGCAGTACACGCGAAGGGTCGCGCGTGCGACACCGGCGGCCCCGATCCCGGCGACGTCGAACCGGATCAGGAAGTCCTTCACGGGACCGGCGTTGGCCTGGAGGTTCGTGTAGGTGCCTCGGGTGGCGTTCGGATACGCCTGCACGAGCGTGGCGTCGGCCGCCGACAGGAAGGTCAGCTGCGGGCCGGCCGACGGCATGATCACGCTCGCCGGCGCGGATGCGTCGGACGGGTTCCCTGCGGGGTCGTAGGCCCGGACCGTGTACGCGTGTGTCGCGCCTGGGGTCGCGCTCGCATCCGTGAAGGTCGTCGTGGGAGACCGCCCGAGCGCCGCGCCATCCCGGTAGATCGCGTAGTGGTCGATGCCGGAGGTGTCCGTCGACGCCGACCACGTGAGGTCGACGGTCGTCACGCTCGTCGCAGTGGCCGACAGGCCGTCGGGCGTGGTCGGCGAGACGAGGTCGGCCTCCGCGGTGGCCCCGGCCACGATCGAGAACGCGTCGGTGAACGCACCCGTCGTGTTCCTGAAGCGAGCATCGATGCGATCGGCGGCCACCGAGAGCTCGAGGTACCCCCACGTCGTGTCGTCGATCCGCGAGAAGTAGGGCGCCTCCGAGTCGTCCGGATCCACCCGATACAACGACTGGCCGAAGTTCCCAACGACGACGTTCGTCGAGCCGGTGCCCTTCGGATAGACCCCGTCGGTTCCATCGTCCACGATGCACCCCGCCACGTAGGTGCCGGGCGTCATGCTCGGGCAGGCGACGGGGTCGAGCCGCAGCTGCTTGGTGCGCTGGTAGGTGTGCTCGTGGCCGTTCAGGATCAGGTCGACCCCCTCGCTGAGCAACAGGTTCCACAGCGAGGTGCCCATCGGGCAGGACGTCCGATCGCCGGTCGTCAGGCAGTGGTAGTGGAGGCCGACCGTCACCCACGGGATCCCGTCCGCTCGGGCGCCCCGGATCGCCTCGATCAGCCAGTCGCGATGCGGGCTGCCGGGGTCGAACGAGTAGGTGGTATCCGCGATCGTCAGTTCAGAGGCGAGCGCGATCACCCGCATCAGGGGCGCCGCCGCCGGGTAGTCGACGTAGTAGTCCGCGCCGTACGAGCTGCCCGGCTCGGGCACCGCGCCGAGCCGATCCGGGAGACACGCGGCGAAATCCAGGATGTAGCCGTCGGTGGCGCCCTGCTGCTCGTGGTTCCCGGCGACGAGCTCGAACGGGAACGTGGGGCCCTTCGTCGGCAGGTGGGAGATGACGTAGTCGCACCAGGCGCTGTCGGGGCTCAGGGCGTCGTAGTCGAGATCGCCGAGCGCCAGGAAGAACTCGGCCTCGGAGGCGTCGAGCGAGGCGAGGCTCGCGTCGGTTCGGGCGTTCATCGCGAGGTCGCCGGCCGCCGCGAAGGTGAACGACGAGGGGGCGGGTGGAGCGGGGACGACGTTCACGGTGACGGGCGGGGACGATCCGGCGTTCGAGGCCGCGTCGCGTGCGATCGCCTGCAACGTGTGCGGGCCCTCGGTTGCCGCCGACGTGTCCCAACGGAACGCGTAGGGTGCCGACGCGTCCGAGCCGAGGAACTCGCCGTCGACGGTGAGGTCCACCGAGGCGACGCCGCGGTCGTCCGACGCCTCGACCGTCACGTTGATGCGTCCGGCCACGTCAGCACCCTCGGAGGGCGAGGTGATCGACACGAGGGGCGCCTCCGTGTCGGGCGTCGGCGACGCGGTCACCAACAACTGCGCGGCCGTCGCCGCCCCCGCCTCGCGAGCGGCGTACGCGGCGGAGTCGGCGGACGTTCCGACGATGCGGAAGCTCACCGGGCCGTCGCCGGTGACCACGGACGTGACGTCGATCTCGTACCACGTCCCCTTGGCGATCCTGGCGAGCGAGGCCACGGGTGTCGGCGCGGTCGGCGGCGCGGTGCTCCACGAGACGGTGCTCTCACCCCACGTATCGCCGACGGCGCGGTGGACGTCGCCGCCACGGTCCGACCCATCGACGGCGTACAGACGCAGGCGCGCCGTCTCGACCGAGCCGCCCACGCTCGAGACGTCGAAACGGAGCAGGGCGTTCAGGACGGGGGAGGTATCGGCGGCGAGCCGGGCGGCACCGCCGAAGTTCTTGGCCGGACGGTCCGCGCGCACGTACGTGTCCGCCACCGGGGAGAAGGAGAACGTCGTGGCCCCGTAGGAGGGGACCGTGCTCAACGACAGGCTGACGAGCACGAACGCCGAAGCAACCAGCCAGATCCGCCGCAACGCACGACGCGCGCCCCCCATCGCCCTCCCCACTCCGTCGGGCACCGTAGACCACCCGGGGGAGCGGGGCAACCCCGCAGCGGGTCCGCCGACCACCTCGGGGATGCGGAGGTAGCATCACGGCTTGGGTTCCGAGATGGTCGACGACCTGCTGCTGCGCACCGACGGGCTCTCGCTCCGGTACCCGGCCGGCACCCTCGCGCTCGATGAGCTGACCGTCGAGGTCCCCCGCGGCTCCGTGGGTCTGGTCGGTGCCAACGGCGCCGGCAAGACGACGCTGCTGCGTCTGGCGCTCGGTCAGCTGCTCCCCACCGCGGGCACGATCGAGGTCGTGGGGCGGCCGGTGGCCGAGGATCCGGTCGGCGTTCGGGCCCACATCGGCTTCATGCCCGAGCACGACTGCCTACCCCCCGATCAGACGGCCGCAGACGTCGTCGCCACCCTCGGCGAGCTCGCCGGCCTGCCGCCACGGGCCGCCCGCCAGCGCGCCTCGGAGGTGCTCGACCTCGTCGGCCTGGATGAGGCTCGGTTCCGGCCGATCGGCGGCTTCTCGACGGGGATGCGCCAGCGCACGAAGCTGGCCCAGGCCATCGTCGCCGACCCCGAGGTGGTGCTGCTCGACGAGCCCACCGCCGGCCTCGACCCGATCGGCCGCGAGGAGATGCTCGCCCTCGTCGGCCGGCTCGCCGGTTTCGGCATCTCGGCCCTCGTCGCCACCCACTTGCTCGACGACGTGCAGCGCGTGTGCGACCGGGTGGTGATGATCGACGGGGGCAAGCTGCGGCACGCCGGCGCCACCCAGGCGCTCCTGCACCGCACCGGCGCCGTCCGCGTCCAGGTGGACGAGGGCGCCGACCGTCTCGCGGAGGTCCTCGGCGCCGCGGGCGTCGCCGCCACCGTGGTCGACGACGCGACGCTCGACGTCCGGATCGACGGCGACGAGGGACGCGTGCTCGACCTCGTCCGCGACCGCGCGGACGACCTCGGCCTCGCCCTGTACGCCCTGACCACCCGGCGCACCTCCCTCGACGAGCTGTTCGTGGACCAACCCACGTGAACGCACCCTCCGCCGGCGCCGTCTACGACCGCGGGTACCGCCCCTACGAGGGCGCCCGCGGGGGCCGGGGCGCGTCCCGCGCGGCGCTCGTGCGCCTCTCGATCCGACGTGCCCTCGGCCTGCGCCGATCGTGGCGGCAGAAGGTCCTTCCGTGGTCGCTGCTCGCGATCGCCTCGATCCCGGCCGTGGTGAACGTCGGCGTGAAGTACATCACCCGCGACACCCCGGCCGCCGACTTCGACCTGATCACCTTCCGCGAGTACGTGGGCGTCTCCACCACGCTGCTGCTCTTCGTGGCGGTCACCGCGCCGGACATGGTGTGCCCGGACCGGCGCAACCGCGTCCTGCCGTTGATCTTCGCGCGCCCGCTGACCGGCAACGACTACGTGCTCGCCAAGGTCGGGGCGCTCACCGCGATCCTCTTCGGCTTCGGCTTCCTGCCCCAGGTCGTGCTGTTCGTGGGCCAGATGTTCGTGGTGCGCGGGGGCGCGCTCGACTTCCTCACCGAGAACCTCGAGGTGCTGTGGCAGGTACCGGCGGCCGTCGCGCTCTTCTCCCTGTACCTGGCGACGCTGGCGCTGGCGATCTCCGCGTCGACCCCACGACGCGTCGTCGGCGGCGTGACCGTGCTCGCCACCGTCCTCATCTCGGCGACCGTGGCGACCACCATCGTCCGCGCCGGGAACGACAGCTTCTTCGAGGGGGGCAGCCTGTGGGGGCTCCTCAGCGTGATCGACGTTCCGCTCCGGATGAGCGACCTGGTCTTCCTCGGCCACGTCGACCCTGAGTCGCTCGTCGGCGGCGCCCCCGGGGCGGGCATCGGCGTGGTCCTCGTGTACGCCGCGACGGTGGCCGGCTCCCTCGGCTACCTCGTCCACCGGTACCGGCAGGTCCCATGAGGGCCACGCCCGAAGCGCCGCCGCCGCCGGACGACCCGGCCTTCGCGGAGGGAGCGACGGTCGTCGTCGGGGGCGCGTCCGTCTGGTTCGGCGCGAACGTGGCGCTCAACGAGGTGTCCTGCTCCTTCGGTCCCGGGGTGACGGGCCTGCTCGGCCCGAACGGCGCGGGCAAGACGACCCTCATGCGGGCGATCTGCGGGATGCTGCCCCCCAACGTGGGCACCGTCCGCGTCGGCGGGCTCGACCCCCGCACGCAGCGTGAGGCCCAGCGCGCCCTCGCCCTCGTCCCGGAGGAAGACGCCAGCCCGGGCCCGCTCTCCGCCCGCCAACTCGTGCGCTACGCGGCGGCCATCCACGGGGTACGCGACCGCGACGCGCCGGAGCGAGCCCTGGCGGCCGTCGACCTCCTCGACGTGGCCGACCGCGAGGTCGGGAACTTCAGCAAGGGGATGCTCCAACGCACGAAGGTAGCGGCGGCCCTGGTGAGCGACCCCAGCATCCTCGTGCTCGACGAGCCGCTGAACGGCGCCGACCCGGTCCAGCGCGTTGCGCTCATCGAGCTCTTCAACCGCCTGGGCGACGAGGGTCGCACGGTGATCGTCAGCTCCCACGTGCTGCACGAGGTCGAGCGTCTGGCCCGGCGCCAGATCGTCCTCGTCCGCGGTCGGCTCGCCGCGGCCGGCGATCACCACGCGATCCGCAACGCGATCGCGGACCGCCCCCGACAGGTGCTCCTGCGTTCGTCCGATCCGCGCCGCCTGGCCGCCGCCCTCGTCGAGGTCGAGGCGGTGAGCGGCGTCGGCTTCGACGGGGACGACGTGGTCGTGTCGTCGCTGCGCGCGCTCGACCTCGCCCACGCGCTGCCGGGACTCGCCCGGCGAGCCGGGATCCGTCTCCTCGAGGTCCGCCCGCTCGACGACTCGCTGGAGTCCGCGTTCCGGGAGCTGGTCCGGTGAGGACGCCCACCGCCGAGCGTGCCCTCCCCGGTCCCCTCGTCGCCGCCTTCGTCTACACGCTGCGCGTCTGCGTGCCGCGCAAGCGTGCCGCCCTGTTGGCCCTGCCGTGCGTGGGGGCGCTGCTCTTCGGGCTCCTCGCCCGTAGCGTCGACAACCCCACGCCCGCCGGCCGGTTCAACACGATCGGCGGTGCGCTTTTCGGGCTGATCATGCCTCTGGCCTGCCTGGTGGTCGGCGACGCCGTCCTGGGCGCGGAGGTGCGGGCCGGGACGTTCGGCCTCACGTGGCTGTCGCCCGTGCGCTTCTCCACGATCGTCCTGGCCCGGTGGTCGGCCGGCTGGCTCGTCGCGGCCGGCGTCCTGACGCCTGCGCTCGCGCTGTCCGCGGTCATCGCCGGCGTGCCCGAGGCCGTCGGTCCGATCGCGCTCGCGACGGTCGCTGGGGCGGCCGCCTACCTGGCGCTGTTCGTGCTCCTCGGCGCCGCCTTCCGGCGGGCCGTGTGGTGGTCGCTCGCGATCGTCCTCCTCGGCGAGCGTCTCCTGGGCTCCGTGCTCCCCGGCATCGCACAGTTCTCGCCGCAATGGCTGGCCACGATGGTCTACGCGGGCCTCGGCCCGGGCGCCGACGAGCTCCAGCGCGAGGGCATGCCCACGGGAGGCGCTGCCGTGTGGCGCCTGGCGCTGCTCACCGCCGTGTTCGTGCTGATCGCCGTGCGCCAGATGCGCCGCCTCCGGCTCGGCGGCGGCGGCGAGTAGCTCGGCGATGCGAACCGAGAAGATCTGGATCCGGGTGAACGACGCGCGGCAAGGCATGTTCCTCGTGGGCGAGGACCTCAGCAGGCCGGTCCTACTCTTCGTCCACGGCGGGCCCGGCATGCCCGACTACTGGCTCACGCAGCGGCGCCCGGTCGCGCTCGAGGAGCTCTTCACGGTCGCCGGGTGGGAACAACGAGGGGCCGGGCTCTCGTACCGTCCTCGCATGGCGGCGGATGAGATGTCCGAGGGCGGTTCGTCTCCGCCACGAGGCCGTCACGAACCACCTTCGGGAGCGGTTCGGCACGCGGAAGGTGTACCTGACGCTGAGGATCCTCCCCGAGGATGTGTTGCGGGGAGAGGCTCGGCTGGCCGACGGGATGAGCGCCGGATCGTCCGCCCGACAGCCCGAGCGATGAGGTCGCGCGCCGCGCGGCATCAGGAGGAGGGACGCAGGAGATCCGAAGGAAGGAACGCCCGCCCGCGAGGAGGGGGACATGACGGGACCAACGACGCACGCCCTGGCCGTGCCCGGGGCCGACCTCACCTACGACGTCCGCGCCAACGGGTCGAGCACGGACCCGT
>DASTHN010000007.1:0-2587 GCA_035718185.1 Actinomycetota bacterium
CCGAACGAGGAGCTCGGTGGCCTGTACTACCGGCCGACGCTGTTCGTCGACGTGCCGGCGGGCGCCGAGATCCTCCGCGAGGAGGTCTTCGGCCCGGTCCTCACGCTCCAGCGCTTCTCGGACGAGGACGAGGCGGTCACCCTCGCGAACGACACCGACTACGGCCTGGCTGCGATCGTGTACACCGGTAGCCCCGAGCGGGCCGAGCGAGTCTCGGAGCGGCTGGTCGCAGGGACGGTGTGGGTGAACTGCTTCTTCGTGCGGGACCTGGTGGCGCCCTTCGGCGGCGCGCGTAACTCTGGCATCGGGCGTGAGGGCGGCACGTGGTCCTTCGACTTCCACACCGAGGTGAAGAACGTCTGCATCGCCCCCTGGAGCGAGACGTCGGGAAGGAGCTGAACGCATGGGTGAGATCGTGGGCGCCGCGCTCGTCGCGCACGTGCCGACCATCATGCTGCCCGAGGAGGTCCGCCTCGAGATCAACGAGGGACGCGAGATCACGCTCGTCCCTGGCCTCCACCGCATGAAGGCCGAGTGCCTCGACCGGCTGAAGCCGGACACGGTGATCGTCTTCGACACGCACTGGGAGTCCACGTTCGAGCACATCGTCACCGCGCACGAGCGCCGTGAGGGCCGGTTCACGAGCCACGAGCTCCCGCGCGGCATGGCGGGCATCCCGTACGACGTGCCCGGCGACCCCGAGCTCGCGAAGCTGATCGCCTCGCAGGCCGACGGTCGCGACGACTGTTGGATCCTGGCGTGCGAGGACCCGTACCTGCCGATCTTCTATGGCACGGTGAACGTCTGGACGTTCCTCGGCGACCCGGACACCCGCTGGATCAGCGTGGCCCTGAACCAGACCTGCGACACCGACGACTTCCTGCTGTTCGGCAGCCTGATCGGCGACGCGATCGCGCAGAGTGACCGCAGGGTCGTCTTGCTCGCGAGCGGAGGGATGACGCATCGCTTCTTCAACTTCAAGGAGCTCCGCCAGCGTGAGAGCCAGCGGGCTCCCGGCAACATCTACGACCGCGCCTACTACGACGCCGACATGAAGGTCCTCGGCATGTTCGAGCGGGGGGATCACGCGGGCGTGATCGATGGGATGCCCGAGTACCGCAAGGCTCATCCCGAGGGCAAGTTCGGGCACTACCTGATGATGGTCTCGGCGCTGGGGGGCCGGGCGTGCACCGCGCCCGGCGAGCGCTTCTCCGAGTACGAGGCGTCGGTCGGCACGGGACAGGTGCACGTCTGGTTCGAGCGCCCGCAGGAGGGATGGACGGCGTAGGTCGGCCAGCCAGGTACTGGCCGACCTCCGGAGCGATGCCGAGATCTCCCTCTAGATCAGATCGAGCACGCGCGTGAAGAGGAACTGGGTCGGCGCCGAGAGGGCGGCGCCGACCGCGGCCGTGGCGATCGCGACGAGGACCAGGAGCCGGCCGACGGCGAGCGGCAGGGCGGGGGCGTCCTCGGGACGGCCGGCGTCGAGGATCTCGGCGACGGATGCGAGCTCGCCCCGGATCAGGTCGAGCGTGGTCGCCGGCTCGCCGAAGGCGAAGTCCTCGGCCACGTCGGCCCGTGCCAGGTTCCCGTCGGTCCTCGGCATCATGCCCCTCCCTCTACCCGACGGCCGCAGACCCGAAACCGGTTCCCTGTGGGTAGCATCCTCCGCATGACCGGATCCGTCGAGACCCAGCCGTCCCTGCGGCTGGACATCTCGCGGCAGGAGGCGCTCCGGCACGCGTCCGAGATCATCGCGCAGGCCTGGCGGAGCTTCGATCGTTTCCGGCCGGAGGAGCCGCCGATCGACGAGGTGATCCGCGCGCTCCTGCAGACCTCGCTGCCCGAAGAAGGCGTCCCGGTCCACGAGGCGCTGAACGACGCAGGCAGGATCCTCGACGGCTCGATCGCGCAGCCGCGTCCCCGGTACTTCGCGTTCATCGGCTCGAGCGGCCTCGAGATCGGCGTGATCGGCGACGCGATCGCCGCCGCGTATGACATCAACCTCGCCGTCGACGCCCGGGCGGCGACGGTGATCGAGCAGCAGGCCGTCCGGTGGGCGGGAGAGTTCGTCGGCTACCCAGCCGAGAGCGGCGCCTTCACGAGCGGAGGCACCGTGAGTAACGCGACGGCGCTCGCGGCGGCGCGCGAGCGCGCCCTCCCAGGGTCACGCATCACCGGCATCGGCGGCCGGCCGGTGGCCGTGTACTGCTCGGTCGACGCGCACTACTCGGTCACGCGCGCGGTCGAGATCCTCGGGATCGGCTCGGAGAACCTCCGCGCGCTCCCGATCGACGAGGCTCGACGGCTGCGACCGGACTCGCTCGCGGCCGCGCTCGACGAGGACCTCGCCCGCGGCGTCACCCCGATCGCCGTCGTCGCGTCGGCCGGCACGACGCTCACCGGCGCGATCGACCCGATCGCCGAGCTCGCCGAGGTGTGCGACCCGCGGGGCGTCTGGCTCCACGTGGACGGCGCCTACGGGCTCCCGGCGGCCGGGGTGCCCTCGATGCGGTCGGCGTTCGCGGGACTCGAGCGTGCGGACTCCATCTCGGTGGATGCGCACAAGTGGCTCTACCTGCCGAAG
>DASTHN010000008.1:0-4521 GCA_035718185.1 Actinomycetota bacterium
CGCTCGTGATCGACGCCGAGACCAGCTTCTACTTCCACCGCGAGGGCGCCGGCGTCCTCATGGGCATGGGCGCCCCCGACGAGCGACCCTCGTTCGACACGTCGCCGGACGAGCGCTTCATCAGCGAGGAGGTCCTGCCGACCGCGGTCCGGGTGTTCCCGCCGGTGGCGGAGGCGGGGCTCGAGCGCACCTGGGCGGGCCTGTACGAGATGACGCCGGACCGGCATCCGGTCCTCGGCCCGGCGCCCGGGGTCCGGGGGTTCTACCTGGCGAACGGGTTCAGCGGGCACGGGTTCCAGCACGCGCCCGTGATCGGCAGATTGTTGGCCGAGATGATCGTCGAGGGCCGGGCCACGACGGTCGACGTCTCGAGCCTCGGACTCGAGCGCTTCACCCAGGGACGGCTGCTGCCGGAGGCGCAGGTCGTCTGATCGGTGCCGGGGGCGGGATTCGAACCCGCACGCGCTCTCGCGCGATGGTTTTTGAGACCACCGAGTCTGCCTGTTCCTCCACCCCGGCCTGGGTAACAGTCTAGGGCCACGGGGGGTCGCTCCGCGGCCTCTACACTGCGGGTCCCGGCCCGAGGAGACCGCACGCGTGAAGGCTCGTCCCGTCCCGATCAGCGCGGTCGCGCTCGGCCTCGCCGTGATCGGGCTCGTGGCCGCCTGCACGCCGGACGCCGACCCGGGCCCTCCGGCGCCGACGCCGACCGGCTCGACACCCACCCCGGCCGTCACGACCGCGAGCCCGACACCCTCGGAGCCGGTCTCGCTCCGCGTGGCCTTCGTCGAGACCCTCACGAACGATGAGCCGGACGACCGGGTCACCGCCGCGTTCCAGGCAGCGCGGCTGGCGTTCTCGAACGCCGAGCTCGTGGCGGGGCTGCCCGTGGAGGTCGACGTCGCGGCCTACGACACCGAGGGCGACCCCGCGCGGACCGCCGAGATCTCGGCCGAGATCGCCTCGACGCCCGAGGTCGTCGCCGTCATCGGGGCCCCCGGACTGATCCAGCAGCAGGAGCTCGGAGACGCGCTGTCCAGCGCGGGCATCCCGTGGCTCTCGCTCTCGGGCGAGGGCGCGAGGCTGGGGGGGCGGGGCTGGACGGGGTGGCGCCGCCTGGTGGCCGACCAGGCCACGCAGGGCGAGACGCTGGGGGGCGTCGTCGCCACACTGAGGCGCTCCGAGCAGGGCGTCTGTGCGATGGGCGACGGGACGCCACCGTCCGACGCGCTGCTCCGGGCGGCGACCCGGACCCTCGGCGGCCCCGTCGTCCTGCGGACCAACGTGGCCGAGGCGCAGCCCGACGTGGCCGCCGCCGGCCAGGCGGTGGCGCGAGCCCGGTGCGGCGTGGTGCTCTGGGGCGGCGGCGAGAGCGCCGGGGCGGCCCTGCGTCGGCAACTCGTCGAGGAGGGCCTGCGGGAGGTCGCCTTCGTCGGCGGTGACGCGATCCGTGACCGGAGCTTCCTGGAGGCGGTCGGGCCAGCGGGGGAGGGGACCCTGGCCACGTGCCCGTGCGTCGACGTCTCGACCTCGATCGACCTGGCCGCACAGCGGTTCATCCAGGACTACCAGTCCGAGTTCGGTCTGCCGCCGGGCGCGTACGCCGTCGAGGCCTGGGACGCCGCTCGGATCCTCGTCGCGGCCTTCCGCGAGGGCGCGACGACGCGCGAGGCCGTCCGGGGGGCGCTCGGCGCGCTTACGACGTTCGACGGTCTCGCGCGGACGTACCGGTTCGGCGCCGATGGCGACCTGGTGGAGGGCCCCCGGTCGGTCCGGCTCTCGCTCGTCGAGGGCGGGCGCTGGCTGGAGCTCCCCACCACAACGCCCTTGCACTGAGGCGTGCCAGGGGGCCCGCAGGAGCCGGGACCGCGGGGACCCGCCATTGCATTGCTCGCGGGAACATATCGTCCTAGAGTCGCCCGTGTGAGGGCTCCGATGGGAGTCTCTTGCAGGCGCCCGAAATCAAGGAGGGGGCATGCGTAGGAAGCGTTTCTGGCCCATGCTCGCGCTGGTGGCGGTGCTCGCGCTCGTCGCCGCGGCCTGTGGCGAGGATGAGGGCAACGGGACCACGACCGGAGCGACCGGCGGCGAGACCGGCACGACGACCGGTGCCGCACCGGGAGGCAAGGTCTGCGACAGCGTCGACGCGAACGCCGGCGACCTTCTCGCGAGGATCTGCTCCGACGGAGATATCCGGGTGTCCACCGATCCGGCCTACCCGCCGCAGTCGTTCCTCAACGAGGACACGGGCGACTACGAGGGGTTCGACATCGACGTCGCAACGGAGATCGCCAATCGCCTCGGCGTGACGGTCTCCTGGCAGGCCCCGTCGTGGGACCTGATCATCGCTGGCGGCTGGAACGACCGCTGGGACATGAGCGTCGGGTCGATGACCGTCACGCCTCAGCGTGCCGAGGTGCTCGACTTCACGCCCGCGTACTACTACACGCCGGCCGTGGTGGCGGTGCACAAGGACAACACGACGATCACGAACCTCGAGACCGACCTCGACGGCAAGACGATCGGCGTGTGTGGAGGATGCACGTACGACT
Source organism: Actinomycetota bacterium (assembly GCA_035718185.1). Classification (GTDB taxonomy): domain Bacteria; phylum Actinomycetota; class UBA4738; order UBA4738; family HRBIN12; genus HRBIN12. Next base: position 2,553 of record DASTHN010000008.1, read on the forward strand.
ACTTCCTCCAGAAGACGCTCGAGATCCCGGGCTACACGTTCGACTTCATCATCGACGACGCGAACATCGTGACCTACGACACGGACTCGACGGCGGTCCAGGACCTGTCGCTCGGCGACGGGACCCGTCTGGACGCCGCGATCTCGTCCGAGACGGTCATCCAGGGTGCGATCGACAAGGGCAAACCGATCAAGATGGTCGGCGACCCCATCTTCTATGAGCCGCTGGCGGTTGCCTTCGACAAGAGCTCGCAGCTCGACGACGCGAGCTTGCTCCAGGCCGTGAGCGACATCGTGGACGAGATGCACAGCGACGGCACGCTGAGCGACATGTCGATGCAGTGGTTCAAGACGGACTACACCGTCACGGTCTGATCGAGGGAGGGGCACGGTGACGATCGAGGCAACGGGGGCCGGCGAGGTCCGGCCCCCGACCCCGAAGGGACGGCGCGAACGGCTCGAGCTGATATCGGCCCGGGTCCCGTTCTGGCTCAAGCTGACCCTCGTCTGGATCGGCATCTTCGCGGTCCTCGGCTTCTTCTTCTCCGCGGCGAAGTTCGACGTCGCGTGGATGCGGGATCAGTTCTGGTTCATCGCCCGCGGGCTGACCTGGACCGTGATCATCTCGGCAATGGCGATCCTCCTCGCCTGCATCCTGGCCTTGATCGGCGCCCTCGGACGTCTGTCGAGGAACGCGATCACGTACGGCGTGGCGGGTTTCTACACGTCGTTCTTCCGCGGCACGCCGCTGATCGTCCAGATGTTCCTCATCTACCTTGGCCTCGCGCAGGTCGGGATCAACCTCGGCGAGCCCTGGAGCAACCTGCTGGTCCTGGATGTCATCCCGGCCGGCGTGCTGGCGCTCGGCCTGAACTACGGAGCCTACATGACCGAGATCTTCCGGGCCGGCATCGTCTCGGTGGGTCACGGCCAGGGCGAGGCGGCCGACGCGCTCGGCATGACGTATCGGCAGAAGATGCGCCGGGTCGTCCTGCCTCAGGCTTTCCGGGTGATCATCCCGCCGACCGGCAACGAGTTCATCGCGATGATGAAGGACTCGGCGCTCGTGAGCTTCCTCGGGACCCAGGTGGCCCAGATGGAGATCTTCCGGCGCGCGCAGCTGGTCGGGAAGGAGTCCTTCCGCAACCTGGAGGCGCTGATCATCGCCGCCATGATCTATTGGGGGCTAACCACGGTGTTCCAGTACTTCCAGACCCGGCTGGAGAAGCGGCTGTCGAAGGGGTACGTCCGCGGGGCGGCGACCCCGGCAAAGCCGACGGTCATCCGGACGACCGCCGGGGGTTTCGGCGGCGGCGCTGGGACTATCGAAATCCCAGAGCCGTTCGAGGGCGGTGCGGCGCTCAGTCCTGAGGACGCCGCCCAACGGGCGGCCCGGGCGATGGAGGAGGCCGCCGGTCCCGGCCGGAGCGACGGAGGCGAAACGTGACCCCCGTGGACGACGTCGTCGTCCGAATCGCCGATCTCCACAAGACCTTCGGGCATCTGGAGGTGCTCCGGGGTATCACGATGGAGGTCCATCGCGGCGAAGTGATCGTGGTTTTCGGCAGGTCCGGGTCGGGCAAGAGCACATTGCTCCGGTGCATCAACTTCCTCGAGGACCCCACGAGCGGATCGATCGAGGTCGCCGGGATCAGGCTCGAGGGCGGGCACCGCACCCACCACCAGCGGGAGGAGATCCGCCAGCTCCGCATCAAGGCGGGGATGGTCTTCCAAGACTTCCTGTTGTTCCCTCACATGTCCACGCTGCACAACGTGATGGAGGGGCCGACCACGGTGAAAGGCAAGTCCGAGGAGGAGGCCCGCGGGCTCGCGATGTACTTCCTCGAGCGGGTCGGGATGGCCGACAAGGCCGAGGAGTACCCGATCCGCCTGTCGGGAGGCCAGAAGCAGCGCGTCGCGATCGCGCGCGCTCTCGCGATGGAGCCGGAGGTCATGCTCTTCGACGAGCC
>DASTHN010000009.1:0-20911 GCA_035718185.1 Actinomycetota bacterium
CGTGCTCCTCGTCGTCGCGGCGTTCGTCACCGCGATCTGTCTGTATCTGCTCGTGGGCCCGCGTGCCCTGTACTTCGCCCTCGCCCCGACGCTCGCGATCTACGGGTTCATGAACTGGGACCTGATCGCCGTCGCGTTCGCGACGGCGGCGACGCTCGCGTACGCGCGGCGGCGTGACGTCGCGTCCGGTGTGTTGCTCGGCCTGGGCGCCGCCGCGAAGCTCTACCCGGCCTTGCTCGTCGTCCCCTTCGTCGCCGGACGGTTCCGCGAGCGCCAGCCGGACGCCGGCATCCACCTGGCCTGGGCGTCGATCGGCACGTGGCTCGTGCTGAACGTCCCGTTCGCGATCGCTGCGCCCGGCTCCTGGTGGCGGTTCTTCGCGTTCAACTCCGAGCGACCGGCCGACTGGGACAGCCTGTGGTTCATCTCGTGCCACCGGATCACCGGCGAGCTCTACTGCCAGCCCACGGGCCTGATCAACGCCGCCTCACTCGCCCTGTTCCTCGCCTCGACCGGCTTCGTCTGGTGGCTCAAACGGACCCGAGAGCCGGGGTTCGCGCGCTGGACGCTGGGACTGCCGATCCTGATCCTGTTCCTGCTGACGAACAAGGTCTATTCGCCCCAGTACGGGCTGTGGCTGCTGCCGTGGTTCGCCCTCGTGCTGCCCTCCCCGGGAACGTTCGTGGCCTTCTCGCTCGCCGACACGGCGGTGTTCGTCACGCGGTTCTCGTGGTTCGGTGAGTTCGCGGGCTTCGGCGGGCTGCCGATCGCCGCGTTCGAGATCGCGGTGCTGGTGCGGGCACTCGTCCTGTTCTGGTGCCTCGTCGAGTGGGTCCGCCGGCCACAGCCCGCGATACGCCCCGAACCCGCCGCCGCGGAGCCGGTGCCCGCGTGACGTCCTCGCTCCGGGGCGCGTTCCTCTACGCGCTGAAGGTCTTCATGGCGGTCCGGATCGGGCTGTTCGTCCTCGCGCTGCTCTCACCGGGGCTGTTCCCGCCGATCGACCCCGTCTCGGTGCCGGGGTGGCCGGCCCGGCCGCTCCCGGACCCTGGGTGGCACAACCTGTTCACCGCCTGGGAGCGGTTCGACGCCCTGTGGTACCTGCGGATCGCCGACCGAGGCTACCGCGTGGGCGACGGGAGCGCGGCGTTCTTCCCCATGTATCCGATGCTCACGCGGATCGTGTCGGTGCCGATCGGCGGACATCCGTTCGCGGCCGCGCTCCTCGTGTCGAACGCCGCGCTCCTGGGCGCGCTCACCCTCCTGTACGACCTCACGCGCTCCGAGATCTCGGACGCCGTCGCCCGCACCACGGTCGTCCTCCTGTGCGTGTTCCCCACGTCGTTCTTCCTGTTCGCGCCCTACACCGAGTCGCTGTTCCTGCTCCTAGCCGTCGCCGCGCTGTGGGCCGCCAGACGTGACCGGTGGTGGCTCGCGGGCGCGGCGGGCTTCGGCGCGGCGCTGGCACGCAACATCGGGATCGTGGTGGCTGTCGCCCTGGTCGCCGAGGCGATCCAGCGCCGGGCCGACGGCGACCGCGGCCCGCTCGGCGGGCTCGCGGCGGCCATGGTCTCCGCGGCCGGGACGCTCACCTACCTGCTGTTCTGGCAGCTGAGGGCCGACGACTGGCTCGCGCCGATCCACCAGCAGGCGAATTGGGAGCGGGTGTTCTCGTGGCCGTGGGCGACACTCGTCGACGGGACACGGAAGGCGTTCGCGTACATCGGCGCCACGAACGGGCCGTATTGGCTGGTCGACTGGCTGATCGTCGTGCCCCTGCTGGCCGCCTCGGTGGTCGCGCTGTTCCGGTACCGATGGGCGTTCCGCGTGTACCTGTGGGGCGGCCTGCTGATCCCGCTCACGTACGTGTTCGCGGATCGGCCGCTGATGTCGATGCCGAGGTTCGTCCTGCCCCTGTTCCCGGCCTTCTGGGCGATGGCCGAGCTCCTGGCCCGGTGGCGTGTCCCCCGCTGGGCGGTGGCGGCCGTGGGGGCCGCGGGGCTCGGCCTGCTCGTGCCGCTCTTCGTCAACTGGTACTACATCTTCTGACGCGGGGTCGCCGACATATAGGATGTTCCCGCGAAGCGCCCACCGACCAAGGGAGCGACCGGTGACGATCCGAGTAGCCATCGCGGACGACCACTCGCTGGTCCGTCAGGGCCTCCGGCGCTACCTCGACATGGCCGAGGGCATCGAGGTGGTCGGCGAGGCCGCGAACGGCAAAGAGCTCCTGGATCTGGTGGGAGCGGAGTCTCCCGACATCGCCCTCGTTGACATCCGGATGCCCGAGATGGACGGCCTCGAGGCGGCGCGGCTGATCCGGGATCAGCATCCGAAGGTCGGCGTGATCATGCTCACCGCGTATGACGACCGGCAGTTCGTCGTGGAGGCCGTGCGCTCGGGCGCTCGCGGCTACGTGCTGAAGGCGCGTGACGCCGAGCATCTGATCCAGACCGTCCGGCTCGTCGCCGGCGGCAACATGGTCATCGACCCGCAGCTCGTCGTAGCCCTCGCCGAGGAGCTCAGCCAGGCGAAGGAGCGCGATCGGAAGGCCGAGACCCTCACCGCGCGCGAGATCGAGGTCCTGCAGCTCCTCGCCTTCGGGCACACGAACCGCGACATCGCCGAGCGCCTGTACATCTCGCCCGACACCGTCAAGACGCACCTCGAGCACATCTTCGAGAAGCTCGGCGCTTCCGACCGTACGGCGGCGGTCGCCGAGGCGCTCCGTCGCCGGCTGATCGAGTAGCCGGACGTTCTAGCTCTCGAAGATCAGCCGGGGTCCTCCGACCGGCCTACGACGGTCCCGGCCCCGAGACACCCGGCCGGGTGATGGAGACCCCCGGCGGCCTCGTTCATGATGAAGGCTCGATGGCCACCACGAGCGAGCGCATGCATGCGCCCATGGTCCCGCTCCTGCTGGTGCTCGCCGGCGTCGTCACGGTCGCCGTCTACGCGCTCCGCAGCGACGCGCTCCGGACCACGGAGGGGCTCGCTTCGGCGATCCTGGCGGGGTCGGCGCTCCTCGGCATGGTCGCGGCCTTCAGCCGGCTCCGGTACCCCAACGCGTGGCGCTCGACCGGTTGGGTGGGGCTGGCGCTGTTCGGGCTGGCGGCTGTGGCTGCCATCTTCTGGCTCCACGACGTCGGGGACCCGTCGACGAAGCCGGGACCCTACGACGGCGCCTTCCTCCTCGTGTGCTTCCTGTTCCTCGTGCCGGCCGCGGTCGAGTACCGAGAGCACCTGCCGGTGCCCGATCGCCGTGAGATCGTCACCGACGTCGCCCTCCTGTCCGTCTCGGTGGCCGCGGCGCTGTACCTGTTCCTTCGGCCGGCCGACGCCGGATCGCCGGAAACGGTCTCGAGCGCGGTCGCCGCGATCGTCGTCGCCTGCTCGCTCAGCGCGTACGCGGCGCTCGCGTTGTGGCTGCCCACCACCGCGCACATCGGTCAGCTCGTGGCGGTGGGCGCGCTCGGAACCGGCGTGCTGCTGTTCGCGGAGCGCTGGGTCGAGGGCGGGTACCAGCGGGGCGACCCCACGGCCGCGCTCCCGCTGACGCTGGCGCCGCTCCTGCTCGCGATGCTCGTGAACGTGCTCCCCCGCCATGGGTCGCCCGACCACCTCGGTCGTCCGACCCGGTACGGGCGGGCGACGCTCACCACGCTGTCGGTCGCGATGGCGTGCGCGGCGCTCGCGCTCGTCGCCTGGGCCGAGACCACCGGCCGGCTCGAGACCGGCCACGGGTCGGTGATGATCGGCGTCCTGGCGGGAGCCGTCGCGCTCCGGATCCTGGTGAACCAGGTGCGCGGGACGAACGCCACGCGGGAGGCCGAGGAGGCGCTCGACCAGAAGGAGGTGGCGCTACGCGAGACCGACCGCGCCCTCGCCCGCCTTCGCCGGGCGAACGAGACCCTGCGCGAGTCCGAGGAGCGGCTGCGCACCGTGTTCGAGTCGGCCGTGGACGGCATCGTCGAGCTCGACCACAAGGACATCATCGTGCGTGCGAACGAGGCGTTCTGCGCGATGATCGATCTGCCCCAGGCGGTGGTCGAGGGGCAGCGGTGGTCGGCGCTCGCGGCCTCGATCGACGCCGACGAGTCGTTCGCGACGCTGCCGCACACCGGCCAGGGCACGCTTCGGCGCGAGGGCAACCCGCTGTACGTGGAGTCCCGAACCTCCGAGGTCCCGAGCGATCCGCCGCGGCGCCTGCTGCTCGTCCGCGACGTGACCGCCTCGCGCGTGGCCGACCAGACGATCCGCTCGCTCTTCAAGTTCCTGCAGGACCGCGACGAGGACCGGACCCGGCTCATGCGCCGCATCAACGCCGCGATCGAGAGCGAGCGCAACCGCATCGCACGGGACCTGCACGATGGGCCCGTGCAGGGGGTCTCGGCCGCGTCGCTGTCGCTCGAGGCCGTGCTGCTGATGCTGAAGGCCGGCGAGCTCGAGGAGGGGATCGAGATCCTCTCGAAGGTCCGCAGGGAGCTCTCGGAGGAGGCGGACAACCTCCGGCGCCTGATGTCCGGCCTGCGGCCGCCGCTGCTCGAGGAGCGCGGCCTGATGCCAGCCCTCCGTGAGACGCTCGACAAGTACGGGCGCGACAACCACATCAGCACCGAGTTCACCGGCACCGGGACGGCCGAGATCCCGCAGGATCTGGAGACCCTCGCGTACCGCATCGTCCAGGAGGCGCTTTCGAACTCGGGCAAGCACGCGCACCCGAGCCGGATCGAGCTCACGGTCGAGGCGATCGGCGGACAGCTCCGGATCGAGCTCACGGACGATGGCGTCGGGTTCGACTCGGCGAAGGCCCGGGAGTACCTACAGATGGGCCGCGTGGGACTGGCCTCGATGCGCGAGCGGGTCGAGCTCGCGAACGGCACGTTCATGGTGCACTCGACGCCCGGGCGAGGGACGACCGTGATGGCGACCCTGCCGCTCGACGCCGTGCCGGCCCCTCGCGAGTTCTCGGCCAGCGAAGCCTGAGCGGCGGCTCAGCTGGTGTCGTTCGCCTGCGGTCCCGTGGCGCCCGTCGGGCCCGTCGGAGCCGTCGGTCCGGTGGGGCCGGTCGGCGCGGTCGGGCCGGTGGGCCCCGTCGGAGCCGTGGGACCGGTCGGCCCGGTGGGCGCGGTCGGGCCGGTGGGCCCGGTCGGCGGTGTGGTCTCCACCGGGGGCGGCGTCGGCGGTCCGCCGGTGTAGCCCTGGAACGAGGGCTGCGGGAAGTCCAGCACCTTCATCCCGCGCATCGCCTGGATCATGAAGTCGTGCCAGATCAGCGCGGGGATCGTCCCCCCGTACACCGCGGGATACCCGTGGATGTTCGTCAGCGGGATGCGGCCCTCCGGGTAGCCGACCCAGACGCACGCCGCCAGCTGCGGCGTGTAGCCGCAGAACCAGGCGTCCGCGTACTCCTGCGTGGTCCCGGTCTTGCCGGCGACCGGCCTGCCGATGTTCGCGTTCGTCCCCGTCCCGCCGGTGACGACCGTCTGCAGCGCGTAGGTCACGAGGTCGGCGTCGTTCTCGTTCAGGACCTGGCGGCCGCGCTGGTCGAGCCGGAAGTTCACCTCACCGCCGGGACCGGCGACCTGCTGGAGGGGCACGGCCCGGTGGCGCCACCCTCGCGCCGCCAAGGTCGCGTACGCGTCCGTCATCTCGAGCGGGGTCACGTCCTGTGTGCCGAGCGTGATCGAGCACACCGGGTCGAGAGGGGACTCGATCCCCATCCGATGCGCGACCTCGACGACGGCGTCGGGGCCGACCTCGGTCACGAGCTGCGCGTACACGGTGTTCACCGAGTGCGCAGTCGCCTGCGTCAGGGTGAACGTGCCGGCCTCGGAGTCGCTCGCGTTGCCGACGGTCCAGGGCTCGCCGTTCGTGTAGCACTCTTGATCCGGGATCTTGATCGACGCCGGACCGCGCCACCGCGAGTTCAGGTCGATCCGATCCTCCATCGCGGCGGTGAGCGTGAACACCTTGAACGCCGAGCCCGCCTGCCGTCCGGTCCCGCCGTCGCCGCTCGCGAGGTTGACCTGCGATCGCTGCCAGTTCCGGCCACCGACCATCGCGAGCACCCCACCCGTCTTCGGGTCGATCGCAACGAGCGCGGCCTCCGGATCCTCCGGATCGGTCAGCCGCCCCGCGACCGCGTCCTCGGCATACCCCTGCATCTCGGAGTCGAGCGTCGTGGTGACCTGGAGCCCGCCGCCGAAGACCGCCGCCTCGCCGTAGCGCGCGATGAGAGCGCGACGCGTGTAGTCGAGGAAGTACCCGGTCTTGCGCGGGAAGTCGTCGGCGTTCTCGAGCGGGTCGACCTTGACCTCCTTGGCCTTCAGGACCTCCGCGCGGGCGGACTCCAGGTAGCCGTCGGCGACCATCCGGTCCAGGACGTAGTTCCGTCGGGTCATGGCGTCCGCCGGATGCTCGATCGGGTCGAACAGGCTCGGACTGGGGATGAGGCCGGCGAGGGTGGCCGACTCGAGGAGGGTGAGCTCGTCCACGTCCTTGCTCCAGTACGTCTGGGCGGCCGCCTGAACGCCGTACGCGCCGTGGCCGAAGTAGACCGTGTTCAGGTAGGTCGCGAGGATCTCGTCCTTCGTGAACTCGCGCTCCACCTTCATCGCGAGGAGCGACTCGCGGACCTTTTGACCGAACGTCCTTGGCGGGACCGTGTAGACCTGTTCGCCGGTCTTCGGATCCTCCTCGTACGTGCCGGCGTAGACGTTCTTCACCACCTGCTGCGTGATCGTCGAGCCCCCCTGGACGGTCTCGCGCGCCACGAGGTCGGTCCAGGCGGCCCGCACGATCCCCACCGGGTCGATGCCCGGATGCTGGTAGAACCCCTTGTCCTCGGCGGCGACCACCGCGTTGCGCAGGTCCATCGGGATCTGGTCGATCGGGACGATGGTGCGGTCGACCCCGGCGTGCAGGGTGGTCAGCAGCCTGCCGTCACGGTCGTAGATGTACGAGGTCTGCAGCGGGGGCGGCGTCGAGGGCAGCTCGAGCTTGGTGTACAGGTAGTACAGCGTGGCGAGGGCTCCGAGCACGCCGACGAGGGGCACGGCGACGAACGCCCACCACCACTGCCGGAAGAAGCCCCGGATCCCGGGCCGGCGCTTCCGGCTGGTGCGAGGAGCGTGCTTGCGGCCCTTGGAGGGCCTGCGGGCAGGCGTCTTGTCCGCCACGGTGTCGTCGATGGTATCCAACCGGCGGTGCTTCTCCGGGGAACGACGCGCGCAAACCTGGTGGAGTTCCCGTGAGGGGCGGGAGGTCGGCTCAGACGGCCCGGGCCACGAAGGCCTCGGACAGGTGGTTCCACTGGCACCCGGTGCAGACCTCGACGACGTAGCACCAGGCGCCGGGGCGATCGGCGGCCATCGACAGGCCGACATCGAGCGGCCAGACGCGACCGTTGGCCTCCCGCAGCCCGTCGCCGTACACGTAGGTGACCAGCCGGAGCTTCGCCTTCGCGCAGACGGGGCAGTCGCGCCGGGTCTCCTCGCCGACGTGCTTGGCGGCGCGCATCAGCTCCGGGTGGGCGTCGCAGATGTCCGCCCACGAGCGGAGCCCGTGGCGGACCTCTCCCAGCAGGGCCCGCTTGGCCAGCGTGTAGTCGACCGTCGCGAGCACCGCTCGCCGGCCCTTCGGCCTGATCCCGCTCGCGCGTCGCTCGGTCGCCATGGTTGAGGCATCGTACACCCGGGCTCGGACTTGAGCGGGGACGGGGGATCAGGGTTCAGACACCTCGACGATGGCCCTGGCCCGCGCCGCGACGACGAGGTCGTCCGACGACAGGAACAGGCGGCCGACGGGCATCTCGACCTCGATCCGGGCCTCGAACGTCCCGGGCTCGCATCCGCATGACCGCACTCGGCCGCCGTTGCGGGTGACCAGATCGAAGGCGGCCGCCGCGGGCTCGACCTCGCCCGGGAAGGCAAGGCTCTGCGCGGCGGCGAGCGCTCCGGCGTCCGCCGCCGTCTGCGCCCTGGAGGCCGCGATGAGGACCCGGGCCAGGTCCGCGGCGCCGAGCGCGACGACCATGGTCACCAGGAGGATAGCGGCAACGACGACCGAGACCGAACCGAGCTCGCCGTCCTGGGCACGGCTCCTCATCCGACCTCCTGGCGCATCGATGCGGAGGCCGTCAGGTCGACCGTCGCCGGCAGGAGCCACCCGGCGAGCGGCGAGGCGACCACGGCCCGGTACGCGACGGCAACCGTCACGACCGAGCCCTGCGTCCCCTCACGGACGACGCCGAGCTGCAGCCGCGCGGGATCCAGCCCCGGCGACGCCCCGAGCGCGATCTCACGGACCCTGGCCTCGTCCAGTGTGACGGCGGCCTCGCGCGCCCCGGCGCGCGCGGCCTGCGTGAGCAGCAGCTGGTCCCTGGCGAGCATCCCGACCTGCACGGCCGCGAGGAGCACCAGGAACAGGATCGGCAGCAGCAGGGCGAACTCGACGACGGCCGAGCCGTCCTGCGCGCCCCTACGCCGCACTGCCCGCCACCTGATCGATGATGTTGTCGAAGAACGCCGGGAGCTTGCCCGACGAACGGGCCCAGGCGATGAGCACGACCGCGATCGCCGCGGCCGCGAGGATCACGAGCGCGTACTCGGCGGTGGTCTGCCCAGCCTCCCGAGACAGCCTCGCGCGCGCACGTACGTACCAGGACAGCAGCATCGGTTCACCTCCTCTCAGCGGATGGACTGCAGCGTGGTCACGAGGACCGGGACCACGGTGAGGAGGAGGAACGCGGGGAGGACGAGGAACACGAGCGGGAACAGCATCTTCACGGGCGCCTTCCGCGCGCGCTCGGAGACCGCCGCACGGCGGGCCTCCCGACTCTCGCGCGCGAGCTCCGACACGCCCTCGGACAGCGAGGACCCGATCGCGTCGCTCCGCGTGAGGATCGCGGCGGCGCGCCGGAGGTCGGGCAGCTCCAGGCGATCGGCCGCTGCGCCGAGCTCGTCCCGCCAGCGGCCGCCAAGGTCGACGCGACGGAACGCCGTCGCGAGCTCCTCCGCGAGCGGCCCCTCGGTCGCCTCGGTCGCTCGACGCACCGCGAGCTGTCCGGTCAGGCCGGCCGCGGCGGCCGCCGCGAGGAGGTCGAGGAGGACCGGCAGCTCCCGGTCCGCCCGTGCTCTGCGGAGCCGGACGGCACGCGCGAGGCGCACGTCGGGCACCCGGAAGGCGACGAACGCGGCTGCGACGGACCCGACGATGGACCCGGTGAGGAGTGCGCCCGCCGCGCCGCCGGCGGCGGCGAGGAGAGCCTTCGTCCCCACGACGGACCCGAGCGACCCGCCGCTGCCGGACGACTCGATCCGCGCGCGGAGGCGATCGCCACCCGAGATGCGCTCGAGGAGCGGAAGGTCCCCGATCCGACGGACCAACGTGTCCCGTTCGGGCTCCTCGGGGGCGGGCCGGCGGAGGATCTGGATCGCCCCGCCCCGGGCGCGGCCGGCGGCGGCGACGACGGCGAGCGCGACGGAAGCGGATGCGAGGAGCGGCGCGGGCAACGTCGATGTCACGGCTCTACCCGAAGGAGCCGGCGGATCCACAGGAACGCCGCGGTCTCGAGCGCGACCCCCACGCCGATCGCGGTGCGCCCGAGCGAGGTCCCGAGCGCTGCCGCCATGTCACGCCGGGCCGTGAGCCACAGGAACAGGAAGAAGCCGACCGGCAGCAGCCCGAGGATCGCTCCCGACAGCCGCGCTTGCGCCGTGAGCGAACGGACCTCGCGGACCGCCGCGCGCCGCTCGCGGAGGGTCTTCGCTAGACCCTCGAGCACCGGTGCGAGGGAGCCACCGGTGCGCCGGTGAAGCCGGAGCACGGCGGTCGCCAGCCGCACGTCGGGGATCGGCGTCGCCGCCGCCCACCCCTGCAGCGCCTCCTCGAGCGAGGCACCGAGGCGCGCGCGGTCCACGACCTCGCGGAGCGCCGTGCCGACCGGCGGTGGTGTCTGTTCCGCCGCAACCTGGACGGCTTGTCGCAGCGACAGGCCCGCGCGCGAGGCCGACGCGATCGCGGAGATCGCGTCCGCCAGCTGCCCTTGCAGCATGTCGGTCCGGGGGGGCCGATGCCGCCGCACCACCCTCACCGCCCATGCGATCACCCGCTTGGACGCACCGGGCGACCCCGCAGGGTCCTCGGACCGGGTCGGGACGACGGCACCGAGCCGCCGCTCCCGAGCGCCGGCCAGCCCGCCCAGCACGACGGCCCCCGCGCAGAGGGCACCGACCACGAGCGCCGTCACCTTGTTGGCCCCTCGTGGCCCTCGGCGACGTCCGGACCCGCGGTGAACCATCGCTCTGGGACCCGCTGGCCTCGTGACCGGAGCGTCCGCACGAGGCCGGGCTCGACCCCCGAGCAGACGAAGGTCCCCGACGGTCCGCGCCGGGGGTCGAAGGCGAACAGCTCGGTCACGACCGGCTCCCCCTCCCGGACACCGTCCACGGTGGCCACCTGGAACACGAGCCGGCGTCCGTCGCGGAGCCTGGCCATGTGCACGACGACGTCGACGGCCGCGGCGACCTGCTCGCGCACGTGCTCCACCGGGAGCACGATGTCGGACATCAGCGCCATCGTCTCGAGTCGCCAGAGGAGATGCCGCGCGGAGTTCGCATGGGCCGTCGAGAGCGAGCCATCGTGCCCCGTGTTCATCGCCTGCAGCATGTCGAGCGCCTCGCCGCCGCGGACCTCGCCCACGACGATCCGGTCCGGACGCATCCGCAGCGCGTTGCGGACCAGGTCGCGGACCGTCACCTCACCGCGACCCTCCACGTTCGGCGGGCGCGACTCGAGCCCGATCACGTGCGGCTTGCCGATCCGCAGCTCCGCCGCGTCCTCGATCGTGACGATGCGCTCGTCCTCGGCCACGAACGACGTGAGGACGCCGAGGAGCGTCGTCTTGCCCGAGCTGGTCCCGCCCGAGATCACGATGTTGGCTCGCCCTCCGACGCACGCGGAGAGGAACGCGAGCATGCGTGAACCGAGCGTGCCCCCGCGGACGAGATCGGTGGGCGTGAACGCCACCGACGAGAACTTGCGCACGTTGAGGACGGGGCCGCAGAGCGAAAGGGGCGGGACGATCGCGTGCACCCGCGAGCCATCCGGCAGTCGCGCGTCCACCCATGGTGACGACCCATCGACCCGAAGGCCGAGCGGGGCCACGATGCGTTCGATCACGTGGAGGACCGCCTCCTCCCCCTCGAATAGACGGTCCACCACCCTCTCGATCCGCCCCTTCCGCTCCACGTAGACGTCGTCGGGCCCGTTCACCATGACCTCGGTGACCTCGGGGTCCTTGAGCAGGGACTCGATCGGTCCGAGCCCGACGACCGCATCCGAAACGTCGTTGACCACACGCGAGAGGGCGCCCTGGGGCAGGATGTGCCCCTCGTCACGCAGGATCCGGAGCGCCTCCTCGCGCACCCGGACACGGCGCTCGGCGCGCGGGATCCGAGCGAGCTCGTCGGCGTCGATGCGGCGCAGGACCCGCTCGTGGACACCCCGCCGAACGTCCGCCAGCCCGTCGCCCCTCACGAAACCTCCTCGAACAGCGTCCGGGCGAGCCGGTCCAGCTCCCTGCCGGTCCGACCGCGACGCGGGAGCAACCTGGCGCTCGCCTGCTCCCGGGGGACACGCCGGTCGGCGGGGATCGTCGCCAGGGGCGGTCGTCCGAAGACACGCTGGACGTCTGCCGGCGTGACCTCCGCGCGTGCGGCCCGGTTGACCACGATGCGTGCGCGATCGTCGACTCCGGCGGTCTCGATCACGCGCCGGGCGTCGCGGAACGACGCCACGTCCAGTCGGACGACGATGACCACGACGTCGGCGGCCGCGAGCGCGGTCCGCGTGGGCGGGGCGATCTCGCGAGGGAGGTGCAGCACCACGAGCCGCACCGCCTGCGCGAGCGCCGCGATGGCGCGGCCGTAGACCACCGCCCCGAGGTCCGGCTCGGCGCGACCCGGCGCCAGCAGGACGCCGAAGCCCTCGGGATGCTTCCACAGCAGCTCGCGGACCTGCTCCGGTGCGAGGTCCCCGAACCGCGTCAGGTCGGCCGCCGTCGGCACGCCCTCTCCCGGCGCGCCGAGCGGACCGCTCGCCCCCGCGAACACCACGTCGAGATCCACGAGCGCGCAGTCGACCGAGCGCCGCGCCAGCGCGGCGGCCAGGTGCGTGGCGACGAAGGTCGCGCCCACGCCGCCGCTCGCCCCCAGGACCGCGACGACGGGCGCCTGTGTCGAGGGCTCCGTCGGTCGGTTCAGGCCCACGGTGGCCGCCGCGAGCGCCTCCCGCTCCCGAGGCCACACGAAGTACCCCGTGGCGCCGAACCGGATCGCGGAGCGAAGGCTCCGCACGGACTCGGTCGTCTCGACCGCGAGGAACGGCCCCCGAAGCCGCTCGGTGACGAGCCCGGTGGACGCCACGACGGCGTCGGGCTCGAGCTGCCGGACCGCCTCCGAGAGCTGGCGATCGTCGGACGCCGTCGCGACGATCCGCGCACGACCGGTCCGGTCGAGGAAGTGCATGACCTCCTCCGCCACGTCGTGCTCCTCGAGCCCGAGCACGATCCGCGCCATCTCCATCCGCACCTCACACGACGTCCAGGGGAAGCCGACACGAGGGGAAGCGAGGGAGAGGCTCGAGGGGGACGACGTCGCCGTCGCGTGCCAGACCTTACGCGGCCGGCACGACGCCGGGCAATCGCCAGGTCGACGGGTTCCGTACTCCGCGCGACCGATGCCGTCGTCCGATGCCGATCTCCGTCATCCGGCGGCCACGCCCGCGCGTCGAGGGTGACCCCGGACCCGCTCCCGCGATCGGACGAGCTCCGGCATCGCCGACGGTTCCGCCGAGCCTCCACGGGAGTGTCGGAGCCCCGGTCTACGATTCGGGTGTGGGACGGATCCTGGATCTGGAGGCCTGGCGCAGGGACCATCGGCTGGTCATGCGCGAGGTCGAGGACGAGGTCGCGCAGGAGCCGCTGCGGCGCCTCGAGCGGGCCATCAAGCGCCTCGACGGGCTCGTCGCCCGCGGGACCGGCCGGATCTCCTCGCGGGTCGAGCGCGAGCTGGTCCAGATCATGAGCGCCGTCACGGGGGGGCGTCCCCGCGAGGCCGCCGAACGCGCCGAGCGCCTGGCCGAGCGCCTCGAGCACCCCTCGGCCCGCGCGCAGTAGCTCCGGAGCGCAACCCTCCTCCTCCCGAACCGGACGGAACCGTCGGGACCCCTGGCCGGTCCCTTCAGCAAAGACACCGGGATACGCTTGGTTTGGCCGGCCGGACCGAGAGGGACAGGTGCAGGATCCCGACCCGCGTACGCTCGCCCGCGCCCGTGAAGGAGACGTGGACGCGTTCGAGGACCTGGTCCGCGCCTATCAGGGAGACCTGTGGCGGTTCACGTACTCATACACGCACGATCGGGCGCTCGCCGAGGACGCCACCCAGGAGGCCTTCCTGCGCGCCTACCGGTTCCTCCCGGGGTTCCGCGGCGACTCGAGATTCACGTCCTGGCTGTTCCGCATCGCCCGCAACTGCGCCCTGGACATCATCCGGGCGCGCAAAGGGCAGGAGGAGCGCGCGCTCCGGGCTCCGGAGCCCCTAGGTCCGCCCGACCCCGAGCTGCGGCTGGAGCTGCAGGCGGCGCTCGGCGCGGTCTCGGAGGACCATCGGGAGCCGTTCATCCTCATCGAGGTCTTCGGCCTGTCGTATCAGGAGGCGGCCGACGTCCTGCACGTGCGGGTGGGAACCGTGAAGAGCCGGATGCACCGTGCCCGCGCCGCGATGATGAACGCCCTTGCCACCGAGGAGGTCGCCGGTGAACTGTGACCGTGCCCGTCGGGCGCTCTCCGAGCGCATGGACGGCGAGCGCCTGTCGCACCACGCGGCCCACGCCCTCGAGCAACACCTCGCGACGTGCGCCGCCTGCCGAGCCTTCCAGGCCGGTGCCTACCGCCTCCGCGAGCGGGCGCGGATCGGACTCGCCCCTGCGGTGCCCGACCTGGTCGAGCCGATCATGGCCGCCGTCCGAGCCGGAGGGCGGCCCGCCACGGCCCGGGTGCGGCCACTCAGGGCGCCGAGGGTGCCCGGGCCCTTGCTCCCGCGGATCGCGCCCGCCGTCGCCGCCGCGGTGGTCGGCCTGCTGGTCGGCTCGCTCGCGGTCGGGGGCCCCTGGAACGCGGAGCGGACCGCGACCGCCGTCGACGTCACCGAGGGTGTGGCGCGCGCCGCCGCGGGCCTCCGTGCGTACCGCGCCTCCTTCCAGATCCGCGAGCGCGACTTCGCCCCCGACGTCCCGGTCCGCGAGCTGTCGATGGAGGTCTGGTTCCACGCCCCCGAGCGCTACCGGGTGGACGTGACCGATCACACCGTCTACCCGTCGGATGCTTTCACGCCCACGGACCTGCGGCTCGTGGTCGATGGCTCCACGTGGTACTCGCGCGTGCCCTCGCCGTGCCCGACGTCAGGCTGTCCCCCGACCGAGACCCTCATCACGAACCGGACACCGTTCTCGTCGTCGGCGCCGGCCCCGACCGACCTGGTGATCCCGGTAACCACGCTGTCCGGCGACGAGGGCGTGGCGGTGCTCGGCGAAGGGACGGTCCTCGGCCGCAGGGCACTCCGCGTGGAGATGCGGTTCGACCGCGCCGCGCCGCTGTTCCCGTTCCTGCGCGGCGGTGCCTGGCGGCCGTTCTACCCCGATGACCGGGTGGTGGTGTGGCTCGACGCCACGTCCTGGTCCCCACTGAAGTGGTCCGTCTACCCGGCCTCGGGCCCCGAGCGCCGGCAGTGGGCCCTTCGCTTCGGGCTCCCCGACGAGCCCCCCTCTGTGCCGGTGCTCGAGGTCCAGGCGCTGTCCATCGACCGGTCCGAACCGCCGGACACGACGTTCGCCGTGCCCAGGATCGAGGGTCAGGTCGACCAGGGGGCCAGACCGGTTCCCCTGGAGGCCGTCGAGCGAGAGACCGGGCACCGGCCCATCGCGCCTGCCGACCTGAACGGCATGACCCTGTACGAGGTCGTGCTGCCCGCCGATCCGCAGGGACGGGCCGGCGACGTCGTCCTGACCTACTCGCGCGGCTTGCAGTGGCTCCAGGTGGGCGAGTCCAGGACGTGGACGCGGAACGAGCTCCTCGGGCCGGTCGGGCGGCGTGCCCAAGAGGTCGCGCTCCCGGACGGTGGCGTCGCCTACTACGAGCCGGCGACCGAGGACGAGGGCAGGCGGCTGTCGATCCACACGAACGACGTGGACGTCTACCTGGAGACCAACCTGTCGCGGGCCGACCTGCTCCGCGTCGCGGCCTCCGTGCCCGTGGAGGGCATCGCCCTGCCCGATGCCTGGCGCGTTCAGGAGACGCCGGACGGGTCGATCGAGCGCGTCCGGCTCGAGGAGGCGCAGGCACAGGCTCCGTTCCAGCTGCTGATGCCGCGGACGCTGCCCGAGGGCTCGGCGCTCGCATCGGTCGAACTGCTGCGTCGCGGCGACACCGTCGGGGTCGCCGTCTACTTCCAGGACGAGGAGGTCGCTTTCGGCGGCGGCGAGATCCACCTGCACATGGAGCTCGCGAAGGCGTTGCCGGCCGCCACGGCATCCCGCCAGGAGGCGGTCGAGGTCCGCGGGGTCGAGGCCAGGTACACGCCCGACGCAGGGCGGCTCGAGTGGCTCGAGGGGGATCTGTACGTCTCGGTCGAGGCGCCCGGGCTGCCGCTGCGGGAGCTGATCGCGATCGTCGACTCGCTCGCGCCGGCGGACGGAGGAACGGAGCCGACCCCCTCCGGTGCGACCTCGCCTCCCACCGGTGCGACGGGCCCGAGCGAGGAGCCGTCGCCGTGAGACGAGCGCTCGCGATCGTCGCCGGTGCGGTCGTCGGCATCGTCGTCGGTGCCGGCGTCACGCTGGCGCTGCAGGCCCGGGAGCCCGAGTCACGGGTCCCCACGTTGCTCGGCGGCTCCGAGGCGCCCGCGACACGGGCGGCCGAACCGGGCACGTTCCTCGCGTGGACCCACGGTGGCCTGCCGAAGGGATTCCGTGCGAAGGTCCGCACACTCCCGGGCATCGATCGCGTCGTGGTGGTGAACAGCGATGTCGTCTGGATGACTCGCTCGCTCTCGGACAGCGGCGATGTGGTCGACGACCCGCCGCAGGGGTATGCGATCCCGCTCGAGGTCGCCGCGGTCGACCCGTCCGAATACGAGCCGTTCGTCCCGCTCTCCCAGCAAGGCGCCATCGCCGACCTGGAGAACGGGTTCGGGATCCTCGGCGAGTCGAGCGCTCGGCTGCGCCGGTTGGGTCCGGGCGCCGTGCTCCAGTTCGGCGATCTCCGGATCCAGGTCGCCGCGATCTGGCCCGACGAGCTGGTCGGCGCGCACGAGCTGCTCGTCGCGCGCCGCGTGGGCGCGGCGCTCGGCGTCACGCACGACCGCTACGCGCTCGTGCAGCCCGAGGAGCCTTCGGACGGCCGGATCGTGGGGAAGATGCTCCGCGCGGCGCTGCCGAGCGGCGTGCCCCTGCAGGTCCGATCTCCCGGCGAGACCCCGTACTTCCGACAGGGGGACGCCGTGCTCCCCCCGGTCGAGCTGAAGCTGCTGTTCGGCGAGTTCGCCGCCCGCCCCGACCCCGGACGGCGCGGCTACCTGCAGATCGACCCGGCGTGGGAGGCCACCCACATCGCGACCGAGCACGTGCCGCTCCTCGGCCAGGTCACCTGCAACGTCGCGATGTTCCCGCAGATCCGCGGCGCGATCCGCGAGCTGATCGACCTCGGCCTGCGGGACACGATCGACTCGTTCAGCGGCTGTTACGCCCGGCGGTTCGCGAACCGCGACCCGCAGCAGGGGATCAGCCACCACACGTGGGGCGTGGCGCTCGACATCAACGTGGGCTCGAACCCATACGGCGGTCCTGCCGACCAGGATCCGCGCATGGTCGAGGTCTTCGAGCGGTGGGGGTTCATCTGGGGCGGCACGTTCATCCGAACGGACGGCATGCACTTCGAGTGGCACCGCTCGCCGACGGGGACGGAGCGAACGCCGTCGATCCCCTGAGGCGCTCGCGGGCGCGAACCGCGCGGAGCGCCGGACGTGCGCGAAGGGAGCAGCGAACATGCGCTCTCTGCACTTGCTCGGGGACCGAAGGCGAGGCCTTCGGGCCCGGAGCATGCCTCCCGCGGCAGGACGCGCGTGGGTTTCTGCTCCCTTCGCGGCAGCCCATGGGCTGCACGTCGATCGTACCCCCGGATGAGCTCACGCGCGAACGCGAAGGTCCGGCGTCCGCGGGTCGAACGTCCCTCAGCCGGTCGGACGCGCCCCGCTCGTCCGTGAGCGCAGGACGACCCACGCGAGGATCCCCGCCGCGGCGGCCGCCGCGACAACGCCGGCGGTGATGCTCCGAGGCTTCGTCGCCGTCTGCGCGATGCGGGTGCGGAGCCGGACCGGTCGACGGAAGTCGCGGATGTCCCAGTCCCGTGCCTCGGCCTCCTTGCGGAGGTCCTTGTCGGGGTTCACCGCGACCGGGTGACCGACGGACCCGAGCATCGGAAGGTCGCTGATCGAGTCCGAGTACGCGTAGGAGCCCTCGAGGTCCAGACCCACACGCTCGGCGAGGTCGCGGATCGCCTGGGCCTTGCCCTCGCCGGCGCAGTAGAACTCGAGCTCACCCGTGTACCGACCGTTCACGATCCGGGCGCGCGTCGCGATCACGCCGGATACCCCGAAGTGCCGGGCGAGCGGCCGCACGACCTCCTCGGGCGAGGAGCTCACGATGTAGATCCGACGCCGCTCCTGCCGGTGCAGGGCCATCAGGTCGAGGGCCTCCTGGTACACGAACGGGTCGATCGCGTCGATGATCACGTCGTGCACGAGGCGCTCCACCTCGGCGCGCTCCCATCCCTTCGTGAGGGCGAGCATCCCCTCCTTCAGGCGGTCCATCTTCTTCTCGTCCGCCCCGACGAGGGCGTACACGAGCTGCGCGTACGCGCCGCGCAGCAGCTGCCCACGGGTGACCATCCCGGCCCGGTACATCGGGCGGGACAGCGCGAGGGACGACGACCTCGAGATGATCGTCTTGTCCAGGTCGAAGAACGCGGCCTCCATCGCAGGTCATGGTAGGACACGATGCGGACGCGACCCGGGAGCCCAGGAGGTCAGCCGCGGAGCTTCGGGAGGTCGTCGCCGAACCGCTCGAGCCAGCGCTGCTCGGTCTGGGCCAGGGCGTCCTGCAGCTCGAGCATGCGGAGCGCCACGGCACGACCTGCGCCATCGGCGCGCTCGACGCGCTCGCGCTCCACCGCGATCGCCGACCGCCACCCGGTGAGCGCCGTCTGGCGGCGGCCGACGGCGCGCCTGCCCTCGTCGAGCGTCACGAGGTGCACGAACCCGAGCGCCAGACCGGCCTCGGTCTCGTACGGGCCCGCCCCCGCGGTGCGTTCGCGCAGGCCGGCGCGCAGTCGGGCTCGGCCGGCCGCGGTGATGCGGTAGACACGCCGGTCTGGGCCCGCGCTGCCCTCCTGCGCACGCCCGCTCGCGAGCCCTCGTTCCTCGAGCCGTCGCAGCGCCTGGTAGACCGAGGCCTTCCCGACCTCGACCCAGAACCCCATGCTCCGGGTGCGGAACCGCTCGAGCAGGTCGTACCCGTACATCGGCTCCTCGGCGAGGAGGCCGAGGACCGCCACCTCGACCTTCGATGCGCGCATGCAGACCACCTCGCTCAACTAGTGTGATGTGGACTAGAAAGGGAGACTACCCGCCGTCGTCGCCCGCCGCAACACGCTCGATGTCGCCGATCGCGTCCTCGGCGAGCAGACGGCTCTCGGCGTCGAGCTCGGGCCGCTCGAGAACCCTCCGGAGCGCGTCGAGCGTGCGCGGGTCTCCGATCGCTCCGAGGGCCTTGATCGCCGCCGCGCGGACCTCGGCGCGGTCGTCGTCCAGCGCGTCGAGGACCGGGCCGAGCGCGCGCGGATCGCCGATCCGTCCGAGGGCCTCGAGCACGGTCGCCGCGCACAGGCCGTAGCTCATCATCAGGCCGAGGAGCGGCGGGATCGCCCTCGTGTCGCCCAGCAGGCCGGCGGCCCGGACGTAGGGGCACTTCTCCTCCCCCCGCGCGCGGCGCATCGTCTCGAGCAGCGGGCCGAGCGCGCGCGCATCGCCCACCTCCGCGATCGCGAGGGCGGCCGCCGCCGTATCCGGGTCGGATGGCTCCCCGGTCGCCAGGCGCTCGTACAGGAACGGGAGCGCGACCGCGTGGCGAGCGGCCGCGAGCCCGACCGCCGCGGCCGTCGATCGGGTGCCGGCCAACACCCGCTCGAGGGCGTCCGTGGCTCGGGCGTCGTCGATCCGGCCGAGGGCGCGTCCGGCGGCGTTCGCGACCTCGGGGTAGTCTCGCTCGACGGCCTCCGCCAGCGGTCCGACCGCCCGGGCGTCGTCGAGCGCCCCGAGCGCGTCGGCGGCCGCGACCCGCAGGTCGTTCGGGCCGTGCTCGAACGCCGCGAGCAGGGGCTCGACCGCGCCGGGGTCGCCGAGCCGGCCGAGGAGCCGCGCCGCGGGGAGGGCGGCGCTGGGATCGTCGAGGGCGGCGACCAGGTACGGGACCCCGACGGCGTCCTCCAGACGGGTCAATGCCCACGACGCCGCCCGGACGACATCCTGGTCGGGGTCGCGGCGCGCCTCGACCAGCCCATGGACATCTCGCACCGCGCGCAGCGCGCGGACGTCGGTCGAGGACACGGCCTCCCCTCGGATCGGACCCCCCTCACGCTGCGCCGCGCCGGTCCGCACGCGAAGGGGCGAACGGCCCCATCCGGACGGGGTCGCTCCGGGCGTACGCTGGCGGAGGGAGGCGTGAGGTCATGGACGTCTCGGATCGCACGGCCGCCACGGCACACGAGCCGTCTTACGTCGCGATGCATCGCCGGGGCGAGCTCCGGGAACGCGCTCGATCGGCGCGGTCGCTCCTCGCCCGGCCCTGCAGGGTCTGCCCACGGCGATGCCGCGTGGACCGCTCGCGCGACGAGCGGTCGATCTGTCACGTCGGCCGGCGCGCGATCGTCGCCTCGGCGTTCGCCCATCACGGCGAGGAAGATCCACTCCGCGGCTGGAACGGGAGCGGGACGATCTTCCTGGCCGGCTGCAACCTGCGGTGCGTCTTCTGCCAGAACTTCGACGTCTCGTGGCGGGTGGGCGGCGCCGAGGTCTCGGCGGAGGCGCTCGCGGCCCTGATGCTCGAGCTCCAGGCTCGCGGCTGCCACAACGTGAACTGGGTCACGCCCGAGCACGTGGTGCCGCAGCTCCTCGAGGCGCTCGTGCTCGCGGTGGAGGGAGGCCTGCGGATCCCGATCGTCTACAACACGAGCGCGTACGACTCCGCCGAGAGCCTGGAGCTCCTCGACGGCGTCGTCGACATCTACATGCCCGATCTCAAGCTGTGGACGACCGAGCGCGCCCGCCGCTACCTGCGCCGGCCGGACTACCCGGAGGTGGCGCGCGGCTCGATCCTCGAGATGCAGCGACAGGTGGGATCGCTCGAGCTCGACGCGCGCGGGCTCGCCGTGCGGGGCGTCCTCCTCAGACACCTGGTGATGCCGGGGCTGCTCGATGAGACCGAGGGGATCCTGCGATGGATCGCGGCGGAGCTCGGTCCCGACACGTACCTGAACCTCATGGGGCAGTACCGGCCGGCGGGCCTCGTCGGCGGCCGCGACTACCCCGAGATCGCGCGACGTCCGACGCGCGAGGAGCTCTCGCGCGCTGTGGACCTGGCTGGCGAGCTCGGGCTGCACAGGCTCGACGCGGGTTCCACCGCGCTCCGGGTACGCTGAGCGCGGAGGCGTCCGGGCGCCTGGTGGGCCCCCCGGTCTTCAAAACCGGTGTGCGGGCGACAGCTCGCAGGCGGGTTCGATTCCCGTCCGCCTCCGCGT
>DASTHN010000010.1:0-7574 GCA_035718185.1 Actinomycetota bacterium
GAGACCGAGTCACGGCTGATCCGGTGGGCCCAAGGGGTTTCGGTGGGCGCGATCCGGCACCGGGGTGACCTGGCCGCCCGGGTTTCGATCACCCAGACGCTCGACGCCGAGCGCGCTCGGTTCCTGGACTGGTGGTACGTGGACGACGGGCGTCGCTTCGCGCTCCAGGCCGAGATGCCGGCCGCCCAGGGCGCGGTCGTGGCTCACGCCATCGAGCGGATGGCCGCCGCCGTCCCACGGATGCCCGACGAGGCCGACGAGGGCTTCGCCGACGCGCGTCGCGCCGATGCGCTCGTCGCGATGTGCTCCGCGCAGCTCGCCGCGGATCCGGACCCGGATCGTGCGACCGTCGTGGTGCACGCCACGGCCGAGGCCCTGCGGACCGGCATCGGCGGGTGCGAGATCGAGGGCGGCCCGGTGATCTCCCAACGCACGGCCCGGCGGCTGCTGTGCAACGCTCGGATCCAGACCGTGGTCGAGGACGAGCGTGGAGACGTGATCGGACTCGGACGGATGAGCAGGGAGCCCTCGGCGTGGATGGTGCGCCAGGTGCGCCACCGAGACCGCGAGTGCCGGTTCCCCGGATGCGGCGCCCGGCGGTTCACCGAGGCCCACCACCTCCGGTGGTGGCGCCACGGAGGGCGGACCGAGCTGGACAACCTGGTGCTGATCTGCTCCTTCCATCATCGTCTGGTGCACGAGTACGGGTGGTCGCTCGCCCGCGAGCCGGACGGGCACGTCGCCTGGTTCCGCGAGGACGGCACTCGGTACCGAGCGGGACCGTCGCCGGGACGCAGACCGAGCACGGCGTTCGAGGTTGACGAGCCACACAGGCTTGCCGGCGTGGGGTGAGGCGCGCGAGGCCGAGGCGCGGGTTCTCGGCCGCCCCGGGCTCACACCCAGCCGACCAGCACGGCCACGAGGCCGAGCACCGCCCCGGCGAGCACGAGCCAGCCGGAGTTCACCTTCCATCGGAACAGGACGACGGCGGCGGCGAGGGCGAGCAGCGCGGTGGGGACGTCGACGATCGCCTCGCGGCCGAGCTGCCAGGTGACGCCGGCCATGAGACCGATCGCGCCGGCGTTCACGCCGTCGAGCAGGTCGGCGGTCCAGGTCGAGCGCCGCATGCGGCGGACGATCGGCTGGAGCGCGGCGACGAACACGAAGCCCGGCAGGAAGATCGCCAGGGTCGCGAGGAGCGCGCCGCCCACACCGCCGACCAGGTAGCCGATGAACGTGGCGGTCGTGAAGACGGGCCCCGGCGTGAGCTGGCCGACGGCGAGCGCGTCGACGAGCTGCTGCTGAGTGATCCAGCCGAGCCGGTCGACCAGGTCGCCCTGGATGAACGCGAAGAGCACGTACCCGCTGCCGTAGATCACCGCGCCGAACTTCAGGAACAGCAGGAACAGGCGCCAGAGCTCGACCGAGGTTCGCTCGGCCACCGCCGCCGCGGAGGGCAGCAGCGCGCCGAGCAGCGGCAGCACCCCGGGCGAGACGCCGCGGCGCAGACGCTCGGCGCCGCGCACGAGGAGGACGACCAGGCCGGCGCCGAAGAGCAGCACGAGCTCGTTCACGCCCACCACGTACAGCGCCACCACCCCGAGGCCGACCGCGACCAGCAGCGCCGAGCGCTTCACGGCCGTCCGCCCGAGCCGCACGAGCGCCTGGAAGACGATCGCGATGACGACCGGTTCGATCCCGTACAGCAGCCCCTCGACCGCGGGGGTCTGGCCGTAGCGCACGTATGCCCACGCGAGCGCGAGCACGATGAGCATCGCGGGCAGGATGAAGCACGCCCCGGCCACGATCAGACCGCGCCAACGGGCCCGGGCCAGCCCGACGTGGATCGCCATCTCGGTCGAGTTCGGGCCGGGGATCAGGTTCGTGGCGCCGAGCAGGTCGAGGAACTCCTGCTCGCCCAGCCACCGACGGCGGGTCACCACCTCGTCGTGCATCATCGACACGTGCGCGGCCGGCCCGCCGAAGGCCGTCGCCCCCAGGCGCAGGAACAACGTCGCGAGCTCCCAGAGCCGCCCGCGGCCGGGCGTCGCGTCGGGCGGCGATCCGCTCATCGCTGGCTCGATGATAGGTGGGAGCCCGCACCTGCACGAGCGCGGTCGTCGGACCCCCGCCGGACGGGCCGTCCGGCCGTCCTGCGCGGGCACGACCCGGCGTACGGTGGCCGCGGGACCGGCGGGCCCGGGGACCGAGGAGGACGTGATGAGCAAGGCCGACGAGTCGCTCTGCGAGCGTCACCGGGAGTTCGTGCCCCTGATCGCGGCGATCGACCGCGTCTCGGGCGAGCTCGACCAGGGCTCGGCGCTGGTGATCCGCGCCGATGCCGGTGGGATCCACGAGACCCTGTCCCACGAGCTCATCCCGCACGCCGTCGGCGAGGGCAGGACGCTGTTCCCCGTGCTCCGACGCGTCACGGGCTCCACCGCGACCACGAGCGAGATGCTCGCCGAGCACCGCGAGATCTCCCGCCTGACCGACGAGCTCGAGCGGATCCGCCTGGAGCTGACGAAGGCCGGGATCGGCTCGAAGCAGGAGGCCGAGATGCGCGCGGTCCTCGACGGGCTGAAGCGAGCGATCGAGACCCACTTCGAGCAGGAGGAGAAGGCCTGCTTCGAGGTGCTGAAGACCGAGCTCTCCCCCGAGGAGGCCGAGGAGCTCTACGCGTCGCTGGAGCAGGCGACCGCCGCGATCCGTCGGACGTACGGCTGCGGCGGCGGCAGGGACTTCGAGGCGTAGCGGATCGGCGGAGGCGCTACGAGTAGAACTCGATGATGAGCCGCTCCTCGATCGGGACCGGGAGCGGGATCTCGTCGCGCTCGGGGTACCGGGAGAGCGTGCCCTGGAGATCGTCCTTGTTCACGTACAGGTAGGGCGGTGCGTCGGGCGCGAGCTCGAGGGCCTCGCGCACGTAGACGAACGACTTCGCCTTGTCCGAGAGCTCCACGGTCTGGCCGGGCCGGACCTGGGCGCTCGGCACGTCGATCCGGCGGCCGTCGACCTTCACGTGGCCGTGGCTGACGAGCTGTCGGCCCTGGCGCTGGGTGAGGGCGAAGCCCATCCGCAGCACGACGGCGTCCAGGCGGGTCTCGAGCTGGCGGATCAGCTCCTCGCCGGTGACGCCGGTCTTGCGGCTGGCGCGGTCGTAGTAGGCGCGCATCTGGCGCTCGCCGACCCCGTAGATCGCGCGGAGCTTCTGCTTCTCGAGCAGCCGGACCTGGTACTCCGAGAAGCGCTTGCGGCCGCGGCCGTGCTGGCCGGGCGGGTAGGGGCGCTTCACGGACGGGCAGTTGGCCCGTCCGCAGACGGGTTGGCCGACGCGGCGGCACATGCGGTGGCGAGGACCGATCTTGTCCATGCGGCCGACTAGGGTACCAAGGCCACGACTGCGCTGACCGGTAGCATCCCCCGGTGGACCTCGGGGAGCGGGTCGTCGGCTGTGCGCTCGGAGCGGCGCTCGGGGACGCGCTCGGCGCGCCGTTCGAGTTCCTCCGCGCCAACAACGTCCCGGACCCGATCCCGGCGCTCGAGCTCCCGTGGATGGACGAGCCCCCGGGCTCGACCACCGACGACACCGCGATGGCCCGGAACCTGATGCGGAGCCTGGCCCGGCGCGGGGGATTGGACCCCGACGACCTGGTCCGCCGGCACCTCGAGTGGCTGGCGTCCGATCCGCCCGACGTCGGATCGCTCACCGGGCGCGTGCTCCGGCGGGTCGCTCGCGGCGGGGGCGTCGGGCTCGCGCCCGGCGACGACGCTCGAGCCGAGGCCGAGGCGGTCTGGCGGGAACGGGGTCCCGAGGTGAGCGCGGGGAACGGCTCGCTGATGTACTGCCCGCCGCTCGGGCTCGCCTACGCGCACCGGCCGGCCGAGCTCGCCACGCTCGCCCCACTGCTCTCGTCGCTCACGCACCACGACGGGCGATGCCGCACGTCCGTCCTCGCGGTGACGCTGGCGGTGGCGGCGCTCGTGCGGGGCGAGCCGGCGTCCGAGGCCGCCGGGCGGGCGCTGGCGGCGGTGGAGGACCTCGAGGGCGGCGAGGAGCTCGGGTTCCTCGTCGACGCCGCCGGCCGGTCGCGGCCGGTCGATGGCCCGGACCAGGGCTTCTGCCTCTTCACCGCCGGCCTGGCGTTCCACGCGATCCTGGCGGGGGGCGACGCCGAGACCGAGCTGCGCCGGGTCGTCGCGCTCGGTGGCGACGCGGACACGAACGCCGCCGTCGCCGGGGCGCTCCTCGGCGCCCGCGACGGGGTGGGCGGCCTGCCGGTCGGATGGCTCGGGCGGCTCCGAGACGCCGAGGCGATCCGGCTCGAGGCCGAGGCCCTCGTGCCCCTCGCCGCCACGCGCCCGGCCGCGGCACAATGACCTGATGGAGGGGAACGGACCGACGCGACCGGACGAGCTCCGGGTCGTCACCGCGATGTTCGCCGACCTCGTCGGCTCGACCTCCCTCGCCGAGCGCCTGGACCCCGAGGACCTCAAGCTCGTCGTGAACGACGCCGTCGCCCGGGTCATCGGGGCGGTCGAGGCGTATGGCGGTACGGTGAAGGACCTGGCCGGCGACGGCGTGCTCGCGCTGTTCGGCGCCCCGCAGGCGCACGAGGACGATCCCGAGCGCGCGGTGCGCGCCGCGCTCCAGGCGGTCGCCGACATCGCCGAGTACGCGGACGAGGTCGAGCGGGCGTTCGGGATCGAGCGCTTCGGCGTCCGGGTCGGGGTCGCCACCGGGATTGCGGTGGTGGGGTCCGTCGGGGCGGGGAGCCGGGTCGAGCTCGGGGCGCTCGGCGACGCCGTGAACGTGGCGGCCCGGCTCCAGGCGCTCGCGGAGCCCGGCACGGTGCTCGTCGGCGCGCAGACGCGTCGTCGGGTCGCCGGCATCTTCGAGTGGGGTGAGCCGGCGTCGCTCGAGCTCAAGGGCAAGAGTCGGCCGGTCACGGCCTCGCCGGTCCTCGGGCTGCGCGCCGTGCCGGTCCGGGCGCGCGGGCTCGAGAACGTGCAGGCGCCGTTCGTCGGCCGCGAGCCCGAGATGGCGGTCGCGCGCCAGGTGCTGGACGCGGCGCTCGCGGGCTCGGGCGGCATCCTGCTCGTGACCGGCGAGCCCGGGATCGGCAAGAGCCGCCTGCTCGCCGAGCTCCGCGACCACGTCTCGGGCGCGAGCGTCCCGCACGGCCGCGCGCTGTGGATCGAGGGCCGGTGCGTCTCGTACGGGGAGGCGATGCCGTACTGGCCGCTGCGGGACCTGCTGCGCTCATGGCTCGGCGTCATGGCCGACGAGCCGGACCTGCGCGTGCGGGTCGCGCTCCGCCGGAGCCTCGACCGCCTGTTCGGCGACCGGGTGCTCGAGGTCTACCCGTACCTCGGGGCGATGCTCGGCCTGACGCTCGAGCCCGAGGCGCAGGAGCGGCTCGAGGAGCTGGCGCCCGAGGCGCTCCAGTACCGCACGTTCGAGGTCGTCCGGTCGCTGCTCGGCCGGTTGGCGCAGGACGGCCCGGTGGTCGTCGCGGTCGAGGACCTGCACTGGGCCGACCCGACCTCGCTCCAGCTGCTCGAGCGCCTGCTGGCCGAGACCGAGGAGGCCGCCCTGCTCCTGGTCCTCACGAGCCGCCTCGAGCCCGACCACCCGTCGTGGGACCTGCGCGAGACCGCCGCCCGGTCGCTCCCGCACCGCACGCGCGAGATCGCGCTCGAGTCGCTGAGCGGCGATGCCGGGCGCGAGCTCCTCCACGCGCTCGTCGGGCCCGAGACGCTCCCGGACCAGATGCAGGGGCGGATCCTCGGGCCTGCCGAGGGCAACCCGTTCTTCCTCGAGGAGCTCGTGCGCGCGCTCGTCGACGCGGGCGCGCTCGTGCGGGAGGGCGACGGCTGGCGGTTCGACCACGCCGTCGACGTCGAGGTCCCGCCAACCGTCGAGAAGGTCATCCTCGCCCGGATCGACCGGCTCGAGCCCGAGGCCCGCTCGGCGCTGCTCGCCGCATCGGTCCTCGGTCGGCAGTTCGGGCTGCCGCTGCTGGAGGCCGTGTGCGAGCCGGGCGCGCCGGTGCGGCGCTCGCTCACGGAACTGCAGCGGCTGGACATGCTGCGCGAGGGCCGCCGGTGGCCCGAGCCCGAGTTCCGCTTCAAGCACGCCCTGATCCAGGAGGCCGCGTACCGGACGCTCCTGCTCGACGAGCGCCGGCGGCTGCACGCGAAGGCGGCGCGGTGGCTCCAGGAGGCGTACGGAGGCCGCGAGCACGAGGTCGCCGGGCTCCTCGCGCACCACTGGCTGGGCGCCGACGACGAGGAGCGCGCGGCCGCGTACCTCGCGAAGGCCGGCGACCGGGCCCGCGAGGAGTACGCGCTCGACGAGGCGATCGACCACGACCGCGAGCTCTTGCCGATCCTCGAGCGGCGCGGGGAGCGGCGAGAGGTGGCGCTCGTCCTGTTCAAGCTCGCGCTCGCGCTCCACATGTCGCTGCGGTTCGCGGAGGCGAACCAGACGTACCAGCGGGCGTTCGCGTTCTGGACCCCGCCGGAGCCGGCGCCCGAGGCGCCGACCGAAGTGCTCCGCGTGGCGACCAGCTTCCTGCCGAACGATCCCGACCCGCGCTCGGCCATCGCCTGGCCGAACATCCAGCTCTGCATGCAGCTGTTCGACCGGCTGGTCGAGCAGTGGCCCGAGCGGACGATCGTCCCCAGCCTCGCCGAGCGCTGGGAGATCGCCGACGACGGGCTCCGCTACGTGTTCCACCTCCGCGAGGGGCTGACGTGGTCCGACGGCGTCCCGCTCACGGCGCACGACATCGAGTTCGGCATCAAGCGGGTGTTGGACCCCGACGCACCCGGGTCCTCGGTCGCGATCTACTTCGTGCTCGAGAACGGACAGGACCACTACCTGCGTCGGAACGCCGATGCCGAGGCGATCGGCGTCCGCGCGCTCGACGACCGCACGGTGGAGTTCCGGCTCTCGGCGCCCGCGCCGTACTTCATGAGCGTGATGAACCGGCCGGACGGCGCCCCGCAGCCGCGGCACGCGATCGAGCGCGACGGCGACCGGTGGACAGAGCCGGACCGGCAGGTGGTGAGCGGGCCGTTCCGGGTGAGCGAGCGGAGCGAGAAGGAGCTCGTCCTGCGGCGCCGTGACGGGTACCGGAGCCCGCGCCGCGGGAACGTTCGCGAGGTCCGGTTCGTGCGCTCGAGCATCGTGGACGCGCTCGGCCCGTACGAGCGCGGCGACCTCGATCTGATCCTGGTGCGGTACACGCCGCGGCTGGCGGACCTGATGCCCTCGGCCGTGCCGCCGGACGCGAAGCTCGGCGCCGCGGCGTGGTCCGCCTACCTGCGCTTCGATCACACCGACCCCGTGATGGGGAACCTGGAGCTCCGTCGCGCGCTCGCACACGCGATCGACCGAGCGGCACTCGCCGAGGTCTGTCCGGCGAACCTGGTGGTCGCGACCGGCGGCGTGGTGCCGCCCGCGCTCCAGGGACACACGCCCGACATCGCGCTCCGCTTCGATCCGGAGCTCGCGCGCGAGCACATCGCCCGTTCCGGGTTCCGGGGCGAGCTCGAGCTCGCCGGGA
>DASTHN010000011.1:0-11571 GCA_035718185.1 Actinomycetota bacterium
TCCAGGGCGCAGTCCTCGGGGGCCTTGTCGTCGCGGAGGCCCTTGAAGCTGGGCGCCCGCATCTTACCCGTGCTCTTCGTCATCTCCAGGTACTCGACCTCGCAAACCAGTGTGGGCTCGACGAAGCTGGCGCCCTTCGCACCCCTGAGCTCGGGCACGACCGGGGTCGACCGCACGAGCGGCCGCAGAGCCTCCATCAGGCGGTCGAGCATCGGGCCCGTGAACCCGGTGCCCACCTGGCCGACCCAGAGCAGCACGCCGTCGTCGTATGCGCCGACGAGCAGGGCACCGAACGATCCTGCGCGCCCGCCCTGGCCCGGCGTCCAGCCGAGGATCACGCAGTCCTGCGTGTTCGTGAGCTTGATCTTCCGCCAGTCGGGCGAGCGGCGCCCCGGCAGGTACCGCGAGCCCTTCCGCTTCGCGACGACGCCCTCGAGCTCGAGCGACGTCGCCGTCTGCGCGAACGCCGTGCCCGAGCTCTCGACGTGCGTGATCAGCTGGAGCCGCTCGTCCTCCTCAACGACCGAGACGAGGAGGTCGCGCCGCTCCTGCAGCGACAGACCCGTGACGTCGTTGCCGTCCAGCCACAGCAGGTCGAACGCGACCATCGCGACCGGCACCTTCTGCGCGGCGCGCTTGATCTCGCGCTCGTTCAGCAGGTTCATCCGCTGCTGGAGGGCCTCGAACGAGTTCCGGCCGTCGTCGTCGAACGCCACGATCTCGGCGTCGATCACGGCGTTCACCTGGTTCACGAGCTCGTGGACCATGTGGAGCTCCGGGTACTGCCCGCTCACGTCCCGGCCGCGCCGCGTGACCAGGCGGGTCGCGTCGGTGGCCATGTACGTCATCGAGCGGATCCCGTCGAACTTCGGCTCGAACCACCACCGGTCGTCGTCGAACGCCTTCCAGCCGCCCTCGGCGAGCATGGGCGCGAACGACGGCGGGCTCGAGATCAGCGGCCCGGTCTGCTTCGAGCCGAGGAAGGCGAGCCAGTCCGTCCGCGTCTTCACGAAGTGGAACTCGAGCCCGGGGTACCGGCGTCCCTGGAGCCGGAACGTGACCTTCGTGTCGGTCCACTCGAGCGGCTCGTACCATCCGTCGTCGAAGATCCGCACTTCGCCGGCACCGTAGTGGCCCTCCGGGATCGTGCCCTGGAACGAGCCGTACTCGAGCGGGTGGTCCTCCGTCCTCACCGCCAGGCGCTTGTCGCCGGGTTGGGTCGGGAGGCCGCGAGGGACGGCCCACGAGGGGAGCGCGCCGTCGCGCTCGAGGCGGACGTCGTAGTGCAGGCGTGTCGCGCGGTGCTTGTGGATCACGAACGAGTCGCCCTCGCCCCGGGCCTCGCCCGGCGGCGGCTCGGTCGTGCCCTCCGGACCGAACGTGCGCTTGCGCAGGTACTCGCCGAGGTTCGGGTCCTTCGACGCGGCGATCACCCGGGCGCTCGAGCGCGTCGCCGGCACCTCGCGCTCGGACGGTAGCCCGAGCGCCTCGAGCGCCGGTCCGAGGTCCTGCGGCGAGATCCGCACCGGTTCGAACAGGTCGCCGAGGTTCGCGAACCGCTCCCACACGGTGTCGATCCGGAAGTCCTGGGGCGTGAGGCCGGCCTCGACCTCGTCCCACGTGAGCGGCGTCGAGAGCGTGGCGCCGGGCTCCGGACGCATCGAGTAGACGGCCGAGATGTTCGCGCCCGAGCGGTTCATGTTGTGGTCGATGAAGACCTTGCCGGTCCGGCGCTCGATCTTCCACGCCATCGTCACGTGCTCGCGGTCCGCGCGCTCGATCATCCGGCCGACCGTGCCGACGAAGTCACGGACCTGCTCGTACGAGTACCCGCGCTCGACCGGGACGTAGATCTGCACGCCGGTCGCACCGCTCGTCTTCGGGTAGCTCGCCAGCCCGAGCGCGTCGAGCGCCGCCCGCACGTGGAGCGCCACCCGCAGCACCTGCTCGAACGTCGCCTCCATCGGGTCGAGATCGAAGAACAGGTAGTCGGGCGTCCCGACGGCGTCGCACCGCGAGTGCAGCGGGTGCATCTCGATGCAGCCGAGGTTCGCGACGTACAGCAGCGTGGGCAGATCGTTCACCACGAGGTACCCGATCGCACCGTCCTTCGCGTCCTCGCTCGCGACGGTGCACCGCGCGATCCAGTCCGGCGTGTGCGAGGGCGCCGTCTTCTCGTAGAAGAACCCCCCGGCGAGGCCGTCGGGCATCCGCTTCATCGTGAGCGGGCGGTCGCGGAGGTGGGGGAGGATGAGGTCGGCGACGTTGAAGTAGTAGGCGATCAGGTCGCCCTTCGTGTAGCCCTCGTCGGGCCAGAACACCTTGGTCAGGTTCGACAGGCGGAGCTCGCGCCCCTCGGCCTCCATCCACCAGGCGTCGCCCCGGCGCTCGGCCGGAAGCGCAAGCGGCAGGTCCGCGGTGAACGCGCGGCCGGCGGTCTTCCGTTTCGGCGGCATGATGCGATGGTAGTGGCGTGCGGACGCTCGGGACGGTCGTGATCACGGCGCTGCTCGCCGTGGCGTGCGGCTCGAGCGCCCGATTCACGACCGGCGACCTGCAGCGGATCGCGCTCCGCGCCGACGAGGCGCCCGAGGGCACCCGCATGGTCCAGGAGCGCGGCGGCCCCCAGGATCTCGAGGCGTTCGCGACGTCGCCCTCCGAGCGCCGAGCGCTCGTGGCCGACGGCTTCGTCCGCGGCTACGTCGTCTACTTCGCGCCCGAGACCTCATTCGCGCCCACTCGCCCGAGCGACGCGGAGCTCGAGGCCGCCGTCTCGGTCCAGCTGATCGCCGGGCTGTTCGAGGGCACCGATGGCGCCCGTTCGTCCCTCGACCGGTACGTGGAGGACCTGTCCACCCGGCAGGTTCCGGGTGCCGCCACCGAGCCATCGGACCACCTGGGGCAGGAGGCGTTCCGTCTGGAGGGCGAGGCCCCCGACGGCACGATGGTCATCGCCTACCTGTGGCGGGTGGACAACCTCGTGCTCGTCGTGGCCGGCTCGGGCCCGATCCGCGACGCGGAGGTGCTCGGGCTCGCCCGCACCGTGGACGCCCGCACGCGCGACGCCGCCTCGCCGGCCGTCGACGTCTGAGGGTGCCGGGGACCCGCCACTGTCGGTCACATCGGTAGAATCACGGTTCACCCGTGTGTGGGGCACGGGCTTCCCCAAGGAGAGAGCGCCATGCCACCGAGAGCGATGTGGAAGGGGGCCATCTCGTTCGGCCTCGTGACGATCCCGGTCGCGGTCTACCCCGCGACCGAGGAGAAGAGCCTGAAGTTCAACCAGCTCCACGACGAGGACATGGGCCGGATCCGCTACAAGCGCGTGTGCTCGATCGACGGCGAGGAGGTCGACTACGACCACATCGTGAAGGGCTACGAGGTCGAGAAGGACCGGTACGTGGTCCTCACCGACGAGGACCTGGACGCGGTCCCGGTCGAGTCCTCGCGCGCGATCGACATCCAGCAGTTCGTCGACCTGGACGAGATCGACCCCATGCTGTTCAAGAAGTCGTACTACCTCGTCCCCGACGAGACGGGGGCGAAGGCCTACGCACTCCTGCGGAAAGCCCTCGCCGAGGAGAACAAGGTCGGCGTTGCGAAGGTGAGCTTCCGCGACAAGGAGCACCTCGCGGCCCTGCGGTTCAAGGACGAGGTGTTCGTGCTCGAGACGATGTACTGGCCCGACGAGATCCGCGCGGCCGACTTCGACACACTGGACTCGGACAGCAGGGTCCGGGACAACGAGGTCGAGATGGCCAAGCAGTTGATCGAGAGCCTCTCGGAGCCGTGGAACCCCGGGGAGTTCACGGACGAGTACCGCGAGGCGCTACTCGGCATCGTCGAGAAGAAGGTCGCCGGCGAGCCGATCGAGGCGCCCGAGGAGGCCCCGGCCGCCCGCGTCGTGGACCTGATGGCCGCCCTGAAGGCCTCGGTCGAGGCGGCCAAGTCGAAGACGCCGGCCGAGAAGCCGGCGGCGAAGCGGTCGCCCTCGAAGAAGGCCTCGAGCGCGAAGAAGAAGACCGCCGCGAAGAAGACGACCGCCAAGCGGACGACCGCCACGCGGAAGAAGGCCGTCGGGGAGTGACCCTCCCGGCCGGGTACGCCGTGCGCCCGGCGACCGAGGACGACGTCGACGCGATCGTCGCCGTCGCGATCGCGTACGACGTCGCCGACCTCGGCCGCGCCGATACCGCCCGCGAGCACGTGCTCGACGGCTTCCACGTCCGGGGCTTCGACGCCGGGGACGATTCGTGGCTGGTCCTCGATCGACGCGGCAACCCGGTGGCGTTCGGTCTCGTCGAGACCGAGCCGATCGGGGTGATCGGCGCCTTCGGCCGCGTCCACCCCGAGCACTGGGGACGTGGGATCGGTGCGTTCCTCCTGGGCACGATGGAGAGCCGCGCCGCTCGGATCGCACGGGATCGGGCCGAGGACCGGGTCATGCACAACGCCGTGACGTCCACGGATGCGGCGGCTCGACGGCTGCTCGACGACCGTGGCTATGGGCTCGTCCGGTTCTTCTGGCACATGGAGCGATCCCTCCGGAGAGCCGACGCGCGGATCGTCCCGGACGCTTCGGCGTTCGACCTCCGGGTGGCGGAGGGTGAGGACGACCTCCGCGCGGCCCGCGACGCGCTCGACGAGGCGTTCCGCGGCCATTGGATGCTCCAGCCGTGGGCGTTCGAGGACTGGCGCCGGCATGTCGCCGAGGCGTCCGTGTCGATCCTCATGGCCTCCGCGGGGCACGAGGTCGCGGGCGTCGTCACCTGGATGTCCACCTCGGCCGGCGGTTGGGTCGAGGAGGTCGGCGTCCGCGAGCCGTACCGGGGCCGAGGCCTCGGGGCCCTGCTGCTCCGGCACGCGTTCGCGCGGCTCGCCGACGCGGGTGTGCGCGACGTGCGCCTGAACGTGGACGCGCAGAACGCCACCGGTGCCACCCGTCTGTACGAACGGGTCGGGATGCGGGTGCGCCGCGAGTGGCTGGTCTA
Source organism: Actinomycetota bacterium (assembly GCA_035718185.1). Taxonomy (GTDB): domain Bacteria; phylum Actinomycetota; class UBA4738; order UBA4738; family HRBIN12; genus HRBIN12. The sequence continues at coordinate 4,992 of DASTHN010000011.1, forward strand.
CGAGAAGCCCGTGGCGTCGGGCTAGGCTAGGCTCCCCGCCGAGGAGGGTTGCGTGAAGCTGGTCGTCGCGGTCGTGAAGCCGCACAAGATCGACGCCGTGAAGGAGGCCCTGCGCGAGATGGGGGTCTCCGGCCTCACGACCACCGACGTCGAGGGGTTCGGCCGCCAGCGCGGCCACACCGAGGTCTATCGCGGCGCCGAGTACCAGGTGGACTTCGTGCCGAAGATCAAGGTCGAGGTGCTGGCCACCGACGACGAGGCACCCCAGGTCGTCCAGACCATCGTGGAGTCCGCGCGCACCGGCAAGATCGGCGACGGCAAGATCTGGGTCCTGGAGGCCCACCAGGTCGTCCGGATCCGCACCGGGGAGATGGGCCCCGACGCCCTCTGAGGTGGGCGGGGAGGCCCTCGAGCGGCCCGCGACGGTCGTCCGGCTGCTCGAGGAGCGCTCCGCGCTCGACCGCGCTTACTCGCCCGGCCACCACGGCCGGTGGTCCGCGGCCCGACGCGCCGACCTGCTGGATGCCTGCCTCCGCGACCTCTTCGCGCCATGGGCGTCGGCGGCCGGCGTCGCGCTGGTCGCGCTCGGTGGGTACGGGCGGAGCGAGCTCGCGCCGCGCTCGGACGTCGACCTGCTGATCCTCCACGACGGCTCCGCGCCCGAGGACATCGCCGCGCTCGTCGAGCGTCTGCTCTATCCGCTGTGGGACGCGGGGCTGTCGGTGGGGCACGGGGTCCGCACCCCGCCGGAGTGCTCCGTGGGCGCGCTCGGACGGCTCGACGCGATCACCGCGATGTTGGATGGCCGATGGCTCGCCGGCGACCGCGACCTGTGGATGGAGACACGCGGCGCACTGGTTGGCGCGATCCGCGACGAGCCGCGCGTGTTCGCCGAGGCCCTCCGCGCCGATGCCGACGCGCGTGCCGAGCGGTTCGGCCACGTCTCCCATCTCCTCGAGCCGAACCTGAAGGAGGGGGCGGGCGGCCTGCGCGACGTCCATTCGCTCGGCTGGCTGGGGATCGCGCTCGGTGAGGATCCGCAAGCTCCGGCGCTCGACGGGCTGGGTCTGCTGCGTGCGGCCGAGCGCGAGGCGGTGTCGGACGCCCACGAGTTCCTGCTCCGAGCTCGGAGCGCCCTGCACCTGGAGACCGGGCGCGCGGCCGAGCGGCTGCTGCTCGAGCAGCAACCGGGCATCGCGGTGTGGATGGGGTTCGCGGACGAGTCGGGTCTGCGCGCCGTCGACGGGTTGATGCGGCAGGTGTTCGAGCACGCCCGGCAGGTCGAGCACGTCCACGCGGCGGTCTTCGATCGTTACCTGCGCGGCGGATCCGACGCGCGAGCCGTCGAGCCCTCGGCGGAGGGCGTGCTCCGAGCGCTCGGTGAGGTGGCGCGCGAACGCGGGATCGTCCCGGCCGAGACCCTCGACCGGATCGAGCTCGCCCAGGTCCCGGATCCGGTGGAGTGGACCGACGGCGTCCGCGACGCCTTCCTCGAGCTCGTCCGCGCCGGGCAGGAAGGGGCCCGGATGCTCGAGGTGCTCGACCGGGTCGACCTGCTGCGTCGGTACGTGCCGGAGTGGGGGCTCGTCCGGTGCCGGCCGCAGCGCGACCCGTATCACCGGTTCCCCGTCGACGTGCACCTGCTCCACACGCTGGCGAACGTCGCCCGGCTGCTCGAGGACCCGGGGGAGGACCGGGTCGCGGCCGAGGCGGTGGCGCTCATCCGCGACGTGGACGGCGTGTTGCTCGGCGCGCTGCTCCACGACATCGGCAAGACGGGGCAGGGCGGCCACGTCGCCGCCGGGCGCGGGATCGCCTCCCGCGCGCTCGAACGTATGCGGCTCGCGGACGCGACGCGCGAGCTCGCTCAGTTCATGGTGGCCGAGCACCTCCTGCTCCCCGACACGGCCACTCGGCGGGACCTCGAGGACGACGACCTCGTGCTCGACGTGGCCTCCCGCGTCGGCGAGCCCGAACGGCTGGCCGCGCTGTACGTCCTCGCGGTCGGCGACGCGCTGGCGACCGGCCCGGCGGCGTGGACGCCGTGGCGCCAGACGCTGATCCGCGAGCTGGTCGCGAAGGTCGAGCGCGTCCTCGAGCGCGGGGAGGCCGGCCCCGAGACGGCCGATCGCCTGGCCGAGCGCGCCGGCTCAGTCCGCGCGCTCCTGCCGGACGTGCCCGAGAGCGAGCTCGAGCGGTTCCTCGCGCGGATGCCGCGGTCGTACCTGTTGACCCTGGCGCCGGAGCGGATCGCCCAGCACCATCCCATCGTCGCTCCGCCGCTCGGCGCGCTCGAGGTACGCACGCACGTCTCGCCCGGCGCGCGCCCCGGCACGCACGCGCTCACCGTCGTGGCGGCCGACCGGCCCGGATTGCTCGCGCTCGTCGCGGGGGCGCTGTCGCTCGCCGGGTTGTCGATCCTCACGGCCCAGGTGTTCACCACCGAGGATGGGGCGGCGGTCGACGTGTTCGAGGTCGGGGGGGCGTTCGAGGCCGAGATCGGGGAGGAGCGCTGGCGCGAGTTCCGGACGACGCTCCGCAAGGCGATCGAGGGCCGCGTGGCGCTCGAGCACCGCGTCGAGGAGAAACGTCGGCACTACCCGCCGTCGCGGCACCAGGTCCCCATCCGGATCGAGGTCCACAGCGAAGCGTCGGATTTCTTCACGGTCGTGGAGGTCGCCGCCGCCGACCGGATCGGCCTGTTGTTCGACATCACGCGGACGTTCGTCGAGCTCGGCGTGGACGTGCACCTCGCGAAGGTCGCGACGTACGGCGCCCGGGTCGTCGACGCGTTCTACGTGCGCGACGTGCTGGGCCGAAAGCTCGACGGGGAACAGGTCGCCGAGCTCGAGCGCGCGCTCATCGCCCGACTCGGGGGATGAGCGGACCCAGGCTGTCATCGTCCCCTGGGCGGGACGGCACGGTGATGTCGCCCGCGACGATCCGAGCTCTGAGGTCCTCGATCACCGGACGGAGATCGTCGATGAACCCGCCGCTGTGGGTGATGTCCGTCGCTCCATCGGCCAGGTGGAAGTGCCGCGTCCCGCCCCTCAGCGTCCCAGCGACGTGGTCCCTAAGGACCGCCGAGAACACCACGTCGTAGCGTTTGACCATCGACGTCAGGGTGTGAGCCCGCCAGGCCTCCCTGACCTCGTCGGTCAGGTCCGGGATCCGACCGAGCGTCTCGTACTGATCGGCGTCGACCCCGATCGTCCACAGGGGAACATCGAGCTCCTCCGAGCACCGCACGGCTGCGTCGAGGGTCCCGAAGCCCGAAGCGCCGGCCGCCGTGTAGATCACGTCGGCGCCTCCTCGGTACATCGTGCTGGCGATCCTCGAGGCCGTCCGGGGGTCCGCGAAGCCCCCGACGCTCCACGGAGCGCTCCCATAGAGGTACTCGACCCGCACCTCGACGTCGTGGCGGACGGCTCGGGCCCCCGCGGCGTAGCCGACCTCGAACCGCTGGAAGTGCGGATCGGCCGGCCCACCGACGAATCCGAGGACCCCGGTCCGGCTCCTGAGCGCTGCCGCGGCGCCCACGAGGAACGAGCCCTCCTCCTCATGCAGCGCGAGGTACGTGACGTTCGGAAGCTCCCCGGCCACGTCGCTCGCCACGTACCGGCGGTGCGGATACTCCCGGGCGACCGCCTCCAAGCCGGTGAGGTCAAGCAACGCACAGCCGTGGACGATCAGTCCGACCCCGATCTCGGACAGCCTGCGGAGCTCCGGCACGAACGGGTCCGGCGAGTGGAGCGGTACGACCCGCATATCGGTGTGGAGCCCGAGCTCGTCGGCCGCGCGGTCCAGGCCGGTCCCGATCGCGTCGCTCCAGCCTGCGTCCCCGAACCCCTCCCAGACGAGCGCCACATCGGGGGACCGGTAGATCATCTCCGGTCCGGCGATCTTCCCTTCCGAGATCGAGGAGATCAGTTCGCCGATGCGCGAGCGGGCGCGCCGTTCCAGCTGTCGCTGATCCTCTCGACGGGTCGCCTCCGCTCCCTCCTCCTTACGACGTCGCTCGATCGATGCCTCGAGGAACCTCTCCTCTCGGGCGGCCAGCCGGACGGTCGTCCTGTCCTTCCATCCCTCGTGGCCCGCGAGCCGGCTGCCGGCGATCAGGTAGTCGGGGTCTCGGCCGGACGCCTCCCACTCGTCGGTCGCTCTCGCAAGGGAATCCAGGCGGCGGATGTCCTCTCGATGCTGCTCGATCCACGCGGCCAGGCGTTCCCACTCCCACAGGAGCGCCTCGTGGGCGACCTCGACGGTGGCCTCCCCCGTCGACGGTTCCCGGTCGAACGTCAGCAGTCGGTGCCGGCCGAAAGCCTCGAGGACGTCCGACACCGCAACGGGGTCGAGGCCGAGCTCGGTGAGCTCCCGAAGCGGGGTGCGTCGCCGTGCGTCCTTCGTCCCGACATCGATGCGGACGAGGCGGAGGAACACCTGGAGGCACGTCCGCCGTCCCTCCTCGTCCAGCCCCTCGAAGAGCATCTCGGACCGGCGGGACACGAGGACCCGAAGCCCACCGAGGGACCGATACCCATCCAGCGTGAGCTCGGGGCCGTCACGTCGGTCGAACAGCTCGCTGAGCGAGAACTGCAGCAGAGGGAGCCCGCCCGGGCGGTCGGTGGTGTCGGCGAGGAGCTCGCCCAGGAGCGCGGGCCGCACCGTCACGCCGTTCCTCGAAGCCGGCTCCACGACCGCCGCCTCCAGCTCCTCGGACGTCATGGGCAGGACGTTCACGATGTTCGCCGTGAACAGGCCCGAGAACCCCGGATGCTGCAGGGGCCGGTCGTAGAAGTCCGCGCGCAGGCTCGCGACCGCACGGACGTCGGCATCGGGATCGGCGAGGACCGTGCTCAGGCGCTCGAGGACCCGGGCTGACTCCGCCTCGGTGTCGATCGAGAAGATCTGCTCGAAGGGATCGATCACAAGGAGCGAGGGGGTCCCCGGACGCGCCCGCGCGAGCGCCTCCTCGAGCTGCGCGAGGGGGTGTGCGCCCGGCCGGAGCCACGTGATGTCCCACCCCTCGGAGCCCGGGATCGCCCCCGCGCGGAGGGCGGGGAGGAGCCCGGCGTTCACCGCGCTGGACTTCCCGCAGCCGGAGGGACCGACGACCGAGACGAGACGCGTCCGCGAGGCGAGCGCGTCGAGCAGTTCGCGCACGAGTCTGTCGCGTCCGAAGAAGTCCTGGGCGTCACGCTCCTCGAACGCCCGGAGCCCCTTGTAGGGGTTGCGGACCTCGGCTGCCATCTCGGCCCGCGGGGCAGTCAGGGTCGCATCGTGCAGCAGGATCCGCTCCTGCACGTCTCGGAGCGATGGCGATGGATCCAGCCCGAGCTCCTCGGCCAGCGTCGTCTGGAACGTCTGGAAGGTCCGGAGCGCCTCGGCGTGGCGCCCCAGCCGGTAGAGGCAGAGCATCTCGAGCTCGCGGAACCGCTCGCGCAAGGGGTCCCGAGCGATGCCGGTCCGCAGATGTGCGAGCGCCTCCTGCGCCCGACCCAGCTCGAGCTCGGCGCCCGCGAGCAGCTCGAGCGTGTCCAGGTGCAGCGCGGTGAAATGGAGGATCTCGGACTGGGCGAACTCGTCGTACGTGAAGTCCGCGAGCGGCGACCCGCGCCAGAGCTCGAGCGCCTCCTGGAGGGGGCGGACCACCCCATCGTGATCCCCGCGTTCGGCGCGCTCCCGCGCGTCGGTCACCAACCGCTCGAACAGACGGGCGTCGAGGGCCTCGGCCTGCGCGTGGAGCAGGTAGCCCGGCGCCCGGGTCTCGATGGCGGCCGGCTCGCCCGCCGCCCCGAGGGCCCTGCGGAGCTCGGACACGTAGATCTGGACCGAGTGCGCGGCCGTCCTCGGGGGGTCCCCACCCCAGACCAGGTCGATCAGCCGGTCGGTGGGCACGATCTCGCCGGCGTGCAGGAGCAAGACGGCGAGCAGCGCCCGCTGCTTGCCGGACCCGAGCGCGACCGGGTGCCCGTCGCGAACGACCTCCAGAGGTCCGAGGATCCGGTACTCCACGGCGACCCCGGAAGGCTCGACCATCGGCCTCGACGAGCGACCCCCCTCCACGGGCACATCATCACGCGAGAGACGTCTGCGTGCGAACGAAGGAGACGGGTCGATCCCCGCCTCCTCCGTCGTTCCGAACTGTGGATCGGTCACGGGACTCCGACCAGGGCGACCTCCTCGCCCACCGGCGTGGGCAGGTGTTCGAGGCCCGGACCGGTGCCCGTCGGCGCCTGATCGAGCAGAGCGCCGGCCTGGATCTGGGCGATCGTGACCAGGCCCGGCCCGGTGCCCGTGACCGCGTTCTCGGCCGACGTGCGCTGCAGGTCCGCCACGAGCGCCAAACCGGGGCCGGTTCCCGTGACGGTGATCCGCGTCTCGGGCGGCTGGACGCGCGCCCACATGGCCTGGTACGGGCGTCTGATCGAGATCCTCGACGCCGCGCTCCGCGGACGGCCTCACCGGCCCACGCGTGCGCCGGCGCATTGACGTACGGAGGGCCGCCCGGGACACTTCGCCGGTCGTGACGACGTTCTCCGCGCTGGACGAGTCGACGCTGCGAGCGCTCGCGGCCAAC
>DASTHN010000012.1:0-2597 GCA_035718185.1 Actinomycetota bacterium
CGGCGTCGGTGTGACCGCCATCGGCCACGTACCCCGCCGGGTGGGAGCGGTGCTGGGGTTCCCCGTGATCGTCACCGTCGTCCCTCCGTTCCGCAGAAATCGACGGTACCGCGGGGCGTGCACGAGGGCTATGGGTCGACCGTCTCCGATCGAGGGGTCGGACGACATCCCTCGACCGCCGTGGCCCATTCGCCCTACGGCGTAGCCCCGTCGAGAGATCGGCCCGCCGCCGGGCTACGTATCGGCCGCGATCCCCTCAATCTCCATGCGGCGGCGCGCCTCGATCTCCTCCCGGAAGCCCGGACGCATGTAGGCCGGCAGGTCCTCGTCACCCTGCACCGGGAGGCCTGGGATGACGGGCGGTGCAGCGGCCTCGACCTTCCGGCGCTCGGTCCGGCCGGTCTGGAGGACGCCGAACACCCAGAACGCGATCGCGGTCGCGATCCACAGCACGGCGAGGACCGCCGCCGCCGTGAGCGCCCGGCCGACCCACGGGTACCACTGCTCGCGCGACTCCTCGACGATCGCCTCGTGCGACTGGATCAGCTCGGCCATGACCAGGCTCGGCGGCTCGCCGACCCGCATCGATGTGAGCGTGTGGAACTCCCCGTCCTCGACGACGCTCAGCGAGGAGCCGGCGATCGCTGCGTGCAGGTCTTCGCGCATCCTCGCGTCCCGCTCCCCGACCGTTCGCCGTTCGTCGGAGAAGAGGATCGTGCCGTCCTGCGCCCACAGCCGGACCCCGGTGATCGGGCCGGCCAGGACCCGCTCGTGAACCGAAGCCAGGAGCTGCTCGTAGCGCTCGCCACGCACCGGGGCCTCCGCGTCCCTGGCGGACAGCATCGGCTGCAGCACCTCGTTCGTCAGCTTGCGCGCGTCCTGCGTCGCGTCGGCCTCGAGCTCGCTCTGGAGGTACCGGGTCGCGCCGTACGCGACCCCGGCTCCGAGCAGGCAGATCACCGCGAGCGTGGCCCACAGCGCTCGCAGCTCGCGGCCCCGGTTCCTGCCTTCGGGCATGCTCGCCTCCACTCCGCGTCCCCGTGAGGTATCGGCACGAGGACCCACTGGGCCTGAGCCACGGGTGCGCACGTGCGCAACCTCTTCAGCCGAGGCAGATCGCGAAGGCCTTGAGCTCCTCGTCCGAGGCCGAGAGGTTGTCCGCGCGGACCTGCCAGCCGTCGTCGGGGGCCAGGTCCGCGTCGCCGTCGTCGTACGGGACGCTCGCGACCAGGCGCCCCTGATCCGCGGGCCCGCTCAGCCGGGCGCCGCCGCCGACGACGTGCTCGTCGTTGCGGCACGGAACGTTGCGTTCCGACGACGAGCCCGCGGCGATCGTGACCGGGGAGCGCTTCGCGTACCGGAGATCCGTGCCCTTCACGCACACGGCGTACATGGAGAAGCCTCCGATGCCACCGATCGAGTCGTAAACGCGACCTGTCCAGACGTCGTCGGGGGTGTGGTCTTCGTCGTCGCCGTCCGCCGGGTAGGAAGACTGCGTCCAGCTCCCGGACGTCGCGATGAACGCGCTCCCGCTCGCGAGGTGCCATCGCTCGCCGCCGCAGTCGATCGTCCCGGTCCGGTCCGCGGTCGCGTCGTCCGCCACGTCCACCCATCGGTACCGGATCGTGCGGTCGCGTACGCAGGCCGTGTACCCGATGAGCTCGTCCGCGCCGACCGGCCCGTACCCGCCCGCATACCAGCCGTCGTCGCCCGCGAGGTCGAGATCGTCGAAGTCCAGCGGACGGTTCGCCGCGAGCCACGCCTGCGCGAAGGGGCCGAGCGCCCGCGTCCCCCCGCCGAGCAGGTGCCAGCGAGGGCCACCGCACCCCACGTCGACCTGTCCGAAACCGCTGGTCGCGTCGAACGTCGCCGAGTCGGAGGCGTACCGAACGCCGCCCGCCTTGCCGAGCACCTCGTCGCCGAGGTTCGGGTCCAGCTGCTCGCCGCCGAGCGCGTACCCAGGCACGAGCAGCATGAATAGGCCCGCGAGCATCACCGCGCGTCGGAGAGCCGTCAGGTTCATCCGCCGGACGATACCCGAGAGCGCTGGTTCCTACGACCTTGGTCCTATCGACCGGGCGCGGTTCCACCCGTATCCTCGCATCACCCCTCGAGGAGGAACGTCGATGCGTCGCTCGCTCGATCTGTCGCTCGCGCTGTGCCTCGCCCTCGTCCTGTCGATGCCCGTGCCGGCGTCGGCAGCGTCCTCGCGCGGCCCGCGGCGGACCGCCCCCCCCATCGCCGCCCTCCGGGACGTGAACGGCGATGGCATCGGGGACGTGCTCGAGGCCAGGATGCATGGGAAGCCACTCGACACCCGCTACGACGTCGTCGTGACCACGGACGGGACGGTCGGCGTCGCCGACTCCAGGCGTGCGGTCGGCGCCTTCCAGGTCCTGCGCCGACTCCCGATCGTCGATGGGTTCTCGGCCACCGTCTCCGGTCGGCAGGCGATCGCGCTCGCGCGGACGCCCGGCGTCGAGCGCGTCGAGGCGAACGTCGTCGTCCACGCGACGATGGATGCCGCCCGGGCCGACTTCGGCGTGGACCGAGCCCGGGCCGACTTCGGTCTCACGGGGGCCGGCGTCGAGGCCTGC
>DASTHN010000013.1:0-6695 GCA_035718185.1 Actinomycetota bacterium
TGGGCAGCAGCGCCACGACGCTCCGTGCTGGGCGCGCCGACGAGCGTCCCCGTCCCGGCGGACGTCGTCTCGGACCCACTGCCGGATCCTCGTTCGATCGATGCGGAGGCGCTCGATCTCCCGACCGGAGGGGAGCGGGCCGGCCGCCGCCGCATGGAGACGTTCCTACGGAGGGGGGCCGGGACCTACGACGCGGTCCGCAACGACCCGGCCGCCGACGCAACGTCCCGTCTGTCGCCGTACCTGCGGTTCGGGTTCGTCTCGGCGAACGAGGTGGCCCAGCGCGCCTCCCGGGTGCCCGGCGCCGAGGGCTTCGTCCGCCAGCTCGCCTGGCGAGACTTCTTCGGCCAACTCCTGTGGCACGACCCCCGGCTGGCGTGGCAGGACCTGCGCGAGGCCCCCCCGCTCCGGCCGCCCTCGCTCCAGCCAGGGCTCGCGTTGGAGCTGTGGAAGGAGGGCATGACCGGCCTGCCGCTCGTCGATGCGGGGATGCGGCAGCTGCGGCGCGAGGGGTGGATCCACAACCGGGTGCGGATGGTGGTGGCGTCGTTCCTCACGCGCCGGCTCGGTGTCCCGTGGCAGGAGGGAGCGGAGCACTTCGCGCGCTACCTCGTCGATGGCGATCCGGCGAACAACGCCGGCGGCTGGCAGTGGGTCGCCGGCACCGGCACCGACCCTCGACGCTCCAGGTCCTTCAACCCCGTCCGACAGGCACGGCGGTTCGACCCGAGCGGCGACTACGTCCGTCGATACGTCCGGGAGTTGCGCGGGGTGGAAGGACCGCTCGTTTCTGCCCCCTGGCGCCACCCGACGCTGCTACAGTCGAGGGGGTATCCGGAGCCGGTATGCCCGGTACCGGATCGATGATCGTCCGGCCCAGGCTACCCTCCCTTCCACGCGGGCTTGCCCGCGGGCCTGGGCCGGACGTCTCCTACTCCTCGAGCAGGTCGCTCAGGTCTCGCGCGTTGTTCACCGCGAAGTCCCGGTAGCAGTTGTTCATGAGGACGTGCGTCTCGCGCGTCTGCGAGGCGATCTCTCGGATCTTGGGCACCCACTCGAGCAGCTCGGGACGCGAGTACTCGTAGCGGAAGCGTGGCGACGCCGTATCGGACTTCATGGCCCAGGTCTCCGTGTTCCGGCCGTGGAACCGGACCATGGACAGGTCCGTCGCGGTGGCGGCCGCGATCGGCGGTAGGCTGGAGTCGAACCCCTGCGGCATGTCCACGCAGACGAACGGCAGGTCGTGCTCCTCGAGGAACGAGAGCGTCTCCTCGACGTTGCGCTCCTCGAGCCACGTCTTGTGGCGGAACTCGACGGCGATGCGGAAGTCCTTCAATCGCTCGGCGCACTCCAGGATGTAGTCCTTGCTCCGGCGGCCGATCACGAACCACTGGGGGAACTGGAACAACACGGCTCCGAGCTTGCCCGCAGAGTGCAGCGGCATGAGCGCGTCGTGGAAACGCTGCCAGACCTCCTCGACGACGCCATCGGGCAGGTGCTCGCGGTAGACGTTGCGCTTGTCCTTGAGCTCGGCCGGGAGCTCGTCCCGCAGGTCCTTGGAGATCGACTCGAGCTTCGTGGGGTGGTTCGTGAGCAGCGAGTAGGCCTTGATGTTGAAGGTGAAGTGCGGGGGCGTGCGCTCGATCCAGAGCACCGAGTTCCGCTCCGAGGGCGGGAAATAGTAGGTCGAGTCCACCTCGACGAGCGGGAACCGCTCCGCGTAGTGCCGCAGCCGCGCCTCGGCCGTCTTCACGTCGGGCGGGTAGAAGTTGCCCTCCTTGACGAGGGTCGGATCGGTCCAGCTCGAGGTCCCGATGAGAACGCGACCGGCCATCTCAGAGGTACCGCGCCGATGCCATCGCCACCACCGCGAGGAGGACCAGGGAGAAGCTCACGCGCTCGGCGACGACGAGCCGGCGCTGCAATGCACCGATCTGCGCAGCCGACTCGGGCAGGGTGCCGCCCGATCCGGCGACCTGCTTCCCGAGGGTAACGAGACGACCGATCGTTGGACGCGTGAAGCCCGCGGCGACGACGAGTCCCGCGATCGCGAGCAGAGCGCCTACCGTCAGCGAGGCCCCGAAGCTCGAGCCGATCCAGTCGCCGAAGCTCGGATACGTGTGCCAGTCGCGCCAGTACAGGAACGACCCGACGACGACGGTGAACAGGGCGTCGATGAAGACGACATCCACGAATCGGCGCCTGCGAAGCTCCGACATGAACGGCGCCCCCGCTGGCCCGAGCGCCGCGGCGCTGGGCTGCACGAACACCACCACCACGAACAACGAGCCGACCCAGATGACCCCGGTGACGATGTGCACGATCCGAAGGAACACCATGGATACATCGATGGATGCGCCGGTCGCCAGCATCGCCTCTCCTCTCCGGACGCCCGCGAGTCTCCTATGGATCGAGCACCAGCGCCACGATTCGAGGAAGAAGCGGTAGGGCAACCTGCGACCAGCTCGACGTGCCGATCAGGATGCCGCCCACCGAGCCTCCAGCCTAGCCCTGGGGTCCGACCTCCGGCGGCTCGGTCGGAGGGGCCGCACTCCCGCCCCTACCGAGCACCTTGTCCTTCGCCTGCGTCGCCTTCTGCCTCGCGTAGTTCAGCATGCGCTGGGCCCACACGTACTCGGTCGCGAGCACCGCGAGTCCGGCGATAAGGAGGACGACGCCCGGGCCGGGCAGGACCAGCAACACGAGCCCGCCGAGGACGAGCACGATCCCGACGATCGTGATCGCGATCCGCTTCCCGTTGCGCAGCATGAACCGGATCGTCACGTCGAAGGGGAACCAGATCCAGCGAGCGACGTTTCCCATCCGGTCGTTCATCCTACGGCCTCGGTCCGGATGGAGCCCTGGTCGTCTCCGTCGCCGTCGGCGTGTTGCGGCTCGACCGGGGCACGCGCGCGGTCCGCGGTCGCTCGTAGCGAGACCAGGATCGAGACCCCGATCATCGCCGCGATCGCCAGGAGCGAGGCCCAGATCGGCACCTCGACGACGTCGGCCAGCAGCATCTTCGCACCCACGAACACGAGTACGGCCGCGAGTCCGACCTTCAGGTACACGAACCGCTCGATCATCCCGGCGAGCATGAAGTAGAGGGCTCGCAGCCCCAGGATCGCGAAGGCGTTCGAGGTGAACACGAGGAACGGGTCGCTCGTGACGGCGAAGATCGCTGGGATCGAGTCGACCGCGAAGATGATGTCGGTCGTCTCGACGAGCACCAGCACCGCCATCAACGGCGTCGCGACGAGCTTGCCGGCGTGGCGCACGACGAACCGCTGTCCCCGGTAGTCGTCCGTCGTAGGGATCACGCGCTTGAAGAGCCGCAGCGCCGGGTTCCGCTCGGGGTGCATCTCCTCGTTGCGGTGCCGAGCCATCCGGATGCCGGTGAACACGAGGAACGCGCCGAAGAGGTAGATCGTCCAGTGGAAGCTCTCGAGGAGGGCCGCCCCGCCCGCGATGAACCCGGCGCGGAAGATGAGTGCGCCAACGACCCCCCAGAACAGGACGCGGTGCTGGTACTTCGCCGGCACCGCGAAGTACCCGAAGATCAGGGCGAACACGAAGATGTTGTCGACGGCGAGGCTCTTCTCGATCAGGTACCCGGCCAGGTACTCACCTCCCGCCTCCGGGCCCAACCAGATGAAGATGAGAGCGCCGAACGCGAGCCCCAGCGCGATCCAGAACACGCTGAACTTCGTCGCCTCGCGGAAGGAGACCTCGTGCGCCTCGCGATGGAACACGAACAGGTCCAGCGCGAGCAACGACAGGATCAGTCCGACGAACCCCACCCACACCCACAGGTCCACCATGTGCTCCCTCCGACGTCGGGCCGGTCGAGGACCGGCTCGGTCACCGTCGGAGGTCTCTCCTGCCCGAGGGCCGGCGGCACCGGGCTCTCGCCGTGATGGCGGTGCCACCGCGTGGGGTACTCCCCTCCGTGTTCGGGAGTGGTTCGCCGTGAGGGGCCCGGCGGTTCGATCCCCGTGGCCCGGAGACGCCCGCAGGAACAGCGACACCCGTCACCGGGTGGGAGAGGGTGGTGACGGGCGTCGCGGCGAACCCACCCTAGAGAGGCGATGGTTAGGTCGCAGCCAGGGTGGGCTTAAGGGGGGGTTAAGACGACGGCTCAGTCGTCGTCCGGCTCCTCGTGGTCCTCGGACCCCGAGTGCGACTCGTGGTCCTCGGACCCGGAGTCGTCTCCCGTGCCGCCGTCGCCTGAAGGCCCGGAACGATCGTCGGTCGCCGGCGTCGAGCTGGGGGAGTCGGTCGGCTTGGGCGAGGCACGATCGTCGTCCTTGCCGCTCGGCCGGCCATCGTCGTTGTCGTGGTTCGCGATCGTGGCCGTCGGTGTCGGGGAAGGTTCGGGAGCCGTGTCGAGGACCGGAACGGTGGGAGGCGCCCCGACGTCGGGCCCGGCCACGGCGAGCGCCCCGACCGTGAGCCCGAGCGCGAACAGCACGCCCACGGTCCCAAGCCCCACCGCGACGAGGACCTTCTTCATCGACCGAAGGGTAGGCCTCGCCATGATAAGAGCAGGTAAAGGTCAGGTGGCGCGCAGACGGAGCTCGATCCGGGTCCCCACGTCCAAGCTGCGGACCTCGAGGGACCCGCCCCACTTCTCCGCGAGCTCGCGGGCGATCGCCAGGCCCAGGCCCGAGCCACCGGTGGGAGCGCTCCGGCCGCGGTAGAAGCGGTCCGTGACCCGCTCGCGCTCCGCGTCCGGGATCCCGGGGCCTTGATCCTGGACCGAGACGACGTAGGCCCCGTCGTCCCTGGCCGTCTCGAGCACGATCTCGCCCGGCGCGTACGCGATCGCGTTGTCGAGGAGGTTGTCCAGGATCTGATCCACGTCGGTCGGGTTCGCCTGGGCGGCGCCGCCCTCGCCTCGCGTGAGGAGGGAGGCTCCCCGTTGGGCAGCCCGGTCCTCCCACCGATCCACCGCTCGGGTGACGGCATCGCGCAGGTCGACGTTCGTCGGCTGCCCCTCCTCGATCTGTCGAGCCATCATGAGGAGCCGGTCCACGATCTCGGCCATCCGATCGACCTCCAGCTCCGCGGCCTCGAGCTGCTTCCGGACCTCCTGGTTCTCCGCTTCGTCGATCGCCGACTCGAGCCGGAGCTTCATCCCCGTGAGCGGCGTGCGGAGCTGATGCGAGGCGTTGGCCACGAACTCGCGCTGCGCGCGCACGCTGCGCTCGAGCCGGTCGGCCATCTGGTCGAACGAGCGCCCCAGCTGCTGGATCTCCTCCGCGCCGCCGACGCGCTCCGACCGCGCCGACAGATCGCCCGCGCCGAGGCGCTCGGAGGCATCGGCGAGCCGGCGGAGCGGGCGGGCGAACGAGCTCGCGAGCGCCCACGCGAGGAGCAGGCCCGACGCCAGTCCGGCCAGCGCGACGGCGAGGAGCCCGAGCGTCGCTCGGCGCGTTTGGCTCCGCACCTCCGACATCGGCTTCGTGATGCGCACGGCGCCCACGAGTTGCTGCTCGTCCTGGATCGGCACACCGGTGGCGAGCAGGTCGATCCCGAGCTCCTGGGAGAAGCGGATCTGGGAGTCCGGTTGCCCCGAGAGGGCCGCATCGATCTCGGGCCGGGCACCGTTCGCGTAGTTGTCGCCGAGGCTACGGGTCCCCTCCGAGTCGGCGATCAGGATGCCGGTCGCATCCACCACGATGACACGGCCACCGACCTGGATCGCCGACCCGCGGACGAGTTCCTCGAGCGCGCCTCGGTTCCGCGGCTCCATGTTCTCGGCGCCGATGCGCCCGGCGATGCCTTGCGCCTGGATCAGCGCCTCGGTCTCGAGCTCGAGCGTCGCGCGCTGATCCAGGTTGACGGCGAGCGGGACGCCGAGGGCGAT
Organism: Actinomycetota bacterium; assembly: GCA_035718185.1. GTDB lineage: Bacteria > Actinomycetota > UBA4738 > UBA4738 > HRBIN12 > HRBIN12. The sequence continues at coordinate 5,870 of DASTHN010000013.1, forward strand.
GAAGACCACCACCAGGATGTACGCGAAAGCGACGACGAGCCGGGTCCGGACCTTCGTGTCGGCCTCCTACTCGGCGGCGACCTCGTCGGGTGAGATGAACCGGAACCCCACGCCCCGCACGGTGGTGATGAACCGCGGGCGCGCGGCGTCCTCCTCGATCTTCTTCCGGAGCCACGAGATGTGGACGTCGAGCGTTTTCGTCGGACCGAACCAGTGCGGATCCCAGACCTCGTCCATGATGTCCTCGCGCCGGACGACCTGACCGGCGTTGGCCATCAGCATGTGGAGCAGGTCGAACTCCCGCGCCGCAAGCTCGACCGGCGCGCCGGCCTTCGTCACGGTGCGGGATGCAGGATCCAGGGCGAGATCGCCGACCTCGATCCGTTCCCGGCGCTGGGTGGGGTGGCCTCGGCGCATGATGGCGCGGATGCGAGCGGCGAGCTCTCGTGCCGAGAACGGCTTCACCACGTAGTCGTCAGCGCCGAGCTCGAGCCCCAGGATCCGGTCGATCTCCTCGCCCCGAGCCGTGACCATGATGATCGGGACGTCCGAGGTCTTCCGGATCTCCCGCGCCAGGTCTCGCCCGTCGCCGTCCGGGAGCATCACGTCCAGCAGGATGACGTCCGGCACGGCGCGCTCGAGCGCCGCACGTGCCTCGGCAAGCGTCGCCGCGACCTCCGTATCGAACCCGTCGCGCTCGAGATGCTCGGCGAGCGGCTCGGAGATCACCCTCTCATCCTCGACGACCAAGATCCGTGGCTTCATCCTGGCGATGGTACTGCCGCGTTCGTTGCGGTTTTGTCAGTGTTGCGCGGAACCGCGACCT
>DASTHN010000014.1:0-14965 GCA_035718185.1 Actinomycetota bacterium
CGACCTCGTTCCTGCCCATGAACCACGAGTCGAGCCCCGGGCCGGTCGTGATCGCCTGCCAGACCTGCTCGGGCGTCGCACCGACCTCGATCGTCTTGTCGATCTCGAACCTGTGAGCCATCTCGGACACCTCGGAAGACCCGTCGTGCTTACCACGTCGGACGCATCACCGCCACCGGTCATCGCCGCGACCGCTCACCCCCGCTCGCGGAGGACGGCGAGCCGCGTGCGTCGCGCGGTCGGGAACGGCTATCGGGGGCGCTGCTCCTCGGCCTCGCGCGAGCGCCGGCGCTGGATCTCGGCCTGCGCGTGGTCGCCGCGCCGCTCCGAGACCTCGGCGAGCGCGCGCCACGTCCAGCCGGCGAGCTGGCGCTCGCCGAGCTCCTCCGAGATCCGGACCGCCGCGCGCAGGTCCACGTCGGCCTCGTCCAGCCGACCGAGCTCGCGTTTCACGATCCCCCGCTCGGCCAGGGCGTCGCCGAGCTCCCACCGGGCACCGAGGTCCTCGAAGACGGCGATCGCGCGGTCGAAGTACGGGATCGCCTCCGCGTACTGTCCCTGGTCCTCGAGGACCCGCCCGCGCTGCACCGTGGTGACCGAGATGCTGAACTGATCCCCGATCGCCTCGGCGACCGACATCGCCTCGTCGCTCAGCGCGAGCGCCTCTGCGAGTGCGGCGTCGCGCGCCGGGCCTTCGCGCTCGGGTCCGCCCGTGCGGTTGATCGACAGCGAGTTGAGCGCTCGGGCGCGGGCCCAGCCGTCGTCAGGATCGGCGACCTCGAGGGCACGGCGCCAGATCGCGGCGGCCTCCTCGTACCGGCGGCGCGTCCACGGCACCCACCCGGCGAACAGCAGCGTGCGCGCGAGCGCCCACGGCTCGTCCAGCCGCTCCGCGGCGGCGAGCGACCCGTCGAGCAGCTGCTCGGCGCGGTCGACGTCGGCGTCGACGTTGATCGCGATGTCGCCGAGGAATCGCAGCGCGAGCGCCAGGGTGAACGGGTCGTCGAGCGTGGTTCCGAGCCGGACCGCGACGTCGAGCGCCTGGGTCGCGGCGGGGTACTCCCCCAGCCAGTAGCGCGCCTCGCCGATCCCGGCCAGCGCGCGCGCCTCGCGGACGCCCCACCGTTCCTCGGGGCCGGCGAGTGCGAGCGCGCGCTCGTAGAGGTCGATCGCCGTCCGGCTCTCCATCCGTCGGCGGGCGCGGTTCCCCCCCGTCACGAGCGCCTCGGCGGCTCGCTCCGCGACGGTCCGGTCGTCCGGGTCCAGGTCGAGCGACGCGAGAGCGGCGAGCTCGAGGTGGTCGGCGGCCCACACGTGCCGACCGGCCGCGAGCAGGTGATCGGCGATCAGCTGGTGCAGCCGCACGCGCTCGCGCTTGGGCAGGCTTGCGTACGCCACGTCCTTCACCGTGGCATGGCGGAGCCGCCACCGCTGGGGGCCGCGGCGCCGCTCCTCGCGGACGACGACCTCGGCGTCCTCGAGCTGCCGGAGCTCCTCCTCGGTGGCCTCCGGGTCGATCGTGTGGAGCTCCTCCAGGTCGAACGAGACGAAGAACGCGGAGGCGGCTCGCGCGAGCTGTCGCAGGCGCTGCGGCAGCGCGTCGATCCGCGCCGAGACCAACGCTTGCACGGTGGGCGGCCGCGTCGGCCGGGCCGACGACGTTCGGTTCCCGTCGCGCTGCAGCATCCCGGTGGTCTCGATGATGAAGAACGGGTTGCCGTCGGCCCGCGCGGCGATCTCGGCCGCCTCGGCGTCGTCGATGCCCCCGCCGGCCGCCTGCCGCACCAGGTTGACGGACTCGTCGCCCGAGAGCGGGTCCAGTCGCAGGAGCGTGGCGTTCGCGCTGTCGGTCCCCCACCCCGGGCGCTCGTCGAGCAGCTCGGGTCGCGCGAGCACCAGGATCATCGCTCTGCGCGGACCGTGCCGAGGCGTGGCGCCGAGCCGCGCGATCAGCTCGAGCATCGGCGGGTGGAGCCCCGCCGCGTCGTCGAACAGGAGGACGGCGGGACGCTCCCGCGTGAGGCCGTCGATCAGCGAGACCAACCCGGCCTGGACGTCGTTCACGAACGCGGACTCGTCGCGACGCTCCGCCATCCCGAACAGCAGCGAGAGCCGCTCGACGGTCCGGTCCACGTCGGGCGGGCCGGCCGTCTCCACCAGCTCGCGCAGCCGCCGCCGAGCCTTCTCGGGCGGGTCGTCCTCCTCGAGGCCGGCGAGCTCGCTCACGATGGCGGCCGCCGGTGCGAACGTCGCGGTGTCGGTGAACGACGGCCTTCGTCCTGCCAGCACCATCACGTCGTCGCCCAGGCCGGCGACGAGCTCGTCGGCCAATCGGGTCTTGCCGATGCCGGGTTCGCCGACGACGGTCACGAGCACCGGACGCCCGTGGGTGGCAGCCCGGTTCAGGCTCTCGCGCAGGATCGCGAGCTCGCTCGCGCGGCCGACGAACGGGATCGTCCGGCGCGCCGAGCGCCCCGCCAGCCCCTCGACCGGGAAGCCAGCGAGGCCGCCGTCGAACCCCTTCGCCGGAACCTCGCGCCGGTCCCTGTAGGAAACGGCGTCGGCCGTGAGGGCGAACGTCGTGTCGCCGGCGATCACCTCGCCGGGCTCGGCGGCGGTCTGCAGGCGGGCCGCGGCGTTCACCACCGGTCCGGTGACGAGCAGCTGCCCGACCGGCCCGATCCCCGTGGCGGCCTGTCCGGACTCGATCCCGACCCGCACCTGGAGCGGCTCGGCAAGACCGAGCTCGGCGCTCATCCGCTGCAGCCGGCCGCGGATCGCGAGGCCCGCGCGCACTGCACGCAGCGCGTCGTCCTCGTGCACGGCGGGCAGGCCGAACACGGCCATGACGGCGTCGCCGATGAACTTCTCCGGGCGTCCGCGCAGGGCCTGGAGCTCCTGCGTCGCGGCGTCGAAGAACCGGCCCTGGATCTCGCGGGCACGCTCGGGCTCCAGCCGCCGGGCCAGACCGGTGGAGTCCACCAGGTCGGCGAACAGCACGGTGACCATCTTGAGCTCGTCGGTGCCGAGCGGCGCGCCGACGGCAGCGCCGCAGTTCGGGCAGAACCGCGCGCCCTCCGGCAACGGCTGGCCACAGACCGAGCAGGGCATCCCCGAAGGATACGCGCGGCTCCCGACAGGACGGCCCGGCGGCGGACGGAGCGCCGAGGGTCGGTCTCAGTCGGTCAGCTCGTCCCGGCGCGGATAGCGGGACGAGGAGGGGCGTGCCACGACGCTCGCGCCCACGCGCGTGGCGAAAGACAGGGCCTCGGGGAGCGATCGTCCCTCGAGCAGCGCGGCGATCAGCCCGGCGTCGAACGCGTCCCCGGCCCCGGTCGCGTCCGAGGCCTCGACGCGAGGCGCCGCGACCTCGTGCACGCTCCCGTCGCCGTCCACGGCGAGGCAGCCCTCGGGGCCGAGCTTGACCACGACCCGCCCCTCGGACCTGGCGGCGATGGACTCGGCCGCGCCCCGCGGATCCGCCGACCCGGTCAGCCCGATCGCCTCGTCGGCGTTGGGGAGGAACACGTCGACCGCGGGGAGCAGCGCGTCGATCTCGGCGCGGGTCTCGGACGGCCATCCCTGCGGATCCCACCCCGTATCGAGCAACGTGGTCGCCCCGCGTTCCCTCGCCACGCGCAGGACCCGGCCCGTCGGAGCGCCCCGCAGGCGCGGCGCGAGGAAGTAGCCGCCGACGAACACGAAGCTCGCTCCGAGCGCGTCGTCCGGGACGAACGATCCCTCGAACCTCGCCAGACTCCCCAGGCTCGTCACGAACGACCGGTCGCGGTCCGGCGCCTCGAACGCGATCGACACGCCGGAGCCGGTTCCCCCGATGACCCGAACGTCGGCGACGCTCAGGCCGGCGTCCTCGAGCTCCTCGAGGAGGAAGCGGCCGAACCGGTCGTCCCCGACGCAGCCCACGACCCGCGGCGACACGCCGAGCCGTGCGAGCGTCAGCGCCGCGATCGCGGCTGCGCCACCGGCACGGATCTCGATCGCGTCCACCTCCCGCTCCGATCCGGGCGGAGGCAGCGACGAGATCGGCCGCACGATCAGGTCGACGTTGACGTTGCCGATCAGCGTGACGGCGGTCACGTGATCACCACGGGTCGACGAGGAGGCCCCGCGGGAGCATCAGCACCTCGTCGAGCACCACGTGCTCGGGGAGCGTGGCGAGGAACAGCGCCACGAGCGCGACGTCCTCGGCACGCAGCATGCGCTCGCGCGGCGCGTCCTCCCCGTGCGGGTACCACTCGGTGTCGACGCATCCCGGCTCGATCACGTGCACCGACACGCCGGCGCTCGCGAGCTCCTGCGAAAGCGACAGCGCCATCCCCACGGCGCCGAACTTCGATGCGACGTACCCGCTGCCCCCGGCCTCGGCTCTCCGGCCGTTGTCCGAGGCCACCACGATGAGCCGGCCCGCTCCCCGCTCGCGCATGCCGGGCACGACGGCGCGAGCGACGTTCGCGACCCCCTCGACGTTCGTCGACAGGGCGTCGCGCAACATCTCGGGATCCAGGTCCTCCAGGTCGGCCCAGGCGTTCGTGCCGGCGTTCGCGACCGCGATCGTGATGGCGCCGTGCTCCTCGGTCGCCCGCATGACGGTCGCGACGAGGGCCGCGGGATCGCGGACGTCGCACGGGAGGACGCTCGTCCTGCGACCGAGGCCCTCCAACGCATCCGCGGTGCGGCGGAGCGGCTCCTCGCGCCGGCCGAGCAGCGCGACGTCGGCCCCCGCGCGTCCGAACGCGATCGCGCACGCGCGTCCGATCCCGGTCCCGGCTCCGGTGACGAGCGCCGTCTGGCCCGCCAGCGTTCCTGCGTAGCGCTCGATCGACTCCGACGCGTCCATGCCGCTCCCTCCGCTCGGGCCCGCGACTAGGATACGGAGCGGGACCGAGCGCGGCGGGCGCGCGAGCCGCCCGCGCGGGGAGCCGAGGGATTGACGACGCTGCGCTTGGACGGCTGGGAACGTTCGCCCCGCGTGGGCGTCGTCGTTCCCCGGGACGGCGCTCCCGGCTGGATGGATGCGGCCCTGTGGTGCGCCGTCCTCGATGCCTGGGGGTTCCCGCTCGACCGGCTCGCTCCGAACGCGGTTCGCGACAGCGGGTGCACGACCCTGGTCCTGCCCGGGCCCGCCGTCGACGACGCGCTCGCGGGGGATGCGCGGTCGGCCGGCGCCGACCTCATCGTGACGGGGGATGCGAGCCGCGCCGCGGCGGGCCTGGACGGGATCCGGTTCGCACCGTCGGCGACCCGACTCGATCAGACGACCACGGAGGACGTCGTCGATGCGATGGAGCCGGTCCTCCTCGCGGCCGCGCCGCTCGGTCTCGTCGGGATCTGGCGATGGCCGCGCGCGAAGGCGGCCGCCCTGGTGGTCGACGGGGATGTCGACCACCCCACCGGTGTCGACCCCGAGTGCTCACGCTACGTGTCGCCGGCGATCTCGATCGCCCGCGAGGCTGGGTACGACGCCTACGGGATCTTCGCCGCGGCCGCCAACGTCGAGGCCGAGCCCGGATCCTTCCCGCCGGGAGCCGAGTACTACAACCACTCCTTCACCCATCCCTACTCGCACTGGAACCCGGACCCATGGGTGTCCCTGGACGCGGACGCGATGGAGACCGAGATCTCGCGCGCGGCCGAGACGTACCGCACGACGCTCGGGACGGACGACCGCGGCATCTTCCGGCTGCCGCACTTCCAGCTGGATGCCTGGGACCGAACGGCGGACGTCCTCGAGCGCCTCGGGTACCGGGCCGACTCGTCGATCGGCGCGAACCTCTCGGTGACGGGCGGTCTGCCGTTCCAGCCGGCCCGCGAGCCCTGGGGCGACCGGCCCGAGGACGCGGCCTACGCCCGCACCCATCCGGATCCGGCGCGTCGGCGGCCCTTCCTCCAGGTCCCCATCAGCACCGACCCGACGGACCCGGGGTTCCGGCACGGGTGCTGCTCGTACAACACGCTCGGGGAGGGTGTGCGCGCTCGAACCGCCGACCCCGAGGACTACGCGGAGGTGCTGGACGACGTCCTGCGCCGCGAGGTCGGCAGGCACGGGCTCGCCCACCTGTTCATCGACCCGCCCGACGCGGGGTACGGACGCCTGCCGAAGGACCGTCGCGACTACGCGACCACGGTGGGGATCTTCCTGCAGCGCGCCGTCCGCCGGGACGACCTAGCGATCATGTCCACCGCCGGGCTGGTGGACTGGTGGCTGGAGCGCGCCGCGGCCCTGACCCGCCTGCGCTGGAGGGTCGCCGGGGGCGGCCTCGAGATCACGCTCGACGCCGCGCCGCCGGGGGCGACCGTAGCGGCCTGGTCTCCGGATGGCCGATGGTCGTTGCACCCGATCGAGGAGGAGCCATGACGATCCCACGCTCGCCCGTCCGCACGGGCCGCCACTACCTCGAGCGCGACGGACACCCGTTCGTGCCGGTCGGCGCGCACGTGGTGCCGGTAGACGGCCCCGACTGGCCGTGGCGCGTCGATGCCGGTGCCTTCGATCGCGCCTTCGCGGCGATGGCCTCGGTCGGGCTGGACACGGCCCGGATCGACCTGCTGTGGGCCGCGATCGAGCCTCGCCCAGGGGATCTGGACGAGGATCACCTGCGGGTCCTGGACGACGTGCTCGCGGCCGCGCGGCGGCACGGGATCCTCCTGCACCCCACGCTGTTCGTCGGCGGAGAGGTGGGCGACGCGTACTGGGACGTGCCGTGGCGCGAGGGGCGCCACCCGCACGCGGACCCCGAGATGCGGCGGTCCCAGGCCGAGCACGCTCGCGCGCTCGCGCGACGGTGGCGCGACGACCCCGCGATCGTCGCGTGGGACCTCACGGACGAGCCGCCGTTCTGGATCTTCCGGGACACCGACGACGGGGACGCGCGCGAGTGGACGAGGGAGATCTCCGATGCCCTGCGCGAGGAGGATCCTCAGCACCTCGTGACGATCGGCACGTCCGGCCAGGAGATCGGATGGGGTCCGTTCCGCGCCGACGTCGTGGCCGACCGGCTCGACTTCGCGTGCGTGCATCCCTATCCGATCTACCAGGAGGACTTGTATCCGGACGCCCTCCTGTCTCCGCGGATGACGCACGCCGCGGCGTTCGAGGTGGCGCTCGCCGGGGGCGCTGGGCGCCCGGTGAGTGTGCACGAGTACGGTGCGTCCTCCGCCCAGTTCGATCCCGGGTCGATCGCGGCGTACGACCGGCTGCTCGCCTGGTCCTCGTTCGGCCGGGGTGCGATCGGCTACTGGGCGTGGTGCTGGACCGACGCCGAGCCCGCGGCATGGCGGCGAGCGCCGTACGTCCGACAGCCGCACGAGACGCAGTTCGGCGTGACCGACCACACCGGCGAGCTCCGGCCCCGCGGGCGCGTGCTCGCCGAGCTCGCCTCGGCTCTGCGAGGCCTGGATCTGGACGCCTACGCATCCGAGGGCCCCGCACCCGCACCGGCGGCGATCGTCGTCCCGCACGAGTACGTGCGCCCGTACGACGCGGTGGCCTACGGGCTGAGCGACGCCCCGGCGGGGCAGTACGTTCCGGCCGAGAAGGCCTGGGCCCCCGAGCGCGACGTCCGTCCCCTCGTCCGGTCGTGGCTGAACGCGTTCGTCATGGCGGCACGCGCCGGGGCAGCGGTGTCCTTCCCGCGCGAGACGCTCGACGACGCGTGGCCGGAGGTCGAGCTGCTGCTGCTCCCGGCACCGCTCGCCTCGACGAGCTCCTCCCTGCTGCACGTGCGGACCAGCTTCTGGCGCGGCGCGCCGGCGTTCCTCGCCCGAGGCGGCACGCTGTACCTGTCCTGCTCCGCCGACGTCGCCATCCCGGAGATGGACGACCTCGCCGGTTGCCGGATCACCGATCGCGCACCGGCGGACCGGCCGGTCACGCTCCGCTTCGTCGAGGACTGGGGCTCGTTCCGGTCGGGTGAGGAGCTCGTCCTGCCCGCGCCGCCGCCCGAGCCCCGCCACGACCTGCACCTGCGCGGCGTGCGGCTGGCGGTCTCGGACGCCCGGCCGGTGGCGGTGGACGCGGAAGGTCGTCCCGCGCTCGTCGTCGCCGAACGCGGCACGGGACGGACCGTGACCGCCGCCTATCCGGTCGAGCTCCTCCTGGCCGCGCACCCGGACGCGCACGGATCCTCGGACCGCTCGCACGGGCTGTACGACGGACTGCTGCGCGCGGCCGGGATCACGCCCGCGGTGGCGCACCCCGACGTGACGTGCGGGACGCTCGTCGGCCCGGCTGGAGGTCTGCTCGTGTGCACGAACCACGGGCCCGGCGCGGTGATCTCCGACGTCGAGCTGCCGAACGGCACGGCGACAGGGATCGAGCTGCCTGCGTACGGGAACGCTGTGGTGCCGTTCGACCTCAGCCCTTGAGCGAGCCGGCGGTCAGACCCTCGATGAACCGCCGCTGCAGGATCAGGAACACGAGGATCATCGGCCCGGCGAGGAAGGCCGTGCCGGCCATCGTCTGACCCCAGTTGACGGTGTTCTTCCGCGCCAACAGCGCGAGCCCCACCGGCAGCGTCCGGGTCTCGTCGGAGTTGGTCACGAGCAGCGGCCAGAGGAAGTCGTTCCACGCGCCGAGGAACGTGAAGATCGCGAGCGTCGCGATGCCGGGCGCCGCGAGCGGCATGACGACCTTCCACAGGATCTTGAGCTCCGAGGCGCCATCGACCCTGGCGGACTCGAGGATCTCGTCCGGGATCGAGCGCATGAACTGGCGCATCAGGAAGATGCCGAAGACCTGGATCATCCCGGGCAGGATCATGGCCGAGTAGGTCCCGACGCCGAGCAGCGGGCTGATGTCGTGGAGCCGGACCATGATCCGGTACAGCGGGATCAGGTTGACCTGGAACGGCACCATGAGCGTGATCAGCAACAGGAAGAAGAGCACGTCCCGCCCCGGGAACCGGAGCTTGGCGAAGGAGTAGGCGGCGGCCGTGTCGAACAGAATGTTCAGGCCCACGATCGACCCCGTCACGATCACGCTGTTCAGGAAGTAGCGGGGGAACGGGAGCAGCGTGAAGACATCGCGGTAGTTCTCGAGCGTCCAGGGATCGGGGATCCACTTCGGTGGGGAGGCGAACACGTCGGCGCTCGGCTTGAACGACGTCGAGAGCGCCCAGTAGAAAGGGCCGATCATCAGCAGCGACGTGCCGATCAGAGCGATGTAGAGCACCGTCCGCCGGATCCGCGGACTTCCGATCGCCGCCATCACCGCTCCCGCTCGAAGACGAAGATCTGCACGTAGGACAGGATCGCCAGGATCGCGAGCAGCACGTAGGCGACCGCCGACGCCTCGCCCAGGTTCAGCGCCTGGAAGCGATCGATCAGGTCGAACACGAGCGTGCGCGTGGAGTTGATCGGGCCGCCGCCGGTCATCACGAAGATCTGGTCGTAGACCTGGAAGCTGCCGATGATCCCGATGATGTAGACGAACATGATCGTGGGGCGCATCGCCGGCAGCGTGATGTGCCGGACCTGCTGCCAGTAGCTCGCGCCATCCACCTTCGCCGCGTCGTACAGCTCGCGCGGGATCCCCTGGAGCGCCGCGAGGAACACGACCGTCTCGAACCCGAACCCTTGCCAGATGCTTGTGACGACCACGGCGGGCAACGCGGTGGACGGATCGCTCAGCCAGGCGTGGCCCGGCAGTCCGAACAACCCCAGGACCTGGTTGACCAGGCCATCGTCCTGCAGCAGGATCTTCCAGATCGTCGCGACGACGATCAGCGAGGTCATGACGGGGATGAAGTACGCGGCGCGGAAGAACCCGCGGAAGCGCACCGTGCTGTTCAGCAGCAGCGCGGACAGGAACCCGAGCACCGGTCCGATCCCCATGCCCAGCAGGACGAACACGAACGTGTTGCGGAGCGCCTTCACGAAGAGGTCGTCGCCGAAGAGCTCGACGTAGTTGGCCAGCCCGACCCATTCCGGGCTCCCGAGGCCGCTGTAGTCCGTGAGGCTCCAGAAGCCGGACAGGGCGATGGGCACGTACAGGAACAGGCCGGCCGCCAGCAGCGCCGGGGCGATCAGCGCGTAGCCCGTGAGGTACCGCCGCCAGCGGCCCTTCATGGGCCGCCGGCGGACGGTCGTGGTCGGGATGCCGCTAGCCCGCAAGCTCCTCGTTCACCTTCGCTGCGCCATCGGTGAGCGCTTCCTGCGGGGCGCTCTCGCCGAGCATCACGGACTCGACCATGGTTCCGATCGCCGTGTCGATCGGGTCCCACTGCTCCACGTACGGGAAGTGGGTCGCGATCGCCATCGTGTCCGCGAAGATCGGGAACGGCGCCTGTCCGCCGAAGTACTCATCGGGCTGGGTCAGTTCCGGGCTCGCGAGCGCGGCCTCGGTAGCCGGTGCCGCACCGGCGAGGGTGAACACGCCGAGCTGCTGTTCCGGCCGGAGCATGTACTGCACGAACAGCCACGCCTCCTCGGGGTGTGGGGCGTTCACCGGGATCGACAGGCCGGTGCCGCCCAGGTAACTCCCGGGCTCGACCGAGTACGGCGCCGGGGCAACCTTCCACTTCCCCGACTGATCCGGCGCGCCGTCCTTCAGCAGTCCCATGTAGTACGGGCCGTCGAGGAACATCCCGATCCGCTCGTCCTTGATCCCCCGGATCGGCTCCCCCTCGGCCTCGCCCCAGTACACACCGGACCCGTTGTCGAGGAAGCTCCGGTAGTACTCCATCGCGCTCAGCCCCGCCTCGGAATCGAACGCCGCCGCGGTGTTGTCGTCGGTCAGGATCGTCCCTCCCGCCTGGAACAGGAACTGGCACCAGTGGAAGCAGTCGTTGCCGTAGACCTCGAACATGTACTTGTCGTTCTCGCCGTCGCCGTCGGTGTCCTCTGCCAACTGCTCCGCCGCCGCAGACAGCTCGTCCCAGTTCGTCGGCACGTCGATGCCCTTGGCGTCGAACTGGTCAGCGCGGTAATAGAGGGCGTACGCGTCGAAGTCGAACATCATCGTCACGTAGTGGTCCTCGAAGGTCATCGCCTCCACCGCACCCTCCGAATACTGATCGGTGATGGGGGCATCGTTCAGTTGCCCGCCGGAGAGCTCGGTCAGGTCGGCGAAGATCCCCTTGGAGGCGAACGTCGGGATCCACGTCATGTCCATCGTCGCGACGTCGGGTGAGTCACCGGACGTGACGCGGACGGTGAACTTCTCGCGCATCGAGTCCCAATCGCCCGCCTCGTACTTCACGGTGATCCACGGGTACTCCGCCTCGAACGCGGCGATGACGTCCTCCGACAGCGGCGTCGCCTCGCCGTAGTAGTCGACGACCGTGATCGTCACCGGTTCCGGAGACGCGCCGGGCGACGTCGCTCCCCCGCCGTCTCCTCCGTCATCTCCGGTGCACGATGTCGCGACGAGCGCGAGGCTCGCGATGACCACGAACCAGCGAACCAGGTGCTTCATCCCCCTCGCTCCTTCCCGCCCGGGTGTCCCGGGCACGCGGTTCGGCCACGTGCCGATACCAGCGGGCTCACGAACGCTTCAGATCGGCACCACTCCTCCCGGCGTTCCCCCAACGACCTGCATCTCGACCCGGGACCGCGAGCGGTGGCTCCCCGCTCGGCCGCCGGCGGGCCTCGCCGGTGCGTGCCGCGAGTACAGGCGTTCGCGCGCCGCGGCCAGCGCCATCGCGACGGCCCCCGTCACGGTGGCGTCGTCGCCGAGCGCGGACACCTCGATCCTCGGGAGGAACGGCGAGATCCCTCGCAGCTCGCGCCGCACGGGTTCCACCAACAGATCGCCGTTCCGCCCGATCCCGCCTCCGAGGATCACGAGCTCGGGATCGAGGATCGGCACGACGGCCGCGATCGCGAGCGCGATCCCCCCCGCGACCATGGACACGACCCGACGGGCGCGCTCGTCACCCCGCCGCGCGGCCGCGAACACGCGTTTCGGGCTCAGCGGCGGGTCCAGCCCGAGCTCTCGGGCGCGGGCCACGACCGCGGCCGCGCCGATCCCGGACTCGAGCACCCCGTGCCGGCGGCTCGCCCGCGCGTGCGGGTCCGCCAGGCCGAGCGGCAGGTACGCGATCTCGCCGGCCGCGCCCGTCCGGCCCCGGTAGAGCTGACCGTGCAGCACCAGACCCATCCCGACACCGGTCCCGACGTGCAGGTACGCGTAGTCGTCGACCTCCCGGCCGAGCCCCTTCCACCGCTCGCCCACGGCGGCGAGGTTCACGTCGTTCTCGAACCCCAGGTTCGTCCCGAGCTCCCGCTCGAGCGCCTCCGCCAGCCCCTGCCGGCCCCACCCCGGGAGGTTGTGGGCCAGCGTGACCTGCCCTCTGGTCGGCTCGAAGACGCCGGGGCTGCCGACGACGGCGAACGTGACCTGCCGCCACCGCAGCCCGGCCTCACCGGCCAGCCCGTGGGCGATCTCGCCGATCTGCTCGATCAGCGCGGCCGAGCTGCGGACACGGGTCCGCTCGTCACGCCGCGCGACCACCTCGCCCATGAGGTCCGCGATCGCGGCACGGACGTAGCTCCGTCCGACGTCGATCCCCACCACCCAGCCCGCGCTCGGGTTCACCTCGTACAGCACGGCGGTCGGGCCCTTCCCGCCGGACGTCCGGCCGGCCGCTCGGACGAGTCGGGCCCGCTCGAGCGCCAGCAGCGCCTGCGACACCGTCGGCTTCGAGAGTCCGCTCTCCCGAGCGATCTGCGCCCGAGACACCGGCGCGTGCGCACGGATCACGTCGAGCACGGTGCGCTCGTTGATCGCCCTGAGCAGGCTCGGCGTCCCGGCGCGGAAGGTCCCGTCGACCGTCTCGCAGCCCCCCGTTAGTAGGAAACTTTCTTAACTAAACCGCCTCGATGCTACGCTCCACCTCCGCGGGCGGTCAAGGCACTCGGGCCCCCGTGCATCGCCGGCCGACGAAGCACCTCAGGAGGCCTGGCTCACCCAGATCGGAAGAAGGCGGGGAGGTGGTCCCGGCTCCCCTCGAGGAGCGCATCGAGCAGCTCCGGGGCACGGCGGGCGCTAGGCCCGAGCGGGTTCGTGAGGAGCGCCCGGAGCGCGACCGTCCGGTCCCCCGCGATCGCGGCCTCGACGGCCAGGCGCTCGTACGCCTTCGCGTGCTGGACGAGCCCCAGCATCTCGGGAGCGAGCGGTGCGAGCGCCACCGGGTGGGCTCCATCGCGGTCGATGCGCGCGGGGACCTCGACGACGTCGTCGTCCGCGAGGTTCGGGATCGCGCCGGCGTTGCGGAGGTTCACGACCTGCACGTCGCCCGTCCCGGCGTGGAGCGAGGCGACCAGCTGTGCCGCTGCCTCGCTGTAGAAGGCGCCGCCGCGTTCATCGAGGAGCGCCGGTTTCACGTCGAGCGTCGGATCGCGGTAGAGGTCGAGCAACCCGGCCTCGATCTCCATGACCTCCTCGGCACGGGTCCGACCGCCGGCGCGCTGCTGTTCCAGGATCTGCGCCGTCAGGTAGTAGTAGCGGAGGTAGTAGCTGGGGATGGCCCCGAGCGCGTGGATGACCTCGGGCGGGGTGCCGGCCTCGTCCGCCACATCCTCGATCGACGTCGCGAGGATCTCGGGAAGCCGGTCGACGCCGTCCACCCGGACCGCGCGCTCCCAGGACAGGTGATTGAGGCCGACGTGCTCCAGGTCCACGCGCTCGGGCTCGACGCCGAAGCGAACCGCGGCGCGGCGCTGGAACCCGATCGCGACGTTGCACAGGCCGAGCGCTCGATGGCCGGCGTCGAGCAGCGCCTGCGTCACCAGGCCGGTGGGGTTCGTGAAGTCCACGACCCACATGCCCGGGGCGCCGCGCCGCTCGGCGAGCTCGGCGAGCTCGAGCACCACCGGGACGGTCCGGAGCGCCTTCGCGAACCCGCCGGGTCCCGTCGTCTCCTGCCCGATGCAGTCGAACCGCGGCGGGATGGTCTCGTCCAGGTAGCGCGCCCGCTGGCCCCCGACCCGTAGCTGCACGATCACGAAGTCCGCACCGTCGAGCGCCGCATCCCGGTCCGTGGTCCGTTCGAGCCGTCCCGTCCAGCCGACCTTGCGGAGCATCCGCTCGGCGAGCGCGCCGACGACCTCCAGCCGCTCCGGATCGATATCGAGGAGCGCGAGCGTATCCATCGGGAAACGGTCGGCGCGGCGGGCGAACCCCTCGACGAGCTCCGGCGTGTACGTGCTCCCGGCGCCGACGACCGCGACGTTCACACCCATCGATCCGAAGCGTACACTCGCAGCGATGGAATCGTTAGGAAACTTTCCTGACCCATTCCTGACGGAGATCGTCTCGCAGCCGCAGGCGATCCGGCGGACCGCCGAGGCGGCGGCCGAGCAGCGAGACGTCCTCGACCGCGTGCGCGAGGCGGCGGCCGGCCGCACGCCGGTCTTCACCGGGATGGGGAGCTCCTACGACGCGTGCTACCCGATCGTGAGCGACCTGGCGGGACACGGTGCGCTCTGCCTGCTGGCCGACGCGGCCGAGCTCCTGCACTTCCGGCGACCGATCCTGACGGCGGCGACGCTCGTCGTGATCGTCAGCCAGTCCGGTGAGAGCGCCGAGATCGTCCGCCTCGCGACCGAGATCTCCGAGCAGCCGGCCCCTCCGCCGATCGTCTCGATCACGAACGGGCTCGACAACGGTCTGGCCAGACGCGCCGGCCTACGGCTCGACACCCGGGCGGGTGCCGAGACCGGGCCATCCACGAAGACGTTCGCGGCGTCCGTCACGATGCTCGCCGGGCTCGCGCTGGTCCTCGACGGCGAGGACGTCGATTCCGCGGCCGACCACCTCAGCGCCGCGGCGGCGGAGGCGGCGATCGCCGCGGAGCGGCTGCTCGAGGACCCGGTGACGCTCGCGACCCGGCTCGCCCGCCACCTGGGCGGTCGCGACCTCCTCTTCCTGCTCGGACGGGGACCGGCTCGGGCCGCGACCGAGATGGGAGCGCTCACGATGAAGGAATCCGGCCTCATGGCGGAG
>DASTHN010000015.1:0-16113 GCA_035718185.1 Actinomycetota bacterium
CCCTCGGTCGGACGTCACGATGAAGACGCCGGCCCGCTCGGGCGTCTCCCACTCCTGCAGGAGGGGATGGACCAGTCCGCCGGTCTGACGGGCCACGTCTTCCATCGCGCGCGTGAGCAGCTCCGCGTAGGGACGCGCCGCCTCCACCCGTTGCTGGGCCTTCACGATGCGCGAGGCCGCGATGAGCTCCATCGCGCGCGTGATCTTCATCGTGGACTGGACCGAGCGGATCCGGCGGCGGACGACACGGAGCTGAGCGCCCATCGGCTATCCCGGGAACGGGGCGTCGGCCTGGCCGGCCGGCCCCGCCTTCTCCTCGTACTCCTGCCGCATCTCATCGCGCGTGGGCGGGGGTGGCGGCTCCTCCTCCTCGGAGGACATGCGGTCCCAGCCGACGTCCTCCTTCAGCTCGTCGCGGGCGGGGCCCTCGCCCGAACCCGTCTCGATGCCGGTCTCGATCTCGCTCGGCACGAACGTCTCTCGGAAGGCGTCCACCGCGGCCTTCAGGGCGGCCTCGGTCCCGTCGGACAGGTCGCCCGTGTCGCGGATCGCGGCCAGCGCCTCGGCGACCCGGGTCTCGACGTACTGGCCGAACTCCTCCACGAAGCGACGCGCGTCCTGCACCGGGTAGTCGTCCAGGTACCCGCCGGTCGCGACCCAGATGGCGATCACCTGCTGCTCGACCGGGACCGGCCGGTACTGCGGCTGCTTCAGCACCTCGACCACCCGGGCGCCGCGCGCGAGCTGCTGCTGCGACGCCTTGTCGAGCTCGGAGCCGAACTGCGCGAAGGCCTCGAGCGCGCGGTACTGCGCGAGGTCGATCCGCAGGCGCCCCGAGATCTTCTTCATCGCCTTGATCTGGGCGTTGCCTCCGACCCGGCTCACCGAGATGCCGACGTTGATCGCCGGCCGCACGCCGGCGAAGAACAGGTCGGGCTCCAGGTAGATCTGACCGTCGGTGATCGAGATGACGTTAGTCGGGATGTACGCGGAGATGTCGTTGCCCTTCGTCTCGATGATCGGGAGCGCCGTGAGCGACCCGCCGCCGAGCTCGTCCGAGAGCTTCGCGGCACGCTCGAGCAGCCGCGAGTGCAGGTAGAACACGTCGCCGGGGTAGGCCTCGCGGCCGGGCGGGCGGCGGAGCAGGAGTGACAGCGTGCGATACGCCGTTGCCTGCTTCGACAGGTCGTCGTAGATCGCCAGCGCGTGCAGCCCTTCGTACATCCAGTACGCGCCGAGCGCGGCGCCCGAGTACGGGGCGATGTACTGGAACGGCGCCGGGTCCGAGGCCGCCGCGTTCACGACGACCGTGTAGTCGAGCGCGCCGTTCTCGCGGAGCGTCTCGACGACCTCTGCGACCGTGGAGGCCTTCTGGCCCACCGCGACGTAGATGCAGCGGACCTGCTTCTTCGGGTCGCCGCTCGCCCAGTTGTCGCGCTGGGCGATGATCGTGTCGATCGCGATCGCCGTCTTGCCGGTCTGGCGGTCGCCGATGATGAGCTCGCGCTGGCCGCGGCCGATCGGCGTCATCGCGTCGATCGCCGTGATGCCGGTCTGGAGCGGCTCCTTCACCGGCTGGCGGTCGACGACGTTCGCCGCCTGGACCTCGAGGTTCCGCGTCGCGTCGACGGGGATCGCCCCCTTCCCGTCGATCGGTTTCCCGAGCGGGTCGATCACCCGCCCGAGGAACCCATCCCCGACCGGCACCGAGAGGATCTTCCCGGTCTGCTTGACCAGGTCGCCCTCCTCGATGTGCTCGGACTCGCCGAGGATGATGCAGCCGATCTCGTCCTCGTCCAGGTTGAAGGCCAGGCCGAGCACGCCGCCGGTGAACTCGAGCAGTTCGTTCGCCATCGCGCGGGGCAGGCCCTTCACGCGGGCGATCCCATCGCCGGCCAGGATGACGCGGCCGACCTCCTCGCGCTCGACCGAGGGCGTCCAGCTCTCGACGTTCTTGCGGAGCGCCTCCGCGATGCTCTGGGGGTCGAATGTCAGTGCCATCAGCTCTCTTCCTTGGTCGGTCACCGGGAGCGGCTCAGGAGTCCGCGCGCCTCGTCCAACTTCGTCCGCACGCTGCCGTCGAAGACCTCGTTCCCCACCTTCGCGACGATGCCGCCGACGAGGGTGGGGTCGACGACCACCTTGATCTCGACCTCGCGGCCGGTGGCCTTCGACAGCGCCTGCGCCAGCCGACGACGCTGCCTCTCGTCGAGCGGGACAGCGCTGCGCACCTCGGCGACGACGTGCGCTCGGCGCTCGGCCGCGAGGGACGCGAGCTCCTCGACGATGCGCCCGATCTCGCGCGCGCGGCCCTGGTCGACGAGGAAGCCGAGCACGTTCACCGTGTGCGGGTTCGCCCGCTCGCCGAGCAGGTCGCGCACGACGCCCTTCTTGTTCTCCGCCGGCAGGAGGGGGTCCGTCATGGCCTCACGGAGCTCCGCGTCGGCCTCGATCGCCTTCGCGAACGCGTAGAGCTGGTCCTCGACGGCCTCGAGCTCGCCCTCCGCCTGGGCGACCGCGAAGAGCGCCTCCGCGTACCCTCGGACGAGGCCGTCCTTCTCAGCCATCTCAGTTCTGCCCGTTGCCCGAGCCGGACACCTGCTCGATGTACTCGTCGATCAGGCGCTGGTGGACATCGGCGTCGAGCGACTGCCCGACCACCCGGCCGGCGAGCTCGACGGCGATGACGCCGACCTGCGTCCGGAGGTCCTGGAACACGCGGTCGCGCTCGGCGCGGATCTCCTCCTGCGCGCGAGCGACCGTGGCCTGGGCCTCCTGCTCGGCCTTCGCCTGAACGTCGCGGCGCATCTGCTCCGCGGTCCGCCTGGATTCCTCGATGATCCGGTTGGCCTCCTCACGGGCGCCGGCGAGCTGGGCGCGGTACTCCGCCAGCTCCTGCTCGGCGGCCTGCCTCGAGTGCTCCGCCCGCTCCAGGTTGCCCTGGATCTTGTCCGAGCGCTCGGCGAGCATCTTCCCGAGAGCCGGGAAGGCGAACTTCCAGAGCAGCCCGAACACGATGACGAACGCGATCGTGCCGTAGATCAGCTCGGCGACGTCGGGTAGGATCGGGTTCTTCTCCTCCGCGGCCAGCACGAACAGCTGCAGCATCGCCGGCCTCCTCTCAGATGATGAACGACAGCACGAAGCCGAACAGCGCGAGCGCCTCGACGAACGCGATCCCCAGGAACATCGTGGTCCGGACCATGCCGGCGGCCTCGGGCTGCCGCGCCATGGCCTCGACCGACTTCCCGACGAGGTACCCGATGCCGATGCCCGGGCCGATCGCGCCGAGCCCGAACACGAGGCCCTTGCCGATGGTGCCGACGTCGCCCTCGACCTGTGCGAGGAGACCCAGCAGATGCGTCATCCCAACTCCTCCTTGTCAGTGCTCGGCGTGCATGGCGCCGGCGATGTAGACGGCGGTCAAGATCGTGAAGATGTAGGCCTGCAGGACGCCGACCAACACCTCGAACGCGGTGATGAACGTCCCGAGCGCGAACGAGAGCGCTGCGATCGGGATCGTCGCGAGCTTCCACTGCAGGTACCAGGTGCCGAGGAAGAAGATCGTGAGGATCAGGTGCCCGGCGATCATGTTCGCGGCGAGTCGGACGGACAGGGTGAGCGGTCGGACCAGGAACACCGACACGAATTCGATCGGGGCGTACAGGACGTAGATCGGTATCGGGACCCCCGGTGGGAACAACGTGTTCTTCAGGTAGCGGAGCCCGCCCTGTTTGACGATGCCGACGATGTTGAAGACGAACCACACGAGGACGGCGAGGAACGCGGGGATCGCCATCCGCGCGGTCGTCGGGAACTGGATGCCGGGGATGATCCCGTAGAGGTTGTTCACCCAGACGAACACGAAGATCGACGTGAGGAACGGGAGGAACGGGAGACCATCCTTCCCGATCACCTCCATGATGATGCCGTTGCGGATGAACTCGACGACGGCCTCGACGGCGTTCTGGATGCCCTTCGGGACGAGCTTCGGGTTGCGGAAGGCGACGATGAAGAGCGCCCCGATGATCACCGCCGACATCAGCATCCAGAACGAGATCTTCGTGATGCAGTACCGGCCGTCGCCGATCAGGCAGGTCTCGGTGTAGTCGAAGATGTCGATGCCCGGGGCCTCGAAGCCTTCGGGCGGCTTGGTCACGGCGAGCACCGCAGCGAGCATCTCGTCAGGCCTCCCGTGCGGCGAGGGTCTCGGCCGCGCGGACCGCCGCCGGATCGGCGGGGATCTGCAGCGTGGCGCCCAGGCCGCGGATCGCGAGCCGCGCCTCGAACACGAGGAGCAGCATGGTTGCGGGTACGACCGCCAGCCCGAAGGCGAGCGGCGAGAACCAGGTCAGGGTGTTCAGTGCGAACATCGCGGCGACGACGACGGCCAGGCGCAGGGCGAACCCGCCGAGCGCCACCGCCTGAACCGCGGTGACCGAGATCACAGACGCCCACGCGAGCGACAGACCGTGCGCAGCGAAGTTCAGGTACACGAGCGCCACGCCGACCGCGGCGGACGCCGCGGCATCCGACCCAGAGATCGCGAGGCCGGCGAGCGCCGCCACGGCCACGCCGAGGACCGAGGGCAGCAGGGCCCTTCGGACCATCACGCGCTCGGGTCGCTCAGCGGTCTCGGCCATATCGGACGTATACGACGTAGATGGACGCTCCGACGCCGATCACCATGCCGATCGGCAAGAACAACCAGCGTAGATCGAGCCACCGGTCGAGGAGGAACCCGATCCCACCCCAGACGAGGATGCCCGCAAGGAGCGTCCCGGTGATGTTCCACGCGGTGCCCATGCCGCTCCAACCTTCCCCGCGTCCACCGGCCATGGGCTCGCGCAGTATAGCCGCGCCCCCCGCGTGACGTCAAAGCCTGGACGGCGCGTTTCCGCAGGTAGAAGGCCATTTCGCCCGCGGCTTGTGAACCGTTTCACGAAGTGGGCGGACCCCGTCGCGCGGACGGGGCGCGACCCTCAGGCTGCCCTCCGGCGCTGGATGAGGATGGTAAGGGCGGTGAGGAGAATGCCCGTCGCGAACAAGAGCGTGCCCATCACGTTGACCTGCGGAGGGAGGCCGAGTCGGGTGCTTCCCCAGACGAAGACGGGGAACGTCGGGTAGCTGCCGAACACGAAGTTCGTGATCACGAAGTCGTCGAGGGACAGGACGAACGCGAGCAGACCGCCGGCCAGGATGCCGGGCATGATCATCGGCAGCGTCACCCTGAAGAACGTCACGATCGGGCTCGCGAACAGGTCCTGCGAGGCATCTTCTAGGGAGCGATCCATCCCCTGCACCCGGGCTCGGACGGTGATCGCAACGAACGGGACGCTGAAGCTGATGTGGGAGAGCAGCACGGTCCAGAACCCCAAGGGCGGCGTGCTGACTCCGATGAACATGCTGAGCAGCGAGGATCCCAACACGATCTCGGGGACCGCGATGGCCAGGAAGATGATGAACATGGTCGGCGCCTGTCCTCTGAACCGATACCGCCCCAACACCAGTCCCAGAAGGGTGCCGAGGATCGTCGCGACGATGGCGCTCGGGATCGCGATGGCGATCGAGTGCTTCAACGAGGCCGTGAGGTTCGGGATGTCGAACAGGCTGCGGTACCAGTGCAGCGTGAACCCCCAGAACTTCGGTGTCTGGACCTCGCGGACACCTTCCGCCTGACCGACGTCGTTGAACCCGTACAGGATCATCAGGAAGATCGGGCTCATCAGGTACAGCATCATCAGGATCGTGTAGCCGGGCAGGATGAAGCGCGTGAGACGCTTCCTCGGTTCGTTGAGCGGCGGCAGCTCCGCCGCCGGCGCGCGCTCGGGTGCGGTCGCGATCGTGCTCATGCGCCGGCCACGGCCGCGGAGGCCACCTCCTCGGTCCCCAGGATCTTCGCGTAGATGCTGATCAAGATGACCATCCCCACCATCAGCACGATCGCGAGAGCGGCCGCTTCGGGGTAGTTCAGGTTCACCAGGAAGTGCCGCTGGATGATGTTCCCGATCATCGTCGTCGACGGAGATCCGAGGATCTCCGCCTCCACGTAGTCTCCGGTTGCCGGGACGAACGTGAGGAGTGAGGCGGCGAACACGCCCGGCATCGAGAGCGGCAGAACGACCTTGCGGAAGGCATCGGCCTTGCTCGCGTACAGATCCTTCGCGGCCTCGACCAGGGACTTGTCGATGCGTTCCAACGCCACGTACAGCGGGAGCGTCGTGAACGGCAGGAAGTTGTACGTCATGCCGGCGATCACCGCGAACGGCGTGGCGAGGACATGGAAGTCCTGCGGGAGGATCCCCAGGTTCTTCAGCGGCCCGAGGATGATCCCTTGGTCGGCCAGGAGGAACTTCCACTGAACCGTCCGGATGACGAAGGACACGAAGAAGGGCAGCAATATGAGGAAGAGCAGACTGGACTTGAAGCGACCGCCGTGGAAGGCGATCCAGTAGGCCAGGGGGTAGGCGAGCAGCAGGGCCGCGACCGTCGTGATGGCCGCGTACTCAATGGAACGGAAGTAGTAGACCGTGTTCTCCGAAACGGCCTGCGTGTAGTTCGACCACTCCCAGCTGAAGGTGAAGCCGCCCGACAGGATCCCGCCGCTCTTCAGCGACATCGCGACCATGAAGCCCAGGGGCAGCACGAAGAACACCAGGAGCCACGCCCCTCCCGGAGCCAGGAGCGCGTACGGAACCGATCGCTTGCGCAGCGCGCGAGTCGTCCCGCCCTCCGGGCCTGGAGGCCTTACGTCCCACCCCGCGCCGGCGCTGGTGGCCGTCGGAGCGGCGTCGCCCGTCACCCGTAGATCACCGGGTTGAAGATCGCATCCCACTCCGCGGCCGACTCGTCCGTCCAGTCGCTGAATCCGAACGAGGTCCGAGAGAGGAACTCCTCGTCGGGATAGAGGTACGGGCTCTCCGCCGTCAGTCGCAACTTGTTGGCCAGGCCCTTCGTGCCCTCCTCCTCGGCCTTGTCGGCATCCGCGAGGATCTGCTCACGTGTGGCGGGAACGGGCGACATGTAGAGGACCCACTCCGTGATCATGGTCGCGATCTCGGGCTTGTACACGTAGTCCATCAGCGTGTAGGCGCTCACTGGATGCTGCGCGCCGGCGGGGATCAGCTGGTTGTCGATCCACAACAGGGCGCCGCCTTCGGCGAACACGAAGTCGAGGTTGTCGTACCCGTACCAGAACTTGTAGCCGAGGACGTCCCCGGACCAGGCCATGAACGCCGAGATGGTTCCGGCGAGCATGTCGTCGAGGTACCCCTGGTCGTAGAACTTCCGGAACGTCGGCGCCGCCTTCAGCTCGCTCAGCCAGTCGGCGGCCTGCTGCCACTCAGCCGGCCCCGAGGTCAGCGGGTCGATCCCCATGTTGATCATGACCCAGTCCGGCGCGTCGCCGGGGATGACCCCGACGGTCGCGGGGGGGCACTTGCTCGGGTCGAGCAGGTCCTCCATCTTCGTGATCTCGCCGGTGATGAGGTCGTGGTTGATGCCGATGCCGGTGATGCCGGACTGCCAGGGCATGGAGTACTTGTTCCCCGGATCGTAGCTGGGATCCTTCGCCCAGTCGGCGGCGTTGGCATCGAAGTTCGGCCGCTTCGCGGGGTCCAGCGGGAGCACCCATCCGTTCGCGGTGAGTGCCTTGAAGTACCGGCCGTTCGTGATGACGATGATGTCGTAGTTCGTCGGATCGCCGGCAGCCAGGATGGGCTGGATCCGCGCGAAGAACTCCTCGTTGCTCTGGATGACCTCGAGGTAGTTGACCGTGATCCCGGTATCGTCCGTGAACTGCTGCAACGACGGGCGGTACACGTCCCCGTTCTCGTCCTTGGCCTTGTCGAGGTACGCGGGCCAGTTGGCGAACTCGACGTGCTGCTCCGCATCGGGTCGGGAGAAGATCTCCGCGGGGTCGACGGAACCACCTGCTCCGGTGCCAGCCGTCGTCCCGCCCCCCTCCTCGCCGCAGGCCGCGAGGAGCGACGCGAGGCTGACGCCAGCGACGCCCTTCCCGACCCCCTTGAGCATGCTCCTGCGGGTGAGACGCCGGACCATGAGCTCGCTCATCCTGCGCTCGTCGCTCGGTCGCGGGTGCTGGCTCATTCCTCCTCCTCCTCGAGGGCTAGCCCTTCCTGCGGGAGCACCGCGAACGTGTGCTCCCACTGCCAGGAGAGACGGACCCGCTCGCCCGGATGGGGCGGCGGCGTGGTGCCGAGGTTCTGGACCCAGACGGTCAGGACGTGACCGCCCGGACCCTCGACCTTGTACTGATGGCTGACACCGATGTACGTCGACATCCGGAGCAGCCCCGAAACGCTGTTGAACCCGCTCGGCACCTCGCTCCCGTCGTCCGCGCCGATGTGCACCTTCTCCGGGCGAACCCCGACCTTGACGGTGGTCCCCGCGGGGAACGGGGCACGGTCGGCGGGAAGCTGCACCGCGTGGCCGCCCGAGAGCAGGACGGACGTGATCCCGTTCGCCGACTCCTTCAGCTCACCCTCCAGCATGTTCGAGGCCCCGAGGAACCCCGCGACGAACTCCGTCTGGGGGCTCTCGTACACCTCTTCCGGCTGGCCGATCTGCTCGATCCTGCCGAGGCGCATCACGGCCAGACGATCGGACATCGTCATCGCCTCCTCCTGGTCGTGCGTCACGTAGATGAACGTGATGCCGACCTCGGACTGGATGCGCTTGAGCTCGAGCTGCATCTGCTTGCGGAGCTTCAGGTCGAGCGCCCCGAGCGGTTCGTCGAGGAGCAGCACCTTCGGGCTGTTGACCAGCGCCCGCGCGAGCGCCACGCGCTGCTGCTGGCCGCCCGACATCTGGCCCGGTCGCCGCTTCTCGAACCCGAGCAGGTCCACCAGGCGCATCGACTCCTTCACCCGCGTGACGATCTCGTCCTTCGCCACCCTCTTCCGCCGAAGGCCGAACGCCACGTTCTCGTACACGTCCAGGTGGGGGAACAGGGCGTAGGACTGGAACACCGTGTTCACGTCCCGCTTGTACGGAGGCAGGTCGGTGACGTCCCGACCCTTGAGGTAGATCGTCCCGCGGGTGGGCTCCTCGAAGCCGCCGATCATCCGCAGCGTGGTGGTCTTCCCGCACCCTGAGGGCCCGAGCAGGCTGAAGAACTCCCCCTCGGGGATGTCGAGCGAGAGATCGTCGACGGCGACCGTCTCTCCGAAGTCCTTCGTGACCCTCTCGAGCCGCACGTCGACTTCCGGCACCACCGCCCCCTTCGTTGACCGCCGAACGGAAGGATTATGCCCGACGACGGCGCGCATCATCACCCCGGCGGCCCACCGAGCGGGATACCCCTCGGGCAGCGGGCCTCCCCGACGTGTTGTACGAGTTGGCCAACCCTAGGGGATGCCGCCCCGGGACGGAAGGTTCTCGGGAGCGAAACCGGACCGAGCTACCGCGCCGCCGCCCCTCGGGGCGCCTCCGGCTCGACCGGCGGAGGGGGCACGGCGGGCGATCCCGGCTCGGCCTCGGGGATCCGGACCGTCGACGCCCCCTCGCGAGCGGCAAGGTCGCCCTCCAGCGCGTCGCTGCCGTGCGGGTTGCGGTCGCGGAGCAGCTTGGGCAGCACGACGGCCAGGAGCACGGCCGCGGAGACGATCCCGATCACGAGCAGCCTCCCGTCGATGAACGCCACCGCGAGGGCGCAGCCCGAGATCAGCGCGCTCCACAGGTACATCAGGAGCACGGCCTGCCGCTGCGAGTGGCCGATGTCCATCAGGCGGTGGTGGATGTGCTCCTTGTCGGCGTGGTGGACGCCCAGACCCTTGCGCATCCGCCGGACGACCGCGAGCACCACGTCCAGGAAGGGGATCGCGAGCACGAGCAGCGGCAGGATCACCGGGATCGCGATCGCGGCCAGGTCGCCCCCCGACGGCCCGAGCGGGTTCCTCCCGACACCCGAGATCGTCGCGACGGCGAGCATGAGACCGAGCAGACCGGACCCGGTGTCTCCCATGAAGATCCTCGCGGGGTAGAAGTTCCAGGGCAGGAACCCGATCGCCGCGCCCGCCACGACGGCGGACAGGACGGTCGCGCTCGACGGGTCCTCGCTCGCCGTCGGCCCGAACCCCATGTAGACGAAGAACGCGATCGCGCCGATCGCCACCATCCCCGCGGCGAGGCCGTCGAGCCCGTCGATGAGATTCACCGCGTTCACCATGGCCGCGATCCACACGACGGTGAGCGGCACGGCGAGGTCCGGCGACAGGGAGAGCACGCCCTGGCCGGGGAAGTAGAAGTAGAGGAGCTGCACCCCCGCGAGCACCAGCAGTCCCGCGGCCAGCACCTGCCCCGCGAGCTTGCCGAGCGGCGAGAGGCCGCGCGTGTCGTCGACCAGGCCGACCAGGACGATGACGGCCCCGGCGACCAGCGCGGCGTCCAGCTCCGACGTCGTTTCGTGCAGTGCCGCGAGGGACGGCAGGATGTGCGTGATGCCGAGCGCCGCCACCACGCCGGCGAAGATCGCAAGGCCCCCAACCGTGGGCGTCGGCTTCGGATGGACCTTGCGGTCCGAGGGCTGGTCGATCCAGCCGAGCCGCAGGCTGAGCCGTCGGACCAGGGGCGTGGCGACGAACGTCACACCCGCGCTCACGGCGAAGACGATCAGGTAGGGCTGCACGCTTCCCAGGATGGTACCCCGCGGTCTGGCCCGGGGCGCAGGACTATCCGGGATAGACGGGGTACCGCGATGCGAGGACCCGGACGCGCTCCCGGGCGGCCTCCTTCACCCCATCGTCATCCGGCCGACGGAGGACCTCGCCGACGATGCCGGCGACCTCCTTCATCTCGGCCTCGTCCATCCCGAGCGTCGCGGGTCCGGGGGTGCCGACGCGGATCCCGGAGGGACGCATCGGCGGCATCGGGTCGAACGGGATGCTGTTCTTGTTGAGCGAGATGCCGACCTCGTCGCAGACTGTCTCGGCCTCGAGTCCGCCGATCCCGAGCGGCCGGACGTCGGCCAGGACCAGGTGCGAGTCCGTGCCGCCCGCCACGATCCGCAGGCCTTGGTCCGCGAGCGCCTCGCCGAGCGCCCGCGCCGTGCGCACCGTGCGCGCCGCGTAGTCGCGGAACGCCGGGGTCATCGCCTCCTTGAGCGCGACGGCCTTCGCGGCGATCGCGTTCTCGATCGGCCCGCCCTGCGTCATCGGGAAGACGGCCTTGTCGATCGTCTTCGCGTGCTCCTCGCGACACAGGATCATCGCGCCGCGCGGACCCCGGAGGGTCTTGTGGGTCGTGAAGGTCACGACGTCCGCGTACGGGACCGGGCTCGGGTACGCTCCGCCGGCCACGAGCCCGATGAAGTGGGAGGCGTCGACCCAGAGGAGCGCCCCCACCTCGTCCGCGATGCGACGGAACGCCTCGAAGTCGATGACGCGCGGGTAGGCCGTGAACCCGGCGAGCAGGATTCTCGGACGGTGCTCGAGCGCGAGGTCCCGGATGCGGTCCATGTCGAGCATCTCGGTGGCGCGGTCCACCTCGTAGTTCACGAACCGGAACCACATCCCCGACACGTTGACCGGCGAGCCGTGCGTGAGGTGTCCGCCGTGCGACAGCAGCAGCCCGAGCACCGTGTCGTCAGACCGGGGCTGGCAGAAGGCCCCGAGCACCGCGAGGTTCGCCTGCGCGCCCGCGTGCGGCTGGGCGTTCGCGTGCTCGGCGCCGAACAGCTGCTTGGCTCGCTCGATCGCCAGTCGCTCGACGACGTCCACGTACGCGCAGCCGCCGTAGTAGCGGCGGCCCGGGTACCCCTCCGCGTACTTGTTGTTCATCGTGGAGGCGAGCGCCGCGAGGACCGCGGGGCTCGCGTAGTTCTCCGAGGCCACCAGGCGGATCGTGGCGCGCTCGCGCTGCAGCTCGGACGCGACGGCATCCGCGACCTCCGGGTCGGCGGCCACGAGCGCCTCCCAGTCCGCGACGAACCCGGTCATCCCTCCTCCCGCTCGATCTCGGCGATGAGCTCGACCCGGCGCGCGTGACGCCCCCCCTCGAACGGCGTCGAGAGCCAGATGCCCACGATCTCGAGCGCGAGCGCCGGGGCGACGATACGTCCGCCCAACGCGAGGACGTTCGCGTCGTTGTGCGCTCGCGACAGCCTGGCCGTGAACAGGTCGTGGCACACCGCCGCGCGGATCCCGTGCACCTTGTTCGCCGCGATCTGTTCCCCCTGACCGGACCCGCCGAGCACGATCGCGCGCTCGGCGTTGCCGAGCACGACCTCCCGGGCGGCGGCGGCACAGAACGGCGGATAGTCCACCGGCTCCTCGGAGTCGGTGCCCACGTCGATCACCTCGTGCCCGTCCTGCACGAGCGAGCGCTTCACGTCCTCCTTCAGGAGGAAGCCCGCGTGGTCGCTGCCGAGCGCGATCCGCACGTCAGACCGCCTCCGTTCCGCTCGCGGAGGACGGGGTCGCCGTCGCGCCGGCGAGCCCGTCGACGAGGCGCTCGCACCACTCCTCCAGCTCCCACGCCACGGCGCGGTACCCCTCGATCGGCAGACCGAGCGGGTCGACGATGTCCTCGTCGTCTCGGCGGCTCGCGGTCTTCCCGCGACGGAGGGCGTCGGCCTCCGCAACCCGGTGCGGCCAGGACCGGGGGGAGGCGGCGCCTCCTTCGCCGAGCGGCAGCGCCTCGAGCAGACGCGTGAGCTCCTTCAGCGTGAACGTTCGACCGGCGGCCTCGGGGACGGCGTGGACGATCCGGTCCCGGTGCTCGGCCGCCATCGCGACCACCAGGTCCGCGGCGCGCACGTGATCCGACGTCAGCCGCCGAGCCACGTGGGCAGCGATGTCGACGCCGCGTTCGGCGGCCGCGACCACCGACTCGGGCATCGCCGGCGAACCCCCCCAGCCCGCGGTGCCGGCCGAGGCGACGCGCGGCGCGACGTCGCCGAACCGCGCGTGGAGGCCCCGTCGGAGCATGCCCTCGGCGATCGGCGAGCGACAGACGTTCCCGGTGCAGACGACGAGGATGGAGGCCATCGGGACCGGGAGTCTACCGCGGCCCTCCCGCCCACAGCCCCGCGTCACCGCGGGGCAGCGCGTCGTCGAGCTCGGTCCCCGTGACCGCGCCCGCCCGCAGGACCCGCGGCTGCGATCCGGTGAGGTCCACGACCGTCGACGGCACGTCGCCGAGCGGCTCCTCCGCGCACAGGTACACCTCGACCAGGTCTCCGAAGACCGCCCGGAGACCCTCACACGTGCCCGGTGTGGCTGCACCCGAGCGGTTCGCGCTGGTGACGGCGAGCGGTCCGGTCCGCGCGAGCACCGCGAGGACAAGCGGGTGATGCGGCATCCGCACGGCGACGGTCTCCCGGTCCTCGCCCAGGGCCCAGTCCCGGCTGAGCTCGGCGCGCGGGAGGACCAGCGAGAGCGCCCCCGGCCAGAATCGGCCGGACAGCGTCTCGGCCCGTTCGTCGAACGTCGCCACGTCACGGGCCTGCATGACCGAGGCGACGAGCACGGGCAGCTCCAGGTCGCGCGGACGGCCCTTCGCCTCGAACAGCCGTGCCGTCGCGTCGGCGTCGTCCGGCCGGGTCCCGATGCCGTAGACGGTGTCGGTCGGTAGGACGATCAGCCCCCCGGCCAGGGCCGCATCGGCCGCCTCCGCGATCGGGTCGCTCACGGTCGGCGCCCGACGACCACGCGATCGCGCCCGGCAAGGTCGGCGTGCACGCACACGTCGGTGAAGGAGCGCCGGAACACCTCAGCCACCGCCTGACCCTGCGTCTCCCCGATCTCGACCGCGAGGACGCCGCCGTCGCGCAGCCATCGGAGGGCCCGCTCCGCGAGACGCTCGTACAGCTGGCTCCCCCCGAGAAGCGCGAGCGCCGGTTCGGCCCGCACCTCGACGGGCAGGTCCGCATACTCCTCGGCCGTCACGTACGGAGGGTTGCTGAGCACCAGGTCCACCCAGCCGCGGATCTCGGGAGGGAGCGGCTCGAGGAGGTCGCCCTCGCGGACGTCGACGTCCAGCGCGAGCCGCGCGGCGTTCGCACGGGCCAGCTCGACCGCCTCCGGCGAGAGATCGGTGGCCAGGACCGTGGCGTCCGGGCGCTCGTGCTTCACGGCGAGCGCGACGGCGCCGCTGCCCGTCCCGACGTCGACGACGACCGGCGCCTCCGTCCCTCGGATGGTCCGCAGGGCGAGCTCGACGAGGACCTCCGTCTCCGGCCGAGGGACGAACACGCCCGGCCGGACCTCGAGCACGATCCGGCGGAAGGCCTGCTCACCGGTCAGGTACTGGAGCGGCGTGCCGGCGCAGCGCTGGCACAGCGCGCGGCCGAACATCCTTGCCTCGCGGGGGTCGAGTTCCTCGGTGCGCGCATGCAGGCCACCGCGATCGGTCCCGAGCACGTGCATCAACAGGACCTCGGCGTTCGCCCGCGCGTTCGGGACACCGTGGCGTTCCAGGTACCGCGTGGCGCGGACGAGCACCTCGGACGGGCGCATCGCTCACCGCTCGCCGTCGCCCGAGAGCTGCGCCGCGCGCTCGGCCGCGAGGAGCGCGTCGACGAAGGGGTCGATATCACCGGCCAACACGTCCTGCAGCTGGTGCAGCGTGAGCTTCACCCGATGGTCGGTGACGCGATTCTCCGGGAAGTTGTACGTGCGGATCTTCTCGGCTCGCTCCCCGGTACCGACCTGCGAACGGCGGTTCGCCGCCTCCCTGGCCGCCGCCTCCTCCTGGGCTCGCTGCAGCAGCCGAGCGCGCAGGTATCGCATCGCCTTCTCGCGGTTCTGCAGCTGTGACCGCTCCTCCTGGCACTCGACCTTGATCCCGGTCGGCTTGTGGATGATCCGCACCGCCGAGTCCGTGGTGTTCACGCTCTGCCCGCCGGGCCCGCTCGAGCGGTACACGTCGATGTCCAGGTCCTCGGGGCGGATCTGGACCTCGACCTCCTCGGCCTCGGGCAGGACCGCGACCGTGGCCGTCGAGGTATGGATCCGGCCCGAGGACTCCGTGACGGGGACCCGCTGGACGCGATGCACGCCGGACTCGTGCTTCAGCCGCGAGAACGCCCCCTTGCCCCGAACCTCGAGCACGGCCTCCTTGAACCCGCCCAGGTCCGACGGCGAGGCGGACAGGACGTCGGTCTTCCAGCGACGGCGCTCGGCGTAGTGGCGGTAGAGCTCGAACAGCTCGCCGGCCCACAGCGCCGCCTCCTGGCCGCCCGCGCCGGCGCGGATCTCGACCAGGACGTCCTTCGCGTCGTTCGGGTCCTTCGGGATCAGGAGTTCCTCGAGCGTCGCCCGCAGCCTGGCGATCGTGGCCTCGGCGGCGTCCGCTTCCTCCCGTAGGAAGGCGGCCATATCGGGCTCGGTCTCGTCCTTGCCCAGCGCGCGCGCTTCCTCGGCCTGGCGTCTCGCGCTCAGGTACTCCCGGTAGGGGGTGACGACAGCCTGCAGCTCGGCGAAGTCTCTGCCCAGCGCCCGCATGCGCTCGGGGTCGTGCGCCACCCCGGGCGAGGCCATCTCGGCCTGCACCCGCTCGAAGCGCTCCTCGATCTCCCGCAGCCGGGCGTCGAACTCCATGGCCCGATCATCGCAGGTGGATCGTTCGATCGCCGTGGGGCGAACGGGTCGAGCGGGGAGCTACTCCGCGTCCCGGTCGGGCTCCTCCTCGCCCTCGCCCCAGTCCAGGTCGAGCGGCGGCAGGTCCGGCAGGTCGAGCGGGCTCGTCTCCCCTGCGGACCAGACGCTCTCGAACGACGGATCCGCCTCCGACGCCTGCGGCTCGTCCGGCGAGCCCTCGTCCGCCTCGGTCGATGCCTCGCCGAGGACGATCGTGCGCTCGGACCGCTCGGGCTGGTCGGGCTGCTCGGCCGTCTCGTCGGCGGGCGGCTCCGCCGCCTCGCTGGTGGGCTCCTCCGCGGCGCCGGCGGCGGGCTGTTCCGGGGGCTCGGCGGGCCGCTCGGTGGGAGGGGCGAACGCCTCGGACCGGGACCGGGCCAGGAAGGCCTCGGACTCGGCGTCCATCGTCTCGACGTCCGCGGGCTCGGGGTGCGAGATCGTCGACCCCAGGTCCTTGGCCACCCCCACGAGCCGCTCCTGCATGGAGGCGAGCTCTTCGATCAGGATCTCGCGA
>DASTHN010000016.1:0-10393 GCA_035718185.1 Actinomycetota bacterium
GGCCCTGCGCAGGAGCCCGCTCTCCAGGAAGGGCTCGGCGGTCCGCGGCTCCACCCACGACGCCGGGATACCTTCGAGGATCCGCAGGCGCAGGAACACCTCCTCGAGGTAGGCATCGGACGGCTCCAGGCGCTCCTCGCCGCCGATCGGGAGCCGCCCGGCCTCGACCTGCCGCAGGTATTCCTCGGGCGGGCGGACGTTCCACCAGCGGCGGTCGTCCCGGTACGAGTGCGCGCCGGCGCCGAGCCCCAGGTACGGCCGGCGCTCCCAGTAGCCCAGGTTGTGGCGGCACTCGAACCCCGGCTTCGCCCAGTTCGAGACCTCGTAGTGCCCGTACCCGGCCTCGCCGAGGAGCTCGCACGCCAACCCGAACATGTCCGCCTGCAGGTCCGGGTCCGGCGCCGGCCGGGCGCCCAGCGCGATCTGCCGGCCGAGCGGCGTCGAGGGCTCGACCGTGAGCGCGTAGGCACTGACGTGCTCGGGCGCGAGCGCGATCGCCTCGCGCAGGGTCCGTTCCCACGATGCCAAGGTCTCCCTCTGCGCGCCGTAGATCAGGTCCAGGCTCACGTTGGCGTATCCGACGCTGCGCGCCACTGCCATCGCTCTGCGGACCGAATCCGGCCCATGCACACGCTCGAGCGAGTCGAGCACCATCGGGTCGAACGACTGCGCGCCCATCGACAGGCGATCGAACCCGGCCTCGAGGAGCGCCGTGAGCTTCGCCGCATCCACCGTGTCGGGGTTCGCCTCGATCGTCACCTCGGCGTCGGGCGTGACCGCGTACCGCTCACGAAGGTGCACGAGTACCGCCTCAAGGTCCGCCGCGGCGAGGATCGTCGGCGTCCCGCCACCGAGGAACACGCTCACCACGTCCTCGCCGTCCCACGCGGGCGCCGCGAGCGAGGCCTCGGCCAGCAGCGCTCGGACGTAGCGCGGCTGCAGGTGATCCAGGCCCGCGTACGCGTTGAAGTCGCAGTAGCCGCACCGCGTCAGGCAGAACGGCACGTGAGCGTAGATCCCCGCGCTCACGTCCGCTCCCCCTGGTCCACGCGCAGCGCGGCGATGAACGCCTCCTGTGGCACGTCCACTCGGCCGACCCGCCGCAGCCGCGCCTTGCCCTTCTTCTGCTGCTCGAGGAGCTTCCGCTTGCGCGTGATGTCCCCGCCGTAGCACTTCGCGAGCACGTCCTTGCGCTTGGCCTTCACGGTCTCGCGCGCGACGATCCTCGATCCGATCGAGGCTTGGATCGCGACGTCGAACAGCTGCCGGGGGATCAGCCCCCGAAGCCGCTCGACCATCGCGCGGCCGTAAGCGGTGGCCTTCTCGCGGTGCACGACGCTGCTGAACGCGTCGACGGGCTCGCCGTGCAGGAGCACGTCGACTCTAACGAGCTCGGAGGGCTCGTACCCCCACGGCTCATAGTCGAGCGACGCGTAGCCCCGGGTCCGCGACTTCAGCTGGTCGAAGAAGTCGAAGATGATCTCGGCGAGCGGCAGGTGGTAGTGGACCTCGACCCGCGTCGTCGAGAGGTACTTCATGTCGACCATCTCGCCGCGGCGGCTCTGGCAGAGCTCGAGGACGGCGCCGAGGAAGTCGCTCGGCGTGATGATCGTCCCGAGGACCATCGGCTCCTCGACGCGGTCGTAGGTGCCGGCGTGCGGCATCTCGCTCGGATTGTGGACCACGATCGTCTCGTCGCCACGGATCACGTGGAACTCGACGTTCGGCGCGGTCGCGATGAGCTCCAGGTCGAACTCGCGCTCGAGCCGCTCCTTGACGATGTCCATGTGAAGCAGCCCCAGGAACCCGCACCGGAACCCGAAGCCGAGCGCGCCCGAGGTCTCGGGCTCGAACACGAGCGCCGCGTCGTTCAGCTTCAGCCTGTCGAGCGCGTCCCGCAGCGCGCCGTAGTCGCCGCCCTCCGCGGGGAAGAGACCCGACCACACCATCGGCCTCGGCTCCCGGTACCCGGACAGTGGCTCGTGCGCGCGGTCGCGCCCCTGGTTCGTGATCGTGTCGCCGACCTTGACCTGGTGGACGTCCTTCAGACCGGTGACGAGGTACCCGACCTCGCCCGCCCCGAGCTCCGGCACTGGCGTGGCCTCGGGCGCGAAGACGCCGGTCTCCTCGGCCTCCCAGTCCATCCGGGCGGCGGCGGCGTGGAGCTTCGCGCGCGTGCGGAGGACGCCGTCCTTCACGCGGACGTACGCGATGACCCCGCGGTAGGTGTCGAAGCTCGAGTCGAAGATCAGCGCCCGCAACGGGTCCGAGCGCAGCCCCTCGGGCGGCGGGACCCTCGCGATCACCGTCTCGAGCAGGGCGGTCACGCCCTCCCCCGTCTTGCCCGAGACCGCGAGCACATCGTCGCGTTCGCACCCGACCAGCTCGGCGAGCTCTTCCCCCGTGCCCACCACGTCCGCGGCCGGCAGGTCGATCTTGTTCAGCACGGGAAGGATCACCAGCCCCGCATCCCGCGCCAGGTGGAAGTTCGCGAGCGTCTGGGCCTCGATCCCCTGCGCGGCGTCGACCAGCAGGACAGCGCCCTCGCACGCCGCGAGCGAGCGCGAGACCTCGTACGTGAAGTCCACGTGCCCCGGCGTGTCGATCAGGTTGAGCTCGTACGTCTGACCCTCGGTCTGGTGCGTGAGCCGGACCGCCTGCGCCTTGATCGTGATGCCGCGCTCGCGCTCGAGCTCCATCTTGTCCAGGTACTGCTCACGCATGTCGCGGTCCGCGACGGCGTGCGTGAGCTCGAGGAGCCGATCGGCGAGCGTCGACTTCCCGTGGTCGATGTGCGCGATGATGCAGAAGTTGCGGATCCGGCTGGTGTCGGTCACGGCGGGACCCATGGTACGGGCCCGAGCCTGGCGACCGTCGGGCCCGCCCTGAAGGCCCGCTGGTACACTCGCTCGCCGTGGCGAACATCAAGTCCCAGATCAAGCGGAACCGCCAAAGCGCGAAGGCCCAGGACCGGAACAAGGGCGTGCGCTCCAGCCTGAAGACCGCGTCGAAGAAGGCCCGCACGGCCGTGGCCGAGGGCGACCTGGAGGCCGCCCAGGAGCGGACGCGCGAGGCCGCGCGGGCGTTCGACAAGGCGGTTTCGAAGGGCGTGCTCCACAAGCGCGCCGCCGCTCGCCACAAGTCTCGGCTCGCGAAGGCCGCGAACCGCGCCGCGTCCGAGACCTCTGAGGGCTAGACCCGGGCGGGCTCGCCCGCGATCCGACCGATCAGCACCGGAAGCACCACGTCGTCGCTCGCGCCCGACTTCAGCGCGCGGTCGGCCTCGACGACCTGGGCGTGGATCTGCACCAGCTCCTCGAGCGAGAACCGACGAGACTGCTCGCGGTACCGGCGGGCCTGCCAGTCGAAGCGCAGCCCGGCCGCCCTGGCCAGCTCGGCCGCGGGCATCCGGTCCGGGAGCGAGCGCACCCGCAGGAGGTCTCGCAGGCGCGAGGCGACCCCGCCCAGGATCATCAGCCCGTCGTCGCCCGACCCCAGCAGCGTGCGGAGCGAGCGCATCGCGCCATCCAGGTCCCGCGCGAACGCCCGGTCGCACAGGTCCCAGATGTGCTGATCGCCGAGGCCCCGGAACTGGGCGGCCACGAGCTCTCGGGTGAGCCGCTCGCCCGGGAACGCCGATCCGAGCTGCACGAGCCCCTGGTCGAGCGCGGCCGGGTCCTCGCCGAGCGTCTCGACCAGCGCCGCCGCCGCCTCGGGCGCCAGGTCGAGCCCTCGCCGCTTGCCCCGCTGCACGAGCCACCCGGAGAGATCCTTGCGCCCGAGCTTGACCTCGCGGACGGCGCCGACCGGCTGGACGAGCTTCACGAGCGACGCCGGCGCCTTCGCACGCTCGCCCACCGTCGCGCACAGGACCAGCGGCGCGGCCGGGTCTGGGACCGCGAGGTACAGGGCCAGCTCGCGCAGGCCCTCGTCCGAGAGCGACCTGCAGTCGGTCACGATGAGGGCGCGGGCCTCGCCGAACAGCGAGGGCGTCGCCAGGTCCGCGAGCTCGCCTCCCTGCCAGCTAGCGGCGTCGAGCTCGCGCGCCTGGACGTCCCGGCCAACGATCTCGAGCGCGGCCTCGCGGAGCAGGAACGGGTCCTCGCCCCATAGGAGATGGACGGGGGCCTTCGGGGCGGTCACGCGGCGGATGCTAGCACCCGCCCCTGCGACCCGAAGGTCACGATCACGTCGCCGAGCTCGTCGGTCCGAAGCACCGTCGAGCCAGCGTCGCGCAGCGTCTGGAGGACCTCGGGCACCGGGTGCCCGTAGTCGTTGGGTTGCCCGACGCTCACCACCGCGACCGAGGCGCCAACGCCTTGGAGGAACGCCGCCACCGAGGTATCGCCGCCGTGGTGCGGCACCTTCAGCACGTCGGCCCGGATCGGCGTCCCAGCCTGGAGCATCTCCTCCTGCGATGGCTGCTCGGCGTCACCGGGGAACAGCACGACGTCGTCGCCGATCCTGACGCGGAGCACGAGCGAGTCGTTGTTCGGATCCGAGGCCGTGGCGCTCCAGCACCCGGCCGGCGCGAGGACGTCGATCCGCAGGTCGGAGGCGAGGAGCGTCTCCCCCGCGCGCGGGTGCCGGACCGTCAGGCCCTCGTCCCGGACCGCGCGGAGGAACGCGTCGTACGAGGGCGAGGGTTCGTCGCACCCGGGCTCGAGCACGAGCCCGACGGGGATCCGCGCGAAGACCGACGGGAAGCCGGCGATGTGATCTGCGTGCGGGTGCGTGGCGACCGCCACGTCGATCCGCTTCACCCCGAGCGCTGAGAGGTCGGTCGCGACCTGCACCTCGTCGGGCCCGGCGTCGATCAGCACGGCGGTGCCACCGGGCGAGGTCACGAGCGCGGCATCGCCCTGCCCGACATCGAAGAATCGCACCGTGAGGCGCCCGGGAGGGCCCGCGCCGAGCGCCGACGTCCACGCCACGAGGGTGAGGACCACGCCGACCGAGATCACCGCGGAACGAGGACGAAGCCGTCGGCCCGAGCGCATCCACGCGACGACCACCAGAACCGCAGCCATCCCCAACAGGAGCACCGCCGCCCCGCCCGTCGAGGTGATCCAGGGTACGGGCGCCGTCGAGAGCCGGTCGGCGACAACCTGCAGGTAGCGGAGCGGCAAGCCGGCGAGCGCCGCGAGCGGCCGCGCCACGCCGGGCGCGACGAGCCCAACCCCCGCCGCGCCGAGGCCCAGCAGCAGGGCCGGCGAGACCGCCGGGAAGGCGAGCACGTTCGCGATCGCGGTGACGAGCGGCACCTCGTGGAAGTGGAAGAGCAACACCGGTGTCACGCCGAGCTGGGCGGCGAGCGTCGCCCCCGCCGCGAGCGCCACGGGCCGGGGAAGGAACCACAGACGCTCGGCGACGGGGGTCGCGAGCGCGACCATCGACGCGGTGGCTACCACCGAGAGCTGGAACCCCACCGACCACACGAGCGCCGGATCGATCACGAGCAGTGCGATCACGGCGCCACAGAGCACGCTCGCGGCGCCGCCCGGGCGCCCGAGGAGCGTGCCGGTGAGCGCGAGCCCCGCCATGACCCCGGCCCGGAGCACCGACGGCTCAGCGCCGGTCAGGACGACGAAGAAGACCACCGTGCCCAGGCCGAGCGCGAACCGCGCCCGCCGCCCGAGCCGCAGCGCGAGCCCCAGGCCGAGCACCGGCGCGAGCACCATCGCCACGTTCCCGCCAGAGACCACGAGCAGATGACCCAGACCGGTCGCGCGGAAGTCGCGCTCGACGCCCTCGTCCAGGCCGGAGTCGTCGCCGAGCGCCAGTCCCAGAAGCAGGCCCGCCTCGCGCGGCGCGAACGACGAGCGGATGGAACGGCCGATCACCGACCTGACGGCCTGGGCGGCCCGGATCAGGGGGTTCGACGACGGGCCGAGCCGCTCCGCCTCGCTGACCGAGAGCTCGGCGACGATCCCCCGGCGGACCATCGAGGCGGCGAACCCACCCTCGGTCGGGACGCGGACGATGCCCGAGACCCGGACGCGGTCGCCCCGGACGGCCGCGATCGGCTCGCCGTGTCCACTCACCCAGATGGTCTCGCGGAGCGTCGACGTGCGCGCGTCGGACGTGACGACCCGGACGTCCAGGACCGCAGACCAGCCGAGCGTCCTCGGCTTGGGGTCTTCGCGGAGGGTGCCTTCCACCTCCACGTGCGCAGGCGCTAGCTCACGGAGCAACGCCCCCTCGATGCGGTGGCGGTGGAACGTCCCCCATCCAACGCCGGCGACCGCGACCGTCGCGGCCACGAGGAGTGCAGCAAGCCAGGGCGGACCCGCTCCTGGCCGGAGCGCGTGCGGCGCGAGCGCCTCGACCGTCCCGTCCCCCGGCGCGGCGAGACCGGCGGACTCGAGGGCGTCTGGCCCGGGCCTTGGCGCCGCCCGCGCGGCGAGGACGCCGAGCATCACAGCCGCGCCCAGCCACAGCAGGACCGGGAGGAGACGCCCAACGGTCGGCGCCGCGAGCAGACCCGCCCCGAACGCCGCGGCAGCCGTCGGCAGCCGCCAGCCGCTCACACGGTCACGAGCTCGCGGATCGACCCGAGGATCGCCTCGCCGATCCCGCTGACCTCGAGCAGCTCCTCGACGCTGGCGAACGGCCCGTTTGCCGTCCGATGGTCGACGATCCGCTGCGCGATGACCTCACCGATCCCCGGCAGCGCCTCGAGCTCGGTCGGGCCCGCCGTGTTGATGTTCACGAGCCCTCCCGGCGCACCGGGCGCTCCGGGCGAGGCCGGTGCTCCAGAGACCGGTGCGGAGGCAGGCGCGCCCGCCTTCACGACCAGAACCTGCGTGCCGTCCACGAGCGGCGCCGCCAGGTTCAGGAGCTCGAGCGCCGCGCCAGGCCGCGCGCCGCCGGCCGCATCGATCGCATCCACGATGCGAGCCCCCTCGGGGAACTGGTACACGCCGGGGCGGCGGACCCACCCCGCGACGTCGACGAGCAGGACCGATGGCGACGGAGACGGCGAACCCGGACCGGGTGCCGGAACGTCGAGCGGCGCGGCGGACCGCACCTGGACGGGCTTCGGGAGGGAGCGCACGTACCAGAGCCCCGCGCCGCCGAGGAGCAGGGCCACGAGCATCAGGAGGCCAGCGAGCTCGGCGCGCGAGAGCGACCCGAGCCGATCCCGCACGGATTCCCCCGACACTCGGACCTCCATCGACAGGGGGGAGCGTGGGGACCCTAACGGGACGGCGCGCGCGGGTCTGTGCGCTATCTCACAGCGGCCGGAGGAAGCTCGTCGACGTCGACCGCGACGGGCACGTCGAGGTTCGCGATGACGTCGGCGTGACCGTTGCCATCGAACCCGTCGGCCGTCCCGACGGCCTTCGTGGCCCGTGGGAGCGTGAACGACATCTGCGCGCCGCCGCCGGGAGCGCGGTCGGCGCGGATCGTCCCGCCGTGCGCCTCGATGAGCCCTCGGCAGATGTAGAGCCCGAGCCCGGCGCCGGGCTTCGTCTTGCCGCCCTCCAGGCGCCGGAAGCGCTCGAAGATCTCTGCGCGGTCCTCGTCCGGGATCCCCGGGCCCTCGTCCGCGACGCTGAAGCGCACGAGGTCGCCCTCGAGCGCGACGTCGATATGGACCTTCGAATCCGCGGGCGCGTACTTGCGCGCGTTGTCCATGAGGTTCGTCAGGACGCGGATGATGGCGTCGGGGTCGCACCGGACGGCTCCGACCCGGCCGATCCGGATCACCAGACGTCCGGCCATCCCGGACACCTGCGCCGCCTCCGAGAGCATGTCGCGCGGCTGCACCGCTTCGAGTGACAGCCGCAGGATCCCGTCCTCGATCCGCGAGACCGTGAGGAGGTCGTCCACGAGCCGGGCGAGCCGGTTCGCCTGCGACGTTGCGCCGTCGAGGAGCTCGATCCGATCCTCGGGTGTGAGCACACTGCCGTGCTCACGGAGCGTGGACAGCACGCCGATCACGGCGGCGAGCGGGGTCCGGAACTCGTGGGCGGCGACCGCGACGAACTCGCTCTTCGCGCTGTCCACCCGACGCAGGCGCTCGACCTCGGCGCGCTCGTCGTCGAGCTGACGCGACCGGTCCACGGCCTCGGCCCGCAGGACCTGTCCCTGCCGCCGGTGCAGCAGCCGCTGCTGCGACAGCACACCGACCGCGAAGCCGGTGATGACGATCAGCGACGTCCGATGCAGCACGAGCTCGCGCGGCAGCCGGCCGTCGTTCATCGCGAGCGCGACGTAGAGCACCACGAGCGCGACCGAGATGCCGGTCGTCTGCACCAGGTCGAACCGCATCCCCGCCGAGATCACCACCACCAGGTACAGGGCCCAGAAGTCGCTCATCGCGCCGTCGGTGACGACCACCCACGCGGTGACGAGGATCGTGTCCGCGAGCACGCTGAGGAGCCGAACCGGCACCGAGGGCTCGGTGGTGCCGGCGAAGGCGACCAGGCTCCAAGCGCCGTAGAGGACGGCGAGTCCCAGGATCGCTGCGATGAGCGCCGGCGGGGACTGTCGTCCCATGTCGGAGCCGCCGAAGATCGCCATGACGATGCCGATCACCGCCAGCCTGATGACGGCGATCCACCGCTCGGTGCGCAACGCGTCGAAGTTCGTTCGGGAGCCGCCGCGCCGGCGTTCCCGTTCGCTCT
Organism: Actinomycetota bacterium; assembly: GCA_035718185.1. Classification (GTDB taxonomy): domain Bacteria; phylum Actinomycetota; class UBA4738; order UBA4738; family HRBIN12; genus HRBIN12. The sequence continues at coordinate 8,634 of DASTHN010000016.1, forward strand.
TCCTCACGTCTCCTCCGGGGTACGTGGACGGGGCCACCCCGCGGACGGCCTCAGCACAGGTATCGACCCCGGGGCCCTAGCGGTTGAGCCCACCGGGAACCCGGACGGTGGTTCCCTGTACCCCGGACCCCGTGCGGCGGGCCCTCAGGACTCCTCGAGCGGCCGGAACCGCGCCTGGAAGAACCGCAGGTAGGTCGGCTCGGAGACCATCTCGAGCCCCCGGGTCCGCTCTCGGCGCTCGTGGACGGCGGCCACGGAGCGCGCCACGGTCGCCAGATGCCGAGACGTGTAGACCCTCCGGGGGATCGTGATCCGGACGAGCTCGAGCGCCGGATGCCGGTGCTCGCCGGTCTCGGGATCCCTGCCCGCCGAGACGATCCCCCGCTCCATCGTGCGCGTGCCCGAGTCCAGGTAGATCTCGGCCGCCAGCCGCTGGGCCGGGAACGACTCCTGCGGGATGTGCGGGTAGAACCGGTGGGCGTCCAGGAAGATCGCGTGCCCGCCGATCGGCTCGACGATCGGCACGCCTGCCTCCTGCAGCCGCTCGCCGAGCTCGCGCACCTGGAGGATCCGCGCCCGGATGTGGTCGTCGTCGATCGACTCCTCGATCCCGATGGCGATCGCCTCCATGTCCCGGCCGGCCAACCCGCCGTAGGTATGGAGACCCTCGTACACGACGCACAGGTTCCTGGCCTGTGCCGCCAGATCGGCGTCGTTCAGGGCGATCCACCCGCCGATGTTGACGAGCGAGTCCTTCTTGGCCGACATCGTGCAGCCGTCCGTGAGGCTGCACATCTCGAGCAGGATCTCGGCCACCGAGCGGTCCGCGTAGCCGGGCTCGCGTTCCTTCACCAGGTACGCGTTCTCGATCGCGCGCGTGGCGTCCAGCATCACCATGATGCTGTGGTCGTCGGCGACCTGGCGCACCGCGCGGAGGTTCGCCATCGAGATCGGCTGGCCGCCGGCCATGTTCACGGTGCCGGCGATCGACAGGTACGGCACCCGATCGGCCTGCTCGATGACCTTCTCCAGCCTCTCGACGTCCACGTCGCCCTTGAACGGGTGCGCGCTCTGGGGGTCGTGGGCCTCCTCGCGGATCACGTCGACGAACGTGCCGCCGGCGAGCTCCTGGTGCAGGCGGGTCGTGGTGAAGTACATGTTGCCGGGGATCGTGTCGCCCTCGCGGATCAGCATCTCCGAGACGATGTGCTCGGCGCCGCGACCCTGGTGCGTCGGGATCACGTGCCGATAGCCGTAGCGCCGGCGGACGGCCTCCTCGAACCGGTAGAAGTTCGCGCTGCCCGCGTATGCCTCGTCCCCAACCATGAGGGCGGCCCACTGCCGGTCGCTCATCGCGTTCGTCCCCGAGTCGGTGAGCAGGTCGATCGTCACCTGGTCCGACCGGAGCAGGAACGTGTTCCACCCCGCCTGGTCCAGCGCGGCCCGCCGCTGCTCCCGGGTGGTGATCGGGATGCGCTCGACGGCCTTGATCTTGTAGGGCTCGTGCCAGTCGTCCATCGTCGCTCCTCGTCGGTGCGCGGGACCTCCGGCGACAAGGTTGTGCCACCTGGCGGCCCCCGCCGGGAGTCGAAGGGCCCGCAGGGCGCGGGTCGAGCGTCAGCGCTGGGTGACGACGTTCACGAGCTTGGGCGGCCGCACGACGACCGTGCGGATCGCCCGGTCCCCGATCGAGCGGCGGGCGTTCTCGGAGGCCAGGGCGGCCTCGCGACAGGCATCCTCATCCGCGTCGGCCTCGACCT
>DASTHN010000017.1:0-3435 GCA_035718185.1 Actinomycetota bacterium
GTCCAACCCGACAAGCGCGAGGAGAAGCCCATCATGGCGAGCACGACGGGAACCCTCACGGCCGATCTCTCCGGCCCGGCGGAGAACGCAGACCACGGAGACGTGGCGCGCGCCGCCGCTAAGCGGTTCGTGAGAGCGGTCGCCGCCGTCGACCCCGACGGAATCGTGACCGCGCTCGCGCCGGATGCGCGTCTCCGGTACCTCGTCCCGAACGCACAGGCTCAGATCGATGGCGCGGCCCGCGTGGCTATCAGGTTCTTGGACTGGTTCGGGGACGCCGACGTGCTCCGGGTCCAGGCCATCCACGTGGAACGGCTCGCCGACCGGGTGTCGGCCCGGTACCGCTTCCTGTTGCACGACGAACACGGATGGGAGGTGATCGAACAGCAGCTGTACCTCGACGTCGACGAGACCGACCACGTCGCGACCATCGACCTGCTGTGCTCCGGGTTCCGACCGAGCACAGCGCCGGAAGGAGCGAGGTCGATGGGCATGTACCGGTTCGACGCCGGGACGATGGGCTGCGCCGATGGACTGGCCCAGGAGTTCCGTAGGCGGATCCTGGCGATCCCCCTGGGGGACCTCCTGATGGTCCAGACCTCGGATCCGGCGGCCAAAGAGGACCTGCCGCCCCTCGCCCGGATGATGGGGCACACGGTTCGTTCCGTCGAGCCGTCCGAGGACGGGCGGCTCCTGATCACCGTGGAGCGAGGACGATGAGCGAGAAGCTGATCTTCAACTGCACGCACGGCAAGGAGGATCCCGAGCGCGCGACGCTCCCGTTCGTGGCGGCGAACATCGCGGCCACCGCGGGACAGGACTCGGTCGTGCTGTGCACGATCGAAGGTGTGTGGCTGGGCACCGAGGGCGGCACCGACGGGATCGCGTCTCCCGGACTGCCGGCACTGAGCGATCTGTTCGCCGAGTTCGTCGAGAACGGCGGGCAGGTGTGGCTGTGCGGAGCGTGCACGAAGCCGCGGAACATCGGTGAGGACGGCCTGGCCAAGGGGGCCGCGATCGTCGGCGCGGCGAAGGTGGTGGAGGAAGTCATCGCGGGGGCAAGGACGATCGCCTTCGCCGGTTGACTTCGGACACGAGGCGGACCCCGTCCGAACATCTCGGATGAACGCTCAGGCGGAGCACTCGATCGCGGATCATGACCGCCGCCGGCGGGCGAAGGGAGAGGCAGACGTCGGGGTAGCGGAGCCGCCTTCGCCGGCGTAAGGTCGCCCCCTACACCCGATCGCAGGTCGCGGAGGGGGGCCGTGTCCGGTCAGCGTCGAACCGCTCGATGGCCTTCGTCGCTGGCCGCCGGCGTGATCATCGGTGCCGTCGAGGCGCTGCTCGCGATCTCGTTCGCCGCCTTCGTGTTCGCCGGGTACCTCGAGTCCTTCCTCGGCGACGGCATCGGCCTGTACCTGGGAGCTGCCGCGGTGACGCTCGCGGGCTTCGCCTGGGTGGCGGGCAGGCGAGGCGTGATCGGCGGCATGCAGGCCGCGGGGGCGGCGGTGGTGGCGATCGTCGTCGCGGGCGCGGCCATCGACTCGGTCGGAGGGCCCGAGCCGAGCTTCCTGACGGCAGTGGCCGCGACCCTGGTCGTCACGATCCTGTGCGGGGTCGTCTTCCTCGTCCTTGGCATCCGCCGGCTGGCCAACGTGATCCGGTTCGTGCCGTACCCCGTCGTGGGGGGGTTCCTGGCCGGCACCGGGTGGCTGCTCCTGAAGGGTGGGGTCTACGTCGCGTCCGGGGGATCCCCGTACGTCACGCCGCTGAGCGACCTGATCGAGGGAGAGGCCATGGTGCGGTGGCTGCCGGCGATCGCGTTCGGCGTGGTCCTGCTCCTCGCGGTGCGGATCGTGAAGCGACCCCTCGTGATCCCTGCCGTGATCACGATCGCGCTCGTCGCCTTCGCGATCGGCATGCTCGTGACCGGCTCCTCGATCGAGACCGCGCGGGAGGAGGGGTGGCTCCTGGGCCCGCTCGACGGCACGCTGCTGTGGCGGACCTGGACGTTGCGCGCCGTCGCGGAGGCGGACTGGTGGGGCGTGCTCGGGCAGTGGGCCGCGATCCTCACCGCGGTGTTCGTCGCCGGGGTCGCGATCTTGTTCAACGTGACCCGGACCGAGGCCGTGCTGGACCGCGACCTGGAGACGAACGAGGAGCTGCGTGACGCCGGGTCGGTCGACATCGTGGTCGGCGCGGTCGGCGGGATCCCCGGCTACCACGCGCCCACCTCGACCGCGCTCGCCGAGAGGATACGCGCGGACGCGCGCGTCACGGGGCTGATCGCCGCGACCGTCCCCGCGGTCGCGGCCCTGGCCGGCGGCACGGTCGTGGGGCTGATCCCGCGGATGATCGTCGGCGGCGTCCTGGCCTTCCTCGGCCTGGCGTCCATCGTCGAGTGGGTCTGGGACCGGCGCCGGGTGCTGCCGCCGCTGGAGTACGGGGTCGTGCTCCTGATCCTGGTGGCGATCGTCGCCCGCGGGTTCCTGCCCGGCGTCGTGCTCGGGCTCGTGCTCGCGGTCGTCCTGTTCGCCGTGAGCTACGGCCGGATCGAGCTGGTGCGCGAGGTCGCCTTCGGCGACACGTACCACAGCAACGTCGACCGCCCACCGACCGAGCGCGCCCGGCTGCGGACGCTCGCGGACCGGATCCAGATCCTGCGCGTGAGCGGGTTCCTGTTCTTCGGATCGACGAGCGGGCTGCTCGAGCGGATCCGTGACGGCGCCCAGGGCTCACCGCTCGCGTTCGTCGTGATCGACCTGCGGCGGGTGACCGGGGTGGACTCCTCGGCGGTGGCCACGCTCGCGAAGGTGCTGCGGCTCGCGCAGACGCACGGGTTCCAGGCGGTGCTCACCGGTGCGACGGGCCCGGTTCGCGCGCGGGTCGAGCGCGGCGGGGTGCGCGAGACCGAGGGCATCGTCCGGTTCGCGCCCGATCTGGATCGGGGGCTCCAGTGGTGCGAGGACGCGCTGCTCCGGACCGCCACCGAGACGGCCGTCGAGGTCGACCTCGACGGTCACGGCGGTCTGCCGCCCGGGGTCGCCCCGTACCTCGAGCGGCTCTCGGTGCCGGCTGGTGCGGTGCTGATCCGCCAGGACGAGCCGCCCGGTGACGTCTACGTGCTGGGCTCGGGGCGGCTCGCGGTGGAGACGCTCACCCCCGAAGGCACGCGGATCCGGCTGCGCACGCTCCGTCCCGGCGTCGTGGTCGGCGAGGTCGCGCTGTACACCGGCGTGCCGCGCACGGCCGATGTCGTGGCCGAGACCCCGAGCGTCGTGCTTCGGTTCAGCGCCGGGTCGATCGCGCGGATGGAGACCGAGGAGCCCGAGGTCGCCGCTGCCCTGCACCGGTGGCTCGCGACGACCCTCGCCGATCGACTGAACGAGACGCAGAAGACGTTCGAGACCCTGCTTGAGTGAGCGGAGGGTCGTG
>DASTHN010000018.1:0-2421 GCA_035718185.1 Actinomycetota bacterium
GATGTCAGCGAGCACGAGCGTTGGCGGGACCCCGTCCTGGCGGAGGTCTTCCGGCTCGTCCAGGAGAGATCGGGGGCACCGTCGGACGGGCCGCAGCCCTGGCAATTCCCGAGACTCCACGGACGGTACGTCGGCGGGTGAAGCGACGGACGTCGGTGCAACGGATCGGCATATGGAGCGGACGCGAGGATTTGAACCTCGACTCCTTCCCTGGAAGGGAAGCGTGCTGCAACTACACCACGTCCGCGAAGCCGGGCTCTGACGAGCCCGACACGTTCGTAGTATGAACCACCTCCAGGACCATCCGGGCGCCAGGGTGCGACTCCCGGACTTCAGAACTTCGCGCACATGAAGCGTCGTGATCGCGGCGGTGTGACGCAGGGGCTTGACAGAGCGAAAAGCATAGAGTTCTAATCATTAGAGTTCTAAGAATGTGATCGATTCGCTCGCATCCTCCGGCGCGTCTGCGGCGGAGTCTCACCTCGGGATCACGCAGGGAGACCATTCATGACTGCTGCACCCGCCATCGAAACCGGCACCCCCGTCGCCGACGTACACCCTGACCGCATCATGCAGATCGGGATGGGCTTCTGGGCCTCGAAGACCCTCCTCGCGGCCGTCGAGCTGGGTCTGTTCACCCTGCTCGGTGACGGCGGCCTGAGGCCACGTCAGATCGCGGACCGCCTCGACCTGCACGAGCGAAGCCGCGATGACTTCCTCGATGCTCTGGTGTCGCTGGGCCTTCTCACCCGCGACGGTGACGGGCTGACAGCCGTCTACGGCAACACGACCGAAACGGCGGTGTTCCTGGACAAGGGTTCGCCCGCGTACCTCGGCGGCATCCTGGAGATGTCCTCGGCGCGGCTGTACGGCTTCTGGGGATCGCTCACCGAAGCGCTGCACACGGGGCTCCCGCAGAACGAGCTCAAGACCGGAGCGCCGGGACTGTTCGAAGCCGTGTACGCCGACCCCGAGCGCCTCGAGAACTTCCTGGCGGGGATGAGTGGCCTCCAGATCGGCGCCTTCACGGCGCTCTCGCACACGCTCGACCTCAGCGGCCACACAACCTTCTGCGACCTGGGCGGAGCCAACGGAGAGCTGGCCGCGATCATTGCGGCGGCGTATCCCGAGCTCACCGGTTCCGTGCTGGACCTGCCTCCGGTCGTGCCGATCGCGAAGGCAAACCTCAGCCGGAAGGGTGTCGCCGATCGCGTCGTCGCCGTCGCGGGGGACTTCTTCGCCGATGACCTTCCCCCCGCCGACGTCTACTTCATGGGCAACGTGCTGCACGACTGGAGCGAGCCCGAGAAGCAAGCCCTGATCGACAAGGCATTCGCCGCGCTGCCCTCCGGTGGGATCCTCGTCGTCGTCGAGAACATCATCGACGACGCCCGTCGTACGAACACCTTCGGTCTTCTGATGTCCCTCAACATGCTGATCGAGCTTCCCGGTGGATTCGACTACACCGGCGCACAATTCGAAAGCTGGGCGCGCAAGGCCGGCTTCGCCAGGACCGAGGTCCGCCATCTCGTCGGGCCCAGCAGTGCTGCAATCGCCTACAAGAGCTGAGCAACCATTGACGACCCGAACCGAACACAGCGCCGACGGCCGGCTCTCCGAAGACGGAGAGGCGGCCGTCGAGCCGCGCCGCGTCGACCGCGCCGCGTTCGAGCGAGAGTTTCGTTCCGGAGACGCGACCGCCACCGAGTGCGCCCAGAACCTGATGCGGGCCGCCGAGCTGTTCACCGACGCCGACGCACGTGGCCTTCGCCGACATGGCCTCTCCATTGCCGCGCGCATCCTGCTGGCGACCCTGGAGGGGGCGGGTGAACCTCTCTCGCAGACCGCGATCGCCGAGCGACTGTTCCTCACCGGTGCAAGCGTCTCGTCGCTCGTGAACACGCTCGAGCGCACGCGCTTGGTCCGTCGGGTCCGGAGCGTATCCGATCGCCGAGTCGTGCTCGTCGAGCTCACCGACGCGGCCTATCCGGTCATCGACGCGTACCTGGCCGACGTGACCACGCTGCACGCCCACGAGTTCGCAGTGCTCGACGACGAGGAGCGGGAGACGTTCGTGAGGCTTCTCGCCAAGGTTGCCGCCTCGATCGAAGCGCTGGACGTGGACGCGGTCGTCGCTTCCGCGCGCCCACGGAAGCGAGCCCGGAGGACCCGATAGCACCGAAGTCACCGCTGCGCCCGAACGCGGCGGACAGACGCGGGGCAGGTGGGGGGTCGTGGGCACGCGAGCCCACAACGCCGTTCCGTGTCAGCGAGGAGCTCCTGGGCTCCGGCTTCGGCATGTGGAGCGGACGCGAGGATTTGAACCTCGACTCCTTCCCTGGAAGGGAAGCGTGCTGCAACTACACCACGTCCGCGAAGCCAGCCTCTGACGAGCCTGACACGTTCGTAGTATGAACCACC
>DASTHN010000019.1:0-10435 GCA_035718185.1 Actinomycetota bacterium
AACGGTGACACAAGATCGGGCCTCCGGCTGCGTTTGCGCATCGCTGTCCCTGGTCGGGCAGCCGACGCCGATCCGCCGAGCAAGTCAAGGAAGTCGCGGCTCAGCTACGCGCGGTGGGATTCGACAACTGGCCGACGAGCAGCTATCCGCCATCCGGCAAGAGTGCCAAAGGCAGATTCGAAGCGGCCGGCATGGCGAAGTACTACGAGACCTTCTACTCCATGGACTCAGACCTCGCGCACATGTCCGCTCGCGCCGTGCAGCGATACCTCGACGGCGACTTCGATGAGGAGAAGGTTCACAACGATCTCACTCTCGCGACCGACATGCTGCTGAGGGTTCTCATCGCAGCGAACGAGAGGCAAGGCCGGACTGGACGAGCGGATCGATGGGCTGGTGCGCGAGTTTCGGCGAGCCGCGTCGCCGGACTCAGTTCCTGAGGGGTGAGTAGATGTTATCTGCGAGCGTAGAGCCGATGTGGACTGATGTCGTCGGTGCTCTCGCAGCGGTCGTCACCATCGTGCTGCTCCTCGTTGCTGGCTGCATCGTCCTTTGGCAAGCGATTGAGGCCCGCAACCTTCGGCGAGCGCAGTCACGCCCGTTCGTCCACTCCGGCCTGTACGAGGCGGCGGAGGTGTCATCGTCCGAGTACGTACCGACGACGTTCCACCCCAGACGCGCAGCCAGCACACGTGCATCCTTCTCCTGACGAGCGACGCCGAGGGCTTCGCCTTCGCGGTCGCGGCTGATCCGGGCGTAGAGTGCTGCTCGCATGCGCGAACACTATCTCGGTAGGTGAGCCCAGTACACAAACTACTTCTCGACGTCTCGAGCATGATGTACCGGGCGTTCTTCGCGCTCGGCGAGGGGATCGTGTCGCCGGGCGGGCGACCGGTCGGCGCGGTGCACGGGTACCTCGACATGGTGACCCGGCTGATCGTGACCCGGCACCCCGATGACGTCGTCCACGTGTACGACCACGAGTGGCGTCCCACCGCCCGCACCGACATCTACCCCGGCTACAAGTCGAACCGACCGCCCGATCCGGAGGCGCTGCCCGAGCAGTTCACGATGCTCCGCCAGGTACTCGACCTGACCGAGATGGAGCAGGCGATGACCCGCGGCTGGGAGGCCGAGGACGCGATCGGCGCGATCTGCGCTGACGCCGGCCCGGACGACCGACTCGAGATCGTGAGCGGCGACCGGGACCTGATCCAGCTGGTCCGCGATCCGACCATCAAACTGCTCTCGACCGTGCGTGGCGTGAGCGACCTGGCCGAGCTGGACGAGGCCGCGGTGCTCGAGAAGTACGGCGTGCCGGCCTCGCGCTACGCGGAGTTCGCGATCCTGCGCGGCGATCCGAGCGACGCGCTCCCGGGCGTCCCGGGCGTCGGCGAGAAGACGGCGCGCGCGCTGATCCAGGCGTACGGCTCGCTCGACGAGCTCCTCGACGACGCCGATGCCGACGAGCCGCGTCCCGGTCCGCTGAAGGGCAAGCCCGCGCTCCGCGCTCGGCTCCGCGAGGCGCGCGAGTACGTCGCGGCGATGCGATGCCTGGTGCCGGTGAACGCCGAGGCGCCGGTGGATCGATGGCAGGGCGAGCGGGACGACGAAGCCTTGAAGGAGCTGGCGGACGAGCTGGCCGTTCGAGGTCCGGCGCAGCGGCTCCGCGCCGCGCTGGACTCAGACTGAGGTCGCCGGCGTCAGCCGGAAGGCCCCGTCGAGGAACCGGTCGCGCAGTCGGAGCAGCTCCTTCTCCTGCTCCTCTGCGCGCTCCGTGAGCTCCCGGACGTCGACGTCCGCGAACCTCGGGTCGCGCTCGGCCACGCGGGTCATCGTCCCCCACAGCAGGCGCTTGCCCCACACGCCGATGGCGAGCGCCTCGAGCTCCTCGACCGGCGTGGGGCGCGGATCTGGCAACAGGTTCCTGCCCCACGCGGCCACCGCGCCGACCGCCCCGAGGGCGCGCTTCCAGAGGCTCTCCCCGGACGGCAGCCGGCCGAGCAGGTCCCGGAGCGTGTCCCGATCCATCGCGACCTGGTCGCGCAGGTCGGCGAGCGGCCGGCCGAGCTCGTCACCCCGGTGATCGGCGGCGAGCCGGACGAGGGTCCAGACCGCGGCCGTGCCGCCGGCGAGGTGGTCGTTCAGGTACGTGCGGAGTCGTGCGTCGTCCACGGCGGACGTGTTCCCGGACCGCAGCGGCGTCAAACCTCACCCGGGGGCTGACCGATCGAGTACATCAGGAAGGGGCCCTCATCGCCCCACATCGCCTGGCGCTCGACCGAGAAGCCGAGCTTCTCGGCGATGCGGCGGGACGCGACGTTCTCGGGTTTGATCATCGAGACGATCCTCGGCAGGCCGAGCGCGCCGAGGCCGTGATCGCGCCACGCGGCGCCGGCCTCGGTCGCGATCCCACGCCCCCAGAACGACCGGCGGGTGATCCAACCGAGCTCGACCTCGTTCACGCGCTCGACGACCGTGGGGATCAGGCCACAGTCGCCGACCAACTCGCCGGTCTCGCGCCAGATCACGACGCACCGGCCGAAGCCGTGCGACGCGTACCGAGCGATGTTCCGCTCGATCCACGCTCGCGCGCCCTCACGGTCGAGCGGGCCGCCCCACAACACGAGCCCCTCGGCATCGCCGAGGAGCGTGGCCATCTCGTCCAGGTCGCCGAGCGTGAGCGCGCGGAGCGTGAGGCGCTCGGTCTGCAGCGTCAGGTGGGTTCCGGGCATCGCTCCGAGGGGCCGAAGGGTGCGACGGCCATCGTACGCCGCCGCTCGGGGTAGGCTGCGCGCCGTGGACGAGCGCTACGACCTGGTGGTCATCGGCGCGGGGCCCGCCGGGGAGCGCGGCGCCGCGCAGGCCGCGTACTTCGGCAAGCGCGTGGCGATCATCGAGCGTCAGTCGGCCCCGGGCGGCGCGGCGGTGCACACGGGCACGCTGCCCTCGAAGACCCTCCGCGAGACCGCCCTGTTCCTGTCCGGGTACCGGCAGCGCGACCTGTTCGGGGTGACCGTCGAGGTCGACCCCGATCTGCTGGTGTCGCAGCTGCTGAAGCGCAAGGACGCCGTCCGCGACCTCGAGACCGAGCGCGCCGTCGGCAACCTCGCCCGGCACGGCATCCGGATCGTGCACGGCGAGGCTCGGCTCCTCGACGCGCACCGCGTCGAGGTGACGACGGCCGAGGGTGCCCATGAGCTCGAGGCGGAGGTCGTCCTCGTCGTCACGGGGTCGCACCCGCACCGGCCGCCCGGGATCCCCTACGAGGACGCGGACGTGCACGACGCCGACGGGATCCTGAAGATCGACCACCTCCCGGGCTCGCTCACAGTGCTCGGCGGGGGGGTGATCGGCTGCGAGTACGCGTGTATGTTCGCGGCGATGGGCGTGGTGGTGCACCTCGTCGACCCGCGCCCCTCGCTGCTGCCGTTCCTCGACCCCGAGATGGGCGAGCGCCTGGCGACGGCGATGACGTCGCTCGGCGTCCGCCTGCACCTCGAGCGCCGACACGAGCGGGTCGAGCGGACCCCCGACGGCCTCGAGTGTCGGCTGACGTCCGGGGAGGAGCTCGTCACCGACGCCGTGCTCGTCGCGTCGGGGCGGACCGGCAACACGGCGGGGCTGAATCTCGAGGCGGTCGGCGTCCGGACCGACGACCGCGGCTACGTCGTCGTCGACGGCGACTACCGGACCGACGTCCCGAGCGTCTACGCGGCGGGCGATGTGATCGGGTTCCCGGCGCTCGCGAGCGTGTCGATGGAGCAGGCGCGCGTCGCCGTCTGCCACGCCTTCGGGTTCACGTACAAGCGACAGGTCTCGGACCTGCTCCCCTACGGCGTCTACACGATCCCCGAGGTGAGCTGCGTCGGCCTGAGCGAGGCCGAGGCCGCGCGCCGCGGCGTCGACGTGGTCGCCGGGCGCGGCCACTACCGCTTCAACGTCCGCGCGCAGATCGTCGGCGACCGCGAGGGGATGGTGAAGCTCGTGTTCGACCGCGCCACGCGGCGGCTCGTCGGCTGCCACTGCATCGGCGAGCATGCGTCCGAGCTCGTGCACCTCGGCCAGGCCGTCATCACGCTGGACGGCACGGTCGAGACGTTCATCGAGATGGTGTTCAACCACCCGACGCTGGGCGAGGTCTTCAAGTACGCGGCGTACGACGCGCTGGCGACGATGGGCCCGCCGGCGGACGCCCCCGCCCCGAGCGCGTAGCCGCCTTCGCGACCGCACGGTCGGCGATCCGGTCGGCGACCCACGGCGCGCCGTTCGCCAGGCGACCGAGGAACCAGTTCCACCCGCCGGGGTAGATCCGCTTCCGCCCGCGCGCGATGCCGTCCAGGATCGCGTCGACGACGACCTCGGGGCTGATCGGCTTGATCTTGCCCTGCATCGCGTCCTGCTCGGGCGGGTGCTGCGGGATCTCGGCGGCCAGGCCGGGCGTGTCGACGTCCGTCGGGTACACGGAGGCGACGTGGATGCCGCGCGGCTTGAGCTCGGTGCGCAGCGTCTCGCAGAGCCCGCGGACGGCGTACTTCGGCGGCGTGTACGCGGCCATGCCGAACACGCCCATGAGCCCGGCGAACGAGGAGATGCACAGGATCGTGCCGCTGGAGCGCTCGAGCATCGAGGGCAGCGCAGCGCGGATGCACCAGAGGGTGCCGAAGTAGTCGATCGCCATGTCGCGCTCGAGCACCGCGTCCGGCAGGTCCTCGACGTAGCCGGGGTGCACGACGCCGGCGCACGTGACGAGCACGTCGGCCGGGCCGTGGCGCTCGATCGCCGAGGCGACCGCGGCCGTGGCCTGCGCACGGTCCGACACGTCGGCGGGCGCCAGGTGCAGCGGGTGGTCGCCGGGCGGCGGCTCGGACCGCAGGCGCGCGAGGTCGCCGTCGTCGAGCGCGACGACCGAGACCTTCGCGCCGAGCGCCAGCGAGCGGCGCACGAGCGCCAGCCCGATGCCGCTCGAGCCGCCGGTGACGATCACGTGCCGGTCGCGCAGGTCGGGCGTCCGCATCGTCACGCGTACCTCACGACGAGGATGACCGCGAGCAGCAGCACGCCGACGACGATGCCGGCGTTCATGAGCCCCCCGCGCTCGAGCGCGAACATGCCGTGCTTCGCGAAGTACGCGAGGTCGATCACGCCGAGGAACGTGAGCATCCCCGCCGCGACGAGCGCGAGCGACGCGCCGAGCGGCTCCTTGAGCACCAGCAGCACCGCCGAGACGACGAGCGTGAGCGCCAGGACCGAGTCGGGGAACACGAAGACCTGTTCGTGCTCGACGTAGCCGGTCGGCAACCACGGCTCGTCGTGCGCCTCGCGCGGCCACGTCAACCAGAAGCCTGCGATCGCGACCGCGGCGACGACCTCCAGGGCCGCGACGACCCAGGTGGCGACGTCGTCGGTCACGGCGTCGGGCTCGGCGTCTTTGGCTCGGTGCGGACCCGCTCGGGAACGACGTCGCGGGCCCACACGTCGTCGAGGGTCTCGGCGCGCTTCACGACCTCGGCCTCGTCGCCGTGGACCAGGACCGAGGCGGGCCGCGGCAGGGCGTTGAAGTTCGAGGCCGAGGACTCCTGGTACGCCCCGGTCTCGAGGAACGCGATCACGTCCCCCTGCTCGAGCTCGGGCACGCGCGCGCCCAGGTTGATGATGTCCGCGAAGCACGAGTGCCCGACGATGTCGGCGGTGAGCGTGCGCGGCTCGTTCGCGCGGTTCGCGACGACGTACGGGTACCGGTTGCGATCCATCGTCCCCCCGGCCAGGAAGAAGTACGTCGTGTCGGTCAGGACCCACGCGTACGGATACGGCCGGGTCTGGCGCTTCACGACCTTGACCTTTGCGAGGTGGATCGCCGTGTCGCCGTACAGCCAGCGGCCGGGCTCGACCTGCAGGCGGACGCCCTCGGTGGAGACCCCCTGCCGGAGGAGCTCGGTCCGCAGCGTGGTGGTGAGGGTGCGGGCGAAGTCCTCGATCGCCGGCGGGTGCTTCGGCTCGTGCTCGTTCGTGAGCATGGGGAGCACCTTGCCCATGATGCCGTGGTACGCGCGCTCACCGAGGCCGCGGAGGCCGACCATGAGCGGGTACGTGAGGGCGGTGAGGACGAACTCCGAGCGCGGCATCTCCTTGTTCATCGGGTCGCGCTTACTGGGGAACCCCCCACCAACATCCAGCTCCTGCGGCTGCCAGCCGTCCCATGCCCGGCTGAGCTCGCCGACCAGGCGTGCGAACCGGGTCATGAGCCCCTCCCAGTACCAGGTGCTCGGGTGGTGGCGGCCCTGGTGGACGTGGAGGCCGACCAGCTCGACGTTCGGCATCGCGAAGACGCGGCGGCCCATCTCGACCAGGTACTCCTGCGGGATGCCGGACTTGTAGACCTGGATCCCGATATCGATGGGGACCGTCGCTTGGCTGAAGTCCGTCCGGCGCCACAGGTTCGGGACGATCGACTTCACGCGGAAGCGGATCCTCGCCGTCATGCCCAGCTCGGCCGCGACCTCCTGGATCAGGTCGATCTCGTGGATGTCCTCCACGGTGATCCGGACGCCGGCCTCGACGCAGCGACGGAGGTGCTCGCGCGTCTTGCCGCCGCCGTTCACCGAGACGAGGGTGGGATCGACGCCGGTGCGGAGCACGCCGTCCAGCTCCTCGGGCGAGTAGACGTCGGCGCCGGCGCCCTCCTCGGACAGGATGTGGCGGGTCGCGAGCATCGTGTTCGCCTTGAACGCGGGCAGGACGTCGACGGGGCCGTCCGGCCAGCCGTCGGCGACCGCGGCTCGGATCCGGCGGAGGTTGGCGCGGAGCTGGGCCTCGGAGAAGACGAAGATCGGCGAGCCGAAGCGCTCGACCAGGTCGGCGGCGTCCAGGTCCTCGACGAACAGGCGGCCGTCGCGGATCGACAGGACGTCGGCCTCGGCGGCGGCCACGGGTGCGTGGGTGGGTCGCGGTTCCGCGGACATCGGTGAACCCCCTCTCGGCGCGCCCGGCGGGTGCGCGGGCGACGCCGTGTCGGTTCGGGGCGGCCGTCGCCCCCCCCGTGGGCGAATCATGCCTCGCGGGCGCGCGGCGCGCGAACCGGGGACCGCCGACCGGCAGGTGCTAACCCGTTGACATCGACAGACACCCTTGCCGGAGCCGGTGCATCAACCCCTTGACGACAAACACCGCGGTCTTCGGCATCAAGGGGGTTGACACGGTAGCGCTGGCACCTCGCTCCGGAGTCGTCAACCCGCTGCGACTCACAACGAGCGAAGCGCGAGCGCAACGAGGCCCAAGGACGTATAGGCTCCGCCCGTGAGCCAAGCGGAGCGGGGGGACCGGCCGGATCAGCGCAACCTCGTGCTGATCCTGGCGAGGGCGTTCGCCTCGAACCTCGCGGCCGCGATGTTCCTCGTCGACACCGAGGGGACCGTCGTCTACTACAACGAGGCGGCGGAGCAGGCGCTCGGCCGTCGGTTCATCGAGGGCCACGGGATGCCCGCGAGCGAGTGGTCGACGGTGTTCGCGCCGACGGACCTCGAGGGCCGACCGGTCCCTGTCGAGGAGCTCCCCATCGGGATCGCGCTCCTGCAGCGCGTGCCCGCCCACGGCACCCTGTCGATCCGAGGAACCGACGGCGTCGCACGCACGATCGAGGTCACCGGGCTGCCGCTGTTCGCGCACGTCGACGACTTCGTCGGCGCCGTCGCGATCTTCTGGGAGTCGTAGGGGCGGGCGTCGTGCGCGTGCGCATCCGGGGGTGCCGGGGCACCATCGCGAGCCCCGGCGCGGACACGATGCGGTACGGCGGCAACACGTCGTGCGTCGAGGTCCGTCTGTCGAGCGGCCGTGTGGTGATCCTGGACGCCGGGACGGGGATCCGCGAGCTGGGCGTCCAGCTCATGCAGGAGGGCGTGACCCGGATCGACCTGCTCCTCACCCACCTGCACGTGGACCACCTCGAGGGCCTGGGCACGTTCGCCCCGATCTGGTCCCCGGACGTCGAGCTCCACATCTGGGGTCCGGCCTCCCCGGTCGCGTCGCTCGCCGAGCGGATCGCGACGTACTTCTCCCCGCCGCTGTTCCCCGCGGTCCTGCCCGAGGTCGCGGCGCGGATCGCGTTCCACGACGCCTCGGGACACGAATGGGAGGTCGACGGGGTCCGCGTCGCGTCGGACGCGATCGTGCACCCGGGCGCGACCGTCGGCTACCGGATCCGCGAGGGAGACCACGTGTTCGCGTTCGTCACCGACCACGAGCCTGCCCTCGCGGCCGACCTCCGCACGACCGCCACCGAGTGGATCAGCGGGTTCGCGCTCATGGAGGACGCCGACCTGCTGATCCACGACTGCCAGTACACGCCCGAGGAATACGCGACCCGGCTCGGGTTCGGCCACTCTTCGACCGAGCACCTCGCGACCCTGGCAGAGCGGGCCGCGCCGGAGCGCCTGGTGATGTACCACCACGATCCGATGCACTCGGACACGCAGCTCGAGGCGATGCGCGCCGACCTGCTCCACCGGTGGGGCGTCCCCGAGGACCGGGTCCTCCTCGCCGCCGAGGGCGACACGTACGACCTCTGAACGGGTCGCAGAACGCGTCCACGCCCCTAGGATGACCGTCGATGCGCATCGTCCTGTGGCACGGCTGGCTCCTCGAGGGCTCGGGCTCGAACATCGCGACGGCGCGCGTGGCCGAGGTCCTGCGCGCCGCGGGCCACGACATCCTGCTCGTGTGCCAGGAGCGCCACCCCGAGCGCTACCCGTGGATCGACGCGGTCGGGACCGTTGGGCCCGACGGCGTCGCGATCCAGGCGGCCGAGACCGGTGGCGCCGGCGCCGGCCGCTGCGTGCTGCTCCAGCCAGACATCGGCGAGCTCCTGCCGGTCTTCGTCATCGACGAGTACGAGGGCTTCGCCACAGTGAAGACGTTCCTCGACCTGACCGAGGACGAGCTCGACACGTACCTCGCGCACAACGTGGACGCGCTCCGGACCGCGGCGGAGTGGCACGGGTCCGAGGCCGCGATCGCCGGCCACGCGATCCCCGGCGCGGCGGTCGCGCGCCGGGCGCTCGGGGACGGCGCGTACGTCGCGAAGATCCACGGCAGCGACGTCGAGTACGCGCTCCGGCCGCAGCAGCGCTACCGGGACCTCGCCGGCGAGGGGCTCCGCGCGGCCCGCGCCGTGATCGGCCCGAGCACCGACGTCCTCGACCGGTTGAGCGCGCTCGTCCCCGGCCTCGAGGGCCTCGGCCGGATCGTCCGGCCCGGCGTCGACACCGCCCGGTTCCATCCGCTCCCCCGCCACGATGCTCTGCTCGGGGCCGCCGCGCGCCTGGACCGCGACGCCGCGGACCTCGCCGGCGGGCGACCGGACGGCCTTGACGCCGAGGTCGCCCGCGCGCTCGCCGCAAGGGACGCGGACGCGCTCGACGCGCTCGCGCACCGCTACGACCAGGCGATGCCCGATGCGACCGCCGCGTCCACCCTCCGCGCCGTCGCCGAGCGCGACCGCCCGCTGATCGGCTACTTCGGCAAGCTGATCCCGCAGAAGGGCGTCGAGCTCCTCCTACAGGCCGCGCGCGCGACCGAGACCGACCCGGACGTGCTCGTCGTCGGCTTCGGCCTGCACCGCGAGTGGCTGACGGCGCTCGCGGCGGCGCTCGCCGGCGACGGGCTCGGGTGGCTGGAGGGCACCGGGCGCCTGGCGCTCGACCCGGAGCCCGCCCCCGGTCGCCCCGAACGAGACGGGATCGTGGCGTTCACGGGCCGGCTCGATCACCGGTTCGCGCCGGGCGCGATCGCCGCGATGGATGTGCTCGTCGTCCCCTCGATCCTGGAGGAGGCGTTCGGCATGGTCTCCGCCGAGGGCGCCGCCGCCGGCGCGCTCCCGCTCGTCGCCCGGCACTCGGGCCTCGCCGAGGTCGCCTCGGCGCTCGAGCACGAGGTCGGCGTGCCCGGCCTGTTCTCGTTCGAGCCCGGGCCGGGCGCGTCCGCACGGCTAGCCGAGGGCGTCGACCGGCTCCTCGTCCTGCCGAGCGAGGAGCGCCGGGCCCTGACCGAGACCGTCAGCGCGTTCGTCGCCCGGGAGTGGTCGTGGGAGCGCACCGTCGAGGGCCTGCTCGAGGCCCTCGGCTGACCCGCGGTTTGTGCCGCGCCCGAGCGCGCGGCAGACTTCGTCCGTGAGCCCGCGAACCCTCGACCCGCTGTCCGACGCCGCCCTCGATCGCCTCCACGAGGCCGCCCTCGCCGTCCTGTGGGACCCGGGCGCGCGCATCACCACGGTCGAGGCGCGCGACCTGCTTCTCGAACACGGCGCGACGCTCGAGGGCGAGGACCTCGTCCGCATCCCCGCCGACCTCGTCGAGCACGCCCTCGAGCAGGCGCCGTCCAGGTTCACGATCTTCGACCGCGGCGGCGAGCCGGCGATGGATCTCGGCGCCGGGAACGTGTA
>DASTHN010000020.1:0-7996 GCA_035718185.1 Actinomycetota bacterium
TGGCTCCGGGGGAGAGACTCGAACTCTCAACCTACGGATTAACAGTCCGCCGCTCTGCCAATTGAGCTACCCCGGAAAGGAGCCGAGGCAGTCTAACAGCGGCCCTCGGAGCGATGGTCTACGCTTCGCGTGGAGGGGACCGATGGAGCTCGTGAGATGAGGTTCGTCACAGGCGCCGCCGTCGGGTTCGCGCTCGGGTGGGCCGCGGCCTCGTGGCTCCGAGCGCAGGACACCGAGGTCGAGGTGCGGCGGGAGGCCCTCGGCATGGCGGGGTCCATGGCGCGGCACCCATCGGCGCAGGGGTTCCGGCAGCGCGTCGTCGATCTGACCGGCGAGCGGGGCCTGGAGGCGATCCGACGGGCCCGCGCGAGCATCCAGCGGCGCCTGGAGGCCAGCGTCGACGACGTGTCGCCGAACTGAGGGGGGCGGACTACTCGAGGTAGTCGCGGAGCTTCTGGCTGCGGCTCGGGTGCCGGAGCTTGCTGAGCGTCTTGCTCTCGATCTGCCGGATGCGCTCGCGCGTCACGCCGAACTCGCGCCCCACCTCCTCGAGCGTCCGGGGGTGGCCGTCCAGCAGCCCGAACCGCAGCTGGATGACCTTCTTCTCGCGCTCGGACAGCGTGTGCAGGACCGACTCGAGCTGCTCCTGTAGCAGGATGAAGCTGGCGGCGTCCACCGGCACGACCGCGTCCGAGTCCTCGATGAAGTCGCCGAGGTGCGAGTCCTCCTCCTCGCCGATCGGCGTCTCCAGGCTGACCGGCTCCTGGCTCACCTTGAGGATCTCGCGAACCTTGTCGGCGGGGATGCCCATCTGCTTGCCGATCTCCTCGGGCGTGGGCTCGCGGCCGAGGTCCTGGAGCAGCTGACGCTGGATCCGCACGAGCTTGTTGATCGTCTCGACCATGTGCACGGGGATCCGGATCGTGCGCGCCTGGTCCGCGATCGCTCGGGTGATCGCCTGGCGGATCCACCACGTGGCGTACGTCGAGAACTTGAAGCCCTTCGAGTACGCGAACTTCTCGACCGCACGGATCAGGCCGAGGTTGCCCTCCTGGATCAGGTCGAGGAACAGCATCCCGCGGCCCACGTAGCGCTTCGCGATCGAGACGACCAGACGCAGGTTCGCCTCGATCAGCTTGCGCTTGGCGAGCTGGCCGTCGCGCTCGACCCTGCGGAGGAAGTCGTCCAGGTCCTCGCGCGTCTTCGGCCGATAGGTCTTGCCGACGCGCGCCCGCCCGATCCCCTCGACCTTGCCGAACTTCTCGAGCTGGTGGTCGCGGATCGCGATCACGGACTCGACCACGCGCTTCAGCTGCTTCGTGTCGGTCTTGCCCTCGTCCTCGATGCTCTCGCGGAGCTCGGTGGCGAACTCGCCGGCCTCGATGCGGCGGGCCAGGTCGACCTCCTGCGCGGCCGTGAGCAGGGGGACCTTGCCGATCTCCTTGAGGTACATCCGCACCGGGTCGTTGGTCGGTGCCTTGAGGATGTCGACCTCGATCGCGCGCTGGGCGGCGGTGTCCGAGTCGTCGCCGGGAACCTCGATGACCTCGATGCCCTCACCGCGCAGGTGCTCCTCGACCTGGGTGAGGAACTCCTCCACCTGCTCGGGAGTGAAGTCGTCGACCGGGACGGCCTCGAGCAGGTCCTCGGAGGTGACGAAGCCCCGCTCGCGCCCGCGTGCCGCGATCGTTTCCTTCGCTTCTTCCAAGCCCAGGTCGCGGGCGGCTTCCGTCAATGCTGCTCCTTGCGGTCGAGCCACGGGGGTCGAGATCGCACGGGGGTTGGAACGCCCGGGAAGTGTACGAGATGACAACCGGCGACGACCCCCTGATCCGATCGGCCTATGCGGGGACGCCCCCGCGCTCGCGGAGCCGGCGGAGCTCGCCATCGGCCGCGATGAGCTCCTGGAACAGCGCATCGTAGCCGGGGTCGGTGGTGGGGTTCAGCTTCTGGAGGCGCTGTCGGAGCAGGACGCTGCGGCGACGGAGCATGAACTCCTGGAGGCGGGCCCAGACGTCCCGGGCGTAGTCGGCGGTGGGCTCCCCCTCGAGCGGCTCCAGGGCGAGCGCCGACACGCCGGCGACGAGCCTGTCGTCGCCGCCCGACGCGACGAGGGATCCCACGTCGCCCTCCGCGTCGACGAGCGCGGCGAAGAGCTTGCGGTTGCCTACCGTGTGGAAGTGCTCGTCCTGCAGCCGGGCGGCGAGCTCCCGGAACACCTCCGGGTCGCGGGCCAGCAGGCGGAGCATCTCGCGCTCGACCTTCTCCTGGGCCGAGGCGCGCTTCACGGTCTTCTCGAGCTCGACGGGCTTGCCCGCCATCCGGCGCTCGAGCGCGAGCACGACGGAGCCCTCGGTCACGTCGGCGAGCTCGGCGAGCAGGTGGGCGTACTCGCTCTGACGGACCGGGTCACCGAGCCCCTCGAGCACCGGGAGGGCCGCGGCGACCGCGGCCGTCTGGCCCTCGACCGTCGAGAGGTCGTGGCGGCCGACGGTCCGGCGGATCATGTACTCGACGAGCGACTTGGCGCCGATGGCAAGCTCGCGGAGGGCGTCGCCGCCGTGCTTGCGCACGAAGTCCGCCGGGTCCAGGCCCTCGGGCAGGATCAGGACGACCGGCTGGACCGGGAACGTCTCGAGGAACGCGTACGCGCGCTCGGCGGCCCGCGCGCCGGCCTCGTCCGAGTCGAAGGCCAGCACCATCCGCTGCGCGAACCGGGAGGCCAGCCGGAAGTGGCCCTCGCCGAGCGCCGTGCCGCACGTGGCGACCGCGTTCTCGACCTCGGCGCGCGCCATGGCGATCACGTCGGTGTAGCCCTCGACGACGAAGATCTCGCCGGTGCGCGCGACGGAGGCCTTCGCCCGATCGAGGTTGTAGAGGACCTCGCCCTTGCGGTAGACGGGTGTCTCGGGCGAGTTCATGTATTTGGGGCCCTCGTCGCGTCCGCCGGGCAGGACCCGCGCGCCGATGCCGACCGCACGGCCCGACAGGTCGCGCACCGGGAACGTGATCCGCCCGCGGAACCGGTCGCGGACGTTCCCCTCGTTGTCGCGGATCGCGAGCCCGGCCTCGACCAGGATCTCCGAGGACAGCCGCTTGGACAGGCGCCGGAGCAGGAAGTCCGGGTACCCGGGCGCGTAGCCGATGCCGAACTCGACCCAGGCATCGCGCTCGAAGCCCCGGGACGTCAGGTATGCGCGGGCCTCCTCGGCCTCGTGACCCTCGAGCAGCACCCGGTGGTACAGGCCGAACGCGTCCTCGTTCGCGTGGTGGAGCGCCTGCCTGCGCGAGGCCGCCCGGCGCTCGGCCGGCGTGTCGCCCTCGTACCGCAGGGTGACGCCGGACTCCTTCGCCAGGCGCTCGACGGCCTCGGCGAAGTCCAGGTGCTCGACCTCGCGGAGGAACTTGATCGCGTCGCCGCCGGCACCGCACCCGAAGCAGTAGAAGACCCCCTTGCTCGGCGAGACCGAGAACGAGGGCGTCTTCTCCGTGTGGAAGGGGCACAGCCCGCTGAACGAGTCGTGCCCGGACTTCTTGAGCGTGAGGTAGCCCGAGACGAGCTTCACGATGTCGGTCCGCTCGCGGACCGCCTCGATGTCCTCCTGCCGGATCTTGCCAGCCACCGCTCCCCCGTCCCCTACAGCAACCAGCCCTGGGGAAGGAAGAGCTGCTCGTACACGCGGAGGGCGTACCGGTCCGTCATGCCCGCGATGTAGTCGGCGATGCGGGTGGGCAGGTCCCCCGGGGCCTGATGGTACTCCGCCGGCACCGCGTCCGGATGGTCGAGGTAGTACGCGAACAGCGTGCGCACGAGCGCGATCGCCTTGTCCTGCTCGGAGCGGGCCTCGTCGCGCAGGTAGACGCGTTCGAACATGAAGTCGCGGAGGACGTCGAGCGCGCGGGAGACATGCTCGGACAGGAGGACCTGGGGCGAGTCGGCGCTGTGCTCGACCAGGTCCGTGACGAGCGTGTTGATCCGCTCGCCGTGCGTCCGCCCGAGCACGTCGAGGGCCGGGCGCGGGAGCTCGTCCTCGGCGAGCACGCCGGCGCGCACGGCGTCGTCGACGTCGTGGTTCACGTAGGCGATCCGGTCGGCCACCCGCACGACCCGCCCCTCGGGGGTCGAGGGCTCGGGCATCGACCAGGGGTGGTGCAGGATCCCGTCGCGCACCTCCCAGGTGAGGTTCAGACCTCTCCCCTCGTTCTCGAGGTGGTCCACGATCCGCAGGCTCTCCTCGTTGTGGCGGAAGGGTTTATCGAGGAACGGCGTGAGCGCCTGCTCGCCGAGGTGACCGAACGGCGTGTGGCCGAGGTCGTGTCCGAGCGCGATCGCCTCGGTCAGGTCCTCGTTCAGCCGAAGCGCGCGGGCAGCCGTTCGCGCGATCTGCGAGACCTCGAGCGTGTGGGTGAGCCGGACCCGGTAGTGGTCGCCCTCGGGGGCGATGAAGACCTGCGTCTTGTGCTTCAGCCGCCGGAACGCCTTGGAGTGCACGATGCGGTCCCGGTCGCGCTGGAAGCAGGTGCGGAGCGGGTCCTGCGGCTCCTCGCTCTCACGCCCCTTGCTGGCCGCCGAGAGCGTCGCGTGGGGCGAGAGCGTCTGGCGCTCGACCTGCTCGGTGCGCTCGCGGGGGGTGGTCACGCGGGGCATCCTAGCGCGGCCCTCCGACCGGTCCGCCTCCGTGCTTCACTCCCCCACGATGCGGTAGTACAGGTACGCGAACACCTCGCGGACGTAGCCCTCGAGGCGCGTCTGCTCCGAGCGGGCCGCCGAGTGCCACGTCGCCGACACGTACCCATGGATCCCGAGGTCCGAGGCCATGCGCCGGATGCGCAGGTTGTGCCAGGGGTCCGAGACGAGGAACGCCGTGCGCAGGTCGCGCTCGCGCATCCAGGCGGCGGCGGCCTCCATGCTCTCGTGCGTGGTCGCGCCGACCGGGATCGCGACCACGGCGGCCGCCGGGAGGCCCTGCTCGAGCAGGTAGGCGCGCCCGGCCTCGGCCTCGGTCGAGGTGTCGCCCGGCCGGCCCGCCCCGAGGACGACCACGCGCTCGGCCCGACCCTGCTCGTACAGCAGACGAGCGTGCTCCAGCCGGCCCTCGAACACCGGCGACGGATCGCCCTGGTACTGGGCCGCGCCGAGCACGAGGATCGCATCCGCCCGGTCCACGAGCCGGGCATCGTCCGTGTGTGCGGCAGACCAGACCGCCCACGCCGTCGCGCCGAGGGCGATCAGGACGATCGCGAGCAGCCCGGCGAACGCGGTCACGACGGGATGACGGCCCACGATCCCCACTGCCGCCGATGCTATCGCTCGCCCGCTCGAACGCTCGGCAGCGGGCTCCCGACGTCACCGCGACAGGCGAGTGCCGGCCGGCCGGACGCGGGCATCCGACCGGACCGGCGATCACTGCGGCGGGACGATCGCCGCCCGCTCGAGCGTCCGCAGGAACGACGACCGCGTGAACCCGGTGCCGAGCACCGCGCGCACGCCGCACGGCCCCGGCGCCCGCCACGAGAGCACCCACGTTTCCTCCGAGCCCTGGAGCGGCCCCTCGAGGCCCTGGGCGACCACGACCGCGCCGGCCGGCGGGAGGCCCTCGCCGAACTCGCCCGGGATGCCGGCGAAGTAATGCAACTCGCGGCCGTCGTCGCTCACGAAGCCGAGCCGGATCCCGACGTGGTCCGGGTACGGGTCGAGGAAGCGCTCGGTCTGCCGGAAACCCTCGGGGGTCGTGAAGCCCGACTCGCACGGTTGCGCCCCGTCCGAGTGTGCGTCCTCGCGCGACGAGGCCTCCCCTCCGCACGCGACGGCGAGCGACGCGAGCAGAACGGCGCCCGTGAGCCGTGCGGCGGCGCTCACGGCAGCGACGCCGGGATCGGACGCGTGAGCGGGCCGCTGCCGTCGGGAGCGGACTCCTGCCCGAGCCCCGCGAACAGGCCGCCGAGGCTTCGGACCCTGCGCTCCAGGACCTGTGCCGGGTACCCCCCGGACCTCGCGAACGCCGCGAACTCGTTCGCGCCCTCCTGGGTCCGGAACACCGACACGAGCGCATGGTCCCCGGTCGCCGGCAGCTGCTCCCGGAACCCCTGGAACTGGGCCACCGGGACGGCGTAGTAGCCCTGCACGTCGCCGAGGCTCATCTCCGCGGCGGCCGCCTGCGCCTCGGCTCGGGTGGGGAACACCCCGCCGAGCACGACCACGAGCAGCTCTCCCGCGCCCGTGTCCTCGCTCATGGTCGGCCCGACGCCCGTGCCGTCCGGCGCCGGCTCGGTCCGCCCCACCGAGGCGACCCCGCCGATCGCAGCCAGCACACCAGCCGCCCAGACGGCGGCAGCGAACAACCTCTTCCTCATCGGATCCTCCCCTCAGTAGCCGTACGCGTACTGGAAGTGCATCGGGTCGCAGAAGTCGATGCCCCACCGCCAGCCGTGGTGCCGGAAGATGTGCGCGAAGTTCTCGTTCGTCGTGCTCCGGCACTGCCCCATCGGCTCGTAGGCGGACGAGATGTCGACCGCGATCCCCCAGGCGTGGGTGCTCCAGCTTGTCGTGCCCCGGATGTACCGGCAGACGTACCCCCAGATACCGCTCTTCGCGTACTGGCCGAGGTGGTCGTTCTGGATGTGGCCGTACACGTCGTTGTCCAGGTTCGTCGAGCGGCCGTCCTGGTCGCGGACCATCTCCGTCGGGTATCCACCGAGCTTCCGGTGGAACCGGAACGTATAGGTCTCGTTGTTGTCGGCCGCCGTCCAGCTCATCCGGATCTTCGATGCCGCGTTGCTACACGGCTGGCCGAATCGGTTGACGATCTGGTCGTACCCGGTCGGGGTCGCCGGGTAGTTCCGATGCCAGTCGCGCCAGCCGGCCCGGGCCCAGTGGAACGCGAGCAGCGCCGGCGTCAGCGTGAGGACGGTGATCGCCGCCACGACGGGGAGGAGGCGCCGTCGACGACGGCCTCGATGCGGGTCGGGCGAGGAGCCCAAGGGTCCACCTCCTGCGTACGCGGGGGAGGTGGGGAGGCACGCGACTTTAGCGCATGGTCGCATCGCCGGGAATCACCCGGATCGGGGATCCGGGCATCGCGGAGGGGGATTCGCGGACCGAGGAATGGGCCGCTCGGGGTGCGGTTTCGGTCTTTCGGCCGCTTCTCCGGGCGGGGGTCGGATGGTAGCGTGCTCGCGAAACCTCAAGGGGGGTCTTCCCTCGCTGTGGGCGAGGTCTGCCGAGGTAGGAGGAGGCACATGCGCATCAGCTCGCGGAGCCGGGCGTCGCGACGGGTCATCACCGCCGCGTTCGCGACGACCCTGGCACTCCTGTTCCTCCCGGCGACGTCGGCGTCGGCCGCTGCGTCGTCGGTCTCGGTCGTGGGAAGCACGATCGTGGTCAACGCGGCGGGCGCGACGAAGAACACCGTGACGATCGCCGGCAACGTCCAGCCGTTCACCGTCATCGACAATGCGGGCGCAACCCCCGGGACCGGATGCGTCCAGGGGGCCAACGGCCGGACGGTCACGTGCAGCGGAGCCATCACGGACTTCGACGTGAGCCTCGGGGACCTGGACGACACGCTCATCTCGATCAGCGCGCTCGACGTCGCGGTCAACGGTGGGACCGGCAAAGACACGTTGAACACCGGGAACGGTGACGACGCGGTGAGCGGCGGAGCCGACAACGACTCGATGAACCCGGGGAACGGGGACGACGTCGTGAGCGGCGGCGATGGAACCGACCTCGTCACGTACAGCTCTCGTACCCTCGCGATCGACGTTTCGCTCGACAACGTCGCGGGCGACGGTGAGGGCACCGAGAACGACAACATCATGGACGATGTCGAGAACCTCACGACGCCGGGCACCGACGACACGATCATCGGCAGCTCGGCCGACAACGTGATCAACAGCGGCGGCGGGACCGACTCGATCGACGGGCTCGGCGGCAACGACACGCTGAACGGTGGACTCGGCACCGACGTGATCCTCGGCGGGGCCGGGACGGCCG
>DASTHN010000021.1:0-23562 GCA_035718185.1 Actinomycetota bacterium
GTCCACGCGATCCTGGACTACCTGATCAAGGAGCTGTGACCTCTGCCATGCGGCGCTCGAGGAACGCGCGCTCGGTCGGCGCGGTCACGAGCGCGAGCGCGCGGCGATAGGCCCCGGCCGCCTCGTCGTTCCGCCCGAGTCGCCGAAGCAGGTCCGCGCGCGTCGCGTGGAACAGGTGGTACCCGTCAAGGTCGTCAGCGAGGGCCTCGACCATCGGCAGGCCGCGCTCGGGGCCGTCGGCCATCGACACGGCGACCGCGCGGTTCAGCTCGACGACGGGCGTGGGCGTCATCGCGGCGAGCGCTCCGTACAGCGCCGCGATCTGCGGCCAGTCGGTGTCCTCGGGACGCGGCGCGCGAGCGTGGAGCGCGGCGATCGCCGCCTGCACCTGGTACGGCCCGGGTCGCCGCGCCGAGAGCGCCGCGTTTACGAGCGCGAGCCCCTCGTCGATCGCGTCGTGGTCCCATCGCGAGCGGTCCTGATCTTCGAGCAGGATCAGGTCTCCGGCGTCGTCCGTGCGGGCGTCGCGGCGCGAGTGCTGGAGCAGGAGGAGCGCCAGCAGTCCGCGGACCTCCGGCTCCCCGGGCATCAGCCGGTCGAGGACCCGGGCGAGCCGGATCGCCTCCTCGCACAGGTCGGCCCGCACGAGCGGACCGGACGTCGCCGAGTACCCCTCGTTGAGGATCAAGTAGAGCACCGCGAGCACGCCGGGCAGGCGCTCGGGCAGGAGGTCGGCCGGCGGGACGCGGTACGGGATGCCGGCGGCGCGGATCTTGCGCTTGGCCCGTACCAGGCGCTGGGCCATCGTCGGCTCGGGGACGAGGAACGCCCGGGCGATCTCGGGGGTCGTGAGGCCGCCGAGGGTCCGCAGCGTGAGCGCGACGCGCGCCTCGATCGGCAGCGCCGGATGACAGCACGTGAAGATCAGCCGGAGCCGGTCGTCGGGGATGCCGCTCACGTCGTCCTCGCTCCCGCCCAGCGCATCGAGGCGGGCGAGCGTCTCCAGGGTCTCGGTCTTGCGCCGGAGGTTCGCGTCCCGACGCAGGCGGTCGATCGCGCGGCGTCTCGCGGTCGTCGTGATCCAGGCTCCGGGGTTGTCGGGCACGCCGTCGCGCGGCCACGTCTCGAGCGCGCGGACGAACGCCTCCTGGACGACCTCCTCGGCCAGGTCGAAGTCGCCGAGCACCCGGATGAGGGTCGCGACCGCCCGCCCCTGCTCACGCCGGAACAGGCGGGCGGCGACCTCGCGCGGCTGGTGGTTCAGGGACGACCTAGCCCTCGGGGTCGTCGAACGTCTGGATCGGCCTGACCTCGATCGACCCCCACAGCGCGCCCGGGCACCTCGCGGCCGCCTCGAGCGCCTGGTCGAGGTCCTTGCACTCGAGCAGGTAGTAGCCGCCCAGCTGCTCCTTCGTCTCGGCGAACGGTCCGTCGGTCGTGAGCGTCTTGCCCTCCTGGACGCGGACCGTCGTGGCGTGCTCGGTGTCCTGGAGCGCGTCGCCCGCGACGTAGATCCCCTCGGCGCGGAGCCAGTCCCCGTAGTCGAACCACGCCTTCATCGACCCCTCCTGGGCCTCCGGCGTCATGTCGGGCGGCTGCGCCCTCTCGTCGCCGTAGATCAAGAGCATGTACTGCATGGCGTTCCCCCTTCCGCGGCGGCCCTGTGCCCCGCTCACCCTAGACGACGAACGGGATGCGGTCGTTTCGACACCCCGCCCGCGGACCTCGCGACGTCGGCGTAGGCTGGGCCCGTGGCGCGCCAGATCGACCCGCTCGACTACCTCGAGGTCGACGCGCTCCTCACCGACGAGGAGCGAGCGATCCGGGACGCCGTCCGAGACTTCGTCCGCGGCGAGATCCTGCCCGGGATCGAGGAGTGGTTCGAGTCGGCGACGTTCCCGCGTGAGGTGGCGAAAGGACTCGCGGACCTCGGGCTCCTCGGGATGCACCTCACCGGGTACGGGTGCCTCGGCGCGAACGCGGTGTCCTACGGCCTTGCGTGCCGGGAGCTCGAGGCCGGCGACAGCGGGTTCCGCTCGTTCGTGAGCGTCCAGGGCTCGCTCTGCATGTTCCCGATCCACGCGTACGGCAGCGACGAGCAGAAGGAGCGCTGGCTCCCACCGATGGTGCGGGGCGAGTCGATCGGCTGCTTCGGCCTGACCGAGCCCGACGCCGGAAGCGACCCTGGACGGATGCGCACGCACGCCCGGCGCGACGGCTCGGACTGGGTGCTGAGCGGCACGAAGATGTGGATCACGAACGGTGGGATCGCCGATCTCGCGATCGTGTGGGCGCAGAGCGAGGAGGGGGTGCTTGGCTTCCTGGTGCCGACCGACACGCCGGGGTTCTCGACCCAGGACATCCACCGCAAGCTGTCGCTCCGCGCGAGCGTGACCTCCGAGCTGGTCCTCGACGAGGTCCGGGTGCCCGCCGACGCGCTGCTGCCCGGCGTGAGCGGGATGAAGGGCCCGCTGTCGTGCCTGTCCGAGGCGCGCTTCGGGATCGTGTGGGGCGCGATGGGCGCCGCGCGGGCGTGCTTCGAGGCTGCGCTCGGCTACGCGAAGGAGCGCGAGCAGTGGGGCCGACCGATCGCCGGGTTCCAGCTCACCCAGCGCAAGCTGACCGACATGGCGCTCGAGATCGGCAAGGGCTCGCTCCTGGCGCTGCACCTCGGCCGGATGAAGGACGAGGGACGGCTCGCGCCGCAGCACGTGAGCATGGGCAAGCTGAACAACGTGCGCGTCGCGCTCGAGATCGCGCGCGAGGGGCGCGGGATCCTGGGCGCGAACGGCATCACGCTCGAGTACCCCGTGATCCGGCACATGAACAACCTCGAGTCCGTGTACACGTACGAAGGGACGAACGAGATCCACACGCTGATCGTCGGCGAGGCCCTCACCGGGCTGCGCGCCTACGGGTGAACGCGGACCGCCGGCACCCCGCCGGGTTCTGGCTCGAGACCAGCGGCGACGACCTCACGCCGCGACCGGCGCTCCCGGGAGACGACACCGCCGACGTCGCCATCGTCGGCGCCGGCTTCACCGGTCTGTGGACCGCCTACTACCTCGCGAAGGCCGACCCGTCGCTCCGGATCCTCGTGCTGGAGAAGGACGTGGCCGGCTGGGGCGCGTCGGGCCGGAACGGCGGGTGGTGCTCGGCCGACCTGGTCTGCCCGCCGGAGGCGCTTGCGTCCCGGTACGGGGTCGGGGCCGCCGTGGCGATGCAGCGCGCGATGTTCGGCACACCGCCGGAGATCGGACGCGTGTGCGAGGCGGAGGGCATCGACGCACACTTCGTGCAGGGAGGGAGCCTGAAGGTCGCCACCGGCCCGCTCGCCGCCGAGCGGCTCCGCGAGGATCTCGAGAGCGTGCGCCCGTACGGCTGGACGGAGGATGACCGTCGGTGGCTCGATGCCGACGCGGCGCGCGAGCGGATCGCCGTGGAGCGGTGCCTCGGCGCCACGTACACGCCACACTGCGCGGCGGTGCAGCCCGCCCGGCTCGCCCGGGGACTGGCGCGGACGGTCGAACGGCTCGGCGTTCGGATCCACGAGGGGACCGCGGCGACGGCCGTCCGGCCCGGGCGGGTGCGTACCGAGCGCGGGACGGTGCGGGCCGAGGTCGTCGTCCGGGCGCTCGAGGGCCAGACGGGCAGCCTGCGCTCACACGCGCGTGTGCTCCTCGCGCTCCACATCCACATGGGCGTTACCGAGCAGCTCCCGCAGGCGTTCTGGGACTCGGTCGGGTGGCGGCACGGCGAGACGCTCGCCGACATGCGGCAGGTGTTCGTCTACGCGCAGCGCACGCGCGACGATCGGATCGCGTTCGGCCTGGCCCGCGGCCACCCGCATCCGGGCTGGCTGACGCCGACGTACATCGTTCCCACGGCGGCGCGGGCGCTGTACACGCGGCTCGTCGAGCTCTTCCCATCGGCGGCCGGCGCACGGATCGACTCGCTGTGGAGCGGCTACATCGGCATGTCGCGCGACTGGTTCCCCTCGGTCGGGCTCCGCGATGGCTTCGCGTGGGCGGGCGGGTACTTCGGCGACGGCGTGTCGACGGCGAACCTGGCGGGGCGGACGCTCGCCGAGCTCATCACCGGCCGACGGACCGAGCTGTCCGAGCTGCCGTGGGTCGGGCACCGGTGGCGACCATGGGAGCCGCAGCCCCTCGCGATGATCGGGACGGCGGGGTTCTTCACCGCGCAGCGGTGGGCCGACGCCGCCGAGGCGCGTACCGGCCGGCCCTCGCGCGTGGGCGCCGCAGCCGACCGCCTGCTCCCGAGCTGACCCCGGGGCTTGCCCGCGGCGTCGGGTAGCCTGTGCCCACATCCGAACGAACGAGGTCCGACGATGGAGGTCCACGTGATGGCGCGCGACATGGATTGGGCGATCTTCGAGAAGGCCGTCGAGATCACGGCGTCCGCCCTCCGCGGAGCGCTCGGCGGCGAGAAGAGCCAGCCGCCGTCGTTCGCGGCCGACGTCTTCAAGGAGGTGTACGGGGCCCTCCGCGAGGCCGCGGCCGAGATGCCCGAGCACAACCGACCGGGGTTCTAGCGCGGACGGGTTCAGGACCGACGCCGCCCGCGGCTCCCGGCGCGCGCTCCGCCGCTGGTACGAGCCGCGCCGCGGGGCGTACCCCTGGCGCGCCACGAGCGATCCGTACCGGGTCCTCGTGTCGGAGGTGATGCTCCAGCAGACGCAGGCGTCGCGCGTGGTCCCCGCCTACCGGGCGTTCCTACGGCGGTTCCCCCACGTCCGCGCGCTCGCCGGCGCCCGGCGCGACGACGTCCTGCGGGCGTGGGACGGGCTTGGGTACAACCGGCGGGCGCTCGCTCTGTCGGAGGCGGCGCGCCGGATCGTATCCGCCTCCGGGGGCGCGGTCCCGGCCGATCCGGTCCATCTGCGCTCGCTCCCCGGGGTGGGCCCGTACACGGCCGCCGCCGTCGCGTCGATCGCGTTCGGCGTGCCCATCGCGGCCGTGGACACGAACGTGCGGCGGATCGTGTCCCGGGTCTTCGACGGTAGGGACGACTCGGGGCACGCGCGCGTGCGCGAGCTCGCGGACGCGTGGCTGGACCGGCGCGACCCGGGCGCCTGGAACCAGGCGCTCATGGACCTCGGCCGCGAGGTGTGCCGGCCCCGACCCCGGTGCGAGATCTGCCCGCTCCGGCGCTCGTGCGCCTTCGTGGCGCTCGGCGCCGAGCCGTCACCGCCGGCGCCCGTCCAGAGACGGTTCGAGGGCTCGATGCGCGAGGCGCGCGGGGCGGTGGTCCGGGCGCTCCGAAGACGACGACGCTCGGCCACCGTCGCCGAGCTCGCGCACGTCACCGACCTCGACGCCGAGCGCGTCGCCGAGGCCGTCCGCCGGATGAGCGCCGAGGGGCTCCTCGAGACCCGCCGCGGCCGCGTCCGTCTGGCGCGCTGACGGCGCCAACCGCCGGGCATCGATCGTGCGGGAACGCGAGCCCGACCCCGGGCGTCCAACCGCCGTTCCCGACGGAGGAGGGCCCGATGATGAAGAAGGCCGCACTCGCGCTCGTCGCGTTCCTGTCCGTGGCGGCGGTGCTCGGGTTCCTCGTCTCCCATCCCTTCGGCACCGCGGCCGACGACAGCGGGAGCGCTCCGGCCCGCGCCCCGTCGGCGGGAGGCGCCGGGGGAGGGGTGGCGGTGGCCGCCGGCGACGCCGTCGTGGCGGAGGCGCTCGAAGCGCCGGGCACCGCGGTGAGCGAGCTCCCGGGCCTGCCGCCGATCGGCCAGGCCGTCGTGAAGGACGCCGAGATCTCGGTCGAGGTCCGCAGGGGCGCGTTCACCCAGGCGTTCGACGACGCGTCGCTCGTAGCCCGACGGTACGGCGGCTACGTGGAGTCCTCACAGGCGGCGGGCGCCCAGGCGCGCTCGGGGAGCCTGGTCGTCCGGGTCCCGAGCGACCGGTTCGACGAGGCGATGTCCGACTTCCGCGCGCTCGGCACCGTGACGTCCGAGTCCGTCTCCGGACAGGTCGTCTCGCAGGAGTTCGTCGACCTCGAGGCGCGACTGCGGACGTGGGAGTCGCAGGAGGCCGTGCTCCTCGACCTGATGGGGGAGGCGACCAGCGTCGAGGCGACGCTGCGGATCCAGCGGGAGCTGCAGGACGTGCAGTTCCGGATCGAGCAGATCAAGGGCCAGCTCCGCGTGCTCGAGGACCGCACGGCGCTCGCCACGATCCACCTGTCGATGGTCGAGGTGGGCGCGCCGGTGGCACCGCAGCAGCGGCTGAGCGACACCCGGCCGAGCCTGGCGGAGGCCTGGGAGAAGGCCGTGGACGGGTTCCTCGGCGTCGCGTACGCGACCGTCGTGGGGCTCGGGTACCTGGTGCCGATCGCGGCGCTCGGGCTGGCCGCCTGGTTCGGCTACCGACGGATCTCACGGCGCCTGCAGCCGGAGGCGCCGACGCCCGCGGCGTGAGGGCATGACAGTCCGGGCCGGAGGGATGACACTGGACGGGTGAGCGCGGTCCAGTGGATCTTCCGGCCCGAGGTGTCGCGCCCCACCGTGGTGTGCGCCTTCGCGGGATGGAACGACGGCGGTGAGGCCGCCACGACGGCGGCCCAGCACCTGCGTGATCGGTGGGTGAGCCGGCGGTTCGCGACGCTCGACCCCGAGGAGTTCTACGACTTCCAGGTCAACCGTCCCACGGCCCGGCTCCAGGCGGGACTGACCCGCCGCCTGGACTGGCCCACCAACGAGTTCTTCGTCGCGGCCCCGGGAGGCCGCGACGCCGTGCTGCTGATCGGCGTCGAGCCGAACGTGCGGTGGCGCACCTACTGCGAGACGGTCCTCCAGGTCGCGAGCGAGGTCGAGGCCTCGCTGCTCGTCACGCTCGGGGCGTTCCTCGCTGACGTCCCGCATACCGTGGCGGCGCCGGTCGCGGCCTCGAGCTCGGACCCCGAGTGGCTCCAACGGCCGGGGGTCGAGGCCGCACGGTACGAGGGACCCACCGGCATCGTCGGCGTGCTGCACGACGCCGCTTCGCAGGTCGGGATGCCCTCGCTGTCGCTCTGGGGAGCCGCGCCGCACTACCTGCCCTCGACCGCGAACCCGAAGGTGGCGCTCGCCCTGCTCGAGGCGGTGCGCGACGTGGTCGGCCTGCAGGTCGACACCGGCGATCTGGAACGCGTCGCCGCCGGGTGGCAGCGGCGCATCGACGAGGAGATCGCCGAGGACGCCGAGCTCGCGGACTACGTCCGTCGTCTCGAGGAGGCGAGCGGCGGGCCCCAGGACCTCGGGCCCGTGCCGAGCGGAGACGACCTCGCCGCCGAGCTCGAGCGGTACCTGCGCGACCGGCGCCCCGACGAGTAGTGCCGTGGTGGTCGCGTGGCCGAGCACCCGTGAGGGGCTGGCGGATCTCCAGCGCCGGCTCGCGGCCGAGGCGGCCGAGGCGTGGCACCCGCCGCTCGGTCGCGAGATCGCGATCGGTGCGGTGTTCGCGGCGTTCTCGACGCGCGCCGACCCGTCGCCGTCCGAGCGCGCGTGGGTGGCGGCCGTCGCCGGCGCCGAGCGCCACACGATCGTGGTCGCTGCCGAGGCGCCGTACGAGCCGGGGTACCTGGCGCTCCGCGAGGGCCCCGAGCTCGAGCGGGCGATCCGGGGGCTGACGCGCGCGCCGGACGTGCTGCTCGTGGACGCGACCGGCCGCGACCATCCTCGAGGCGCCGGGCTCGCCCTGCACCTCGGCGCGGTGCTGGAGATGCCGACCGTCGGCGTGACCGACCGGCCCCTCCTCGCCCGGATCGACGCCGAGGGCCGGCTCCTGCTCGACGGCCGAGAGGTGGGACGCGCGGTGGTCACGCTCTCCGGCGCTCGGCCGGTCTGCGTCCACGCGGGCTGGCGGACCGACGTGGACACGGCGGTCGCCGTCGTGCGCTCGGCCGGCGGGAGAGCCCGGACGCCCGAGCCGCTGCGTCGCGCCCGCTTCCTCGCGCGGTCGGCGAGGGCTCGGGACGAGGGACGGCTCCCGCCGGGGTGGAGGATGGACGAGCCGTTGCCGCCGCGGTCCCTCTCGCGGTGATCCGCTCAGCCGCGCTCGAGCGGCCGGGTGAGGCAGGTCGGGCCGCCGTCGCCCTTGCGGCTGATCTCGTCCCCGCGGTAGGTGCGGACCTCGACCCCGGCGGCCTCCATCCGTCGGCGCGTCTGCGGGTTCCCCTCGAGCGCGAGCGCGACGCGCGGCGCCAGCGCGAGCACGTTGGCACCCATGGTTTCGAACTCGTCCTCCGGCACCTCCACGATGCCGATCCCGCGCGCCACGAGCTCGCGCATCAGGCGGACCGGCATGAGCGGCGGGAAGGCCACGACCAGGTCGCGGTCGAGCGGCGACAGGAGCGAGAGCAGGTGGAGGCACTCGGCCGGCCCGCGGAGGTGCGGGAGGTCGAACGACAGGACGTCGATCGCCGGGAGCAGCCGGCGGATGGCGGCGATCCCAGCCTCGTTCGTGCGGTACCCGAGGCCGACGGCGAGCGTCGCGCCGCCCAACCAGAACAGGTCGCCGCCCTCGGCGCACGCCGGCTCCTCGAGCGCACCGAGGATCGGGACCCCCGCGTCCTCCAGGTCGGCGGCGACGGCCTGCGGCTCGCGGCGGCGGGTGTCCTTCCCGGGTCGCAGGAGGATCGCGCCGCCGTCGGTCATCAGCACCGGGTCGTACGCGTAGATCGCGTCGGGGTCGCCCTCGACCACCGCCGCCCCGACGACGACCTCGGCGCCGGCGCGCTCGAGCTCGGCGCGGAAGGCGCGGTGCTCCTCGGCCGCGGCCTCGGGGTTCGGGGCCTCGCGCCAGCCGTGGTCGCGCCACGCGCCAAGGTCCGCGGCGCGAGGCGGGCGTACGTACACGCGCCGGAGCGGACCGACCTGATCCTGGACGCTCGGCATCGGCGCCTACGCTAGCCGACGGCGGGCGTCGCCGGATCGATCACAGGCGATCGGCGATGTCCCGGCCCCACGTGGTGAGCAGACCGCCGAGCACGACCACATCGGCGAGGACGCCGAGCCAGGCACCCACGGGGACCGTCCGCCACCACGGGACGATCGCGACGATCGACACGACCGCCGCGCCCTTGGCCAGGGCGGGCCACCACTCGGCGCCCTCGATCACGCCGAGCCCGGCGATCACCCACCCGACGAGGGCCACGAGCCACAGCATCCCCCACGCGCGACCCACCGGATCTCGGACATGGACCTCGCCCGGCAGGATCCACGGGTCGTCGGTGAAGCCCACGTCCAGCCGCGTCCAGGCGGCGAGGAAGCCCATCGAGTGTCCGAGCCCGTGCATCATGAAGAAGATCCCCACGGGCCAGCGCATCCGGCGACCACCTCCTGTCCCATCGTGCGCCATCGAGGGCCGGTCGGCTCGGTCCGCCGGCCCGGTCCAGCATGACCGTCCGGCCCGTGCTTGACTGGACCACACGATGCACGCTCGTGACCGGGGTCGTGGAAGGAGGCGATGGTGATGTCGCTCACGACCGAGTACCTGGAGGCCCGGGGCGTCCCGTTCGAGGTGATCCCGCACGACAAGGCGTTCACCTCGATCGACGAGGCGCGCGCGCTCGGCATCGAGGCCGACGCGGTGGTGAAGACGCTGCTGATCGACACTTCGGGCGGCCACGTCGTCACCGTCGTCCCGGGGGACCGGCGGCTGGACATGCGTCTGGTCGAGGGTGTGGTCGGCGACAAGCACGCACATCTCGCGACGGAGCAGGAGATCGAGCGCGACCTGCCGGGCGTCGAGCTCGGCAGCCTGCCCCCGCTCGGCGGGCTCCTGAAGGTGGACGCATACGTCGACCCGGAGGTCCTCGAGCACGAGACGATCGTGTTCGCCGGCGGGATGCAGACCGAGTCGATCCGCGCGCGATCGGAGGATGTGTTCCGCGACGAGGTCGTGACGGTCGCGAAGCTCACGAAGGACTTCGCCGAGCACTACGGCTGACGTCGGGCGTCGAGCGCCGTGCGAGCCAGACGGCGACGGCGATCACGATCGCGCCGGCGACCAGGAGCGCGACCGGCATCGCGGCCGTGTCGCCGAACAGCCGGACGAGCACGCGGATCAGATACCCGAACACCCCCACGGTGCCGAAGCCCAGGAGCACGGTCTCGTGCAGCGCGAGGCTCGCGACGATGAGGGCGACGGCCGTCGCGAGGCCGAGCCACATCCCTACCCCCTGCCCGCCGTCCGTCAACGCCATCGGCGCCCACAGCACGACCACGGACCCCCCGATGAACGCGGCCCGGTCGGGCGGGAGCCGCCGGACGGCTCCGAGCACCAGCCACGCCAGGCCGACCGCCCAGAACGCGAGCATCGTGTCCGTCCCGTCGCCGAGCGAGGCGCCCACCGTCGTGAGGATCCCGGCGAGGAGCGCGATCTGCTGGAGGGCCTGGCGCAGGGCGGCGTAGAGCGCGGCGCCGAGCACCGTGATCGCGATGCCACACGCCAGCGCGGGCACGCTGCCTCGGCGCTCGAGGAGGTCGAAGGCGACGAGCCACGCGAGCCATCCGAACAGACCGGTGGCGATGGCCCAGAGCACGCTCGTGAGCCGCACCATCGCGGGATCGCTGCTCCGGCGGACGAGCGCGCCGGCGGCGAGGGCGACGAGGGCGCCGGTCGCGATGGCGGCGACGCGCACGCCGGGCGTGAGCTCGCTCCATCGATCGCCGAGCAGGACCGCGGCCGCGGCGGCCGCGAGCGCCGCCCCGACGTAGGCGAGCGCCTCGGTGATCATGGGGACCCCCCGAGGTTCGGGCTCGCGCGGCCGCGCCTCGAAAGCCCGGATCGCATCGGCCTCGGCCGGCGAGATGAGGGAGGCGGCCACCCAGCGGCGGAGCTCCTCGCGGAGGGCGGGGTCGACGACGGAGGGGTCATCGAGGTCCGCGGGCATCACGACCTCCTGTCTCGGGGACATCGTCCCTCTGCGGTCGGTCGAGCGCAAGGGCATACTTCCGCCATGCCCGATCTGGTGGAGGTGCGGCGCGAGGGGCCGGTCGCGGTGGTCACGCTGAACCGGCCCGAGAAGCTGAACGCGCTCTCGACCTCGGTGGAGGAGTCGCTCGGGACGGCGATCGGCTCGGACGACGTGCGGTCGAGTCGGGCGGTGGTCGTCGCGGGGAGCGGCACGGCCTTCTCGGCCGGCGCCGACGTCCACGAGATGCGCGGGCAGACGCCCGCGTCGATCCTCGCCTATTACCGGGCGGCGGGGGAGGTGTACGAGCGCGTGGCCGCGCTGCCGATGCCGACGATCGCGGCGATCCACGGGTATTGCCTCGGCGGCGGCCTCGAGCTCGCGCTGGCGTGCGACTTCCGGGTCGCCGACGAGGGGGCGGTCTTCGGCCTGCCCGAGGTGGGGATCGGGATCGTGCCCTCGTCCGGCGGGACCTACCGGCTGGTGCGGGCGGTTGGGCCCACCAGGGCGAAGGAGCTGCTCCTGCTCCGCGACCGGTTCGGAGCCGAGGAGGCGCTCGGCTTCGGGCTGGTGACCGTGGTGGTGCCGGAGGGGCGGGCCGACGCCCGGGCGGTCGAGATGGGGACCGAGCTTGCGACGCTCCCGCCGCTCGCGGTCGAGGTGGCCAAGCGAGCCGTCGAGGCGGCGGCGGAGTCCTCGCGCGAGGCGGGGCTGCTCGTCGAGCGGCTCGCGTACGGGATGCTCGCGCAGACCGAGGAACATGCCCGGGCGACGGCCGTCTTCGACGAGCGGCACGACCGGAAGTCGTGAGGCGGCGGCTCAGTCGGGGTGGGGCGGCGGGTACCCCAGACCCCAGGCGTCGTTGCCCCCGTCGACCACGAGCGTCGTGCCGGTGATCGAGGCCGCGGCGGGCGTCGCGAGGAACGCGATCAGCGCGGCGACCTCCTCGGGCGCGACGAGCCGGCCGAGCGGCGTCGTCCGCAGCGCCTCCTCGACGAACGCCTCCCCGTACGCGCGGAACGCCTCCGTGTCGATCGCGCCCGTCGAGACGCACACGGCGCGGATCCGGTAGCGGCTCCACTCGATCGCCAGGCCGCCGGCCAGGTTCTCGAGCGCCGCTCGGGCCGCCGCCGAGTGCACCATGAACGGGACGCCCCGTCGAGGGCTGAACCCGATGAACACGACGAGGCCGCCCCCCGCGGGGATCATCGAGCGCGTCGCGACCGTGCGCGTCACGTCCCACACCGCGTCGACGTTCAGCCGGTGCACCGCCCGCCAGCCCTTCGGCGAGATGTTCTCGGGCGTCGCGACGAACTGGCCGCCCGCGTTGTTCACGAGCACGTCGATCCGATCGAAACGCTCGAGCGTGGCATCGACGAGCGCCTGGACCTGGTCCGGCTCTCGGACGTCGGCGGGCACGGCCAGGCAGGCGGCGCCCGCCGCCTCGAGCTCGGCGCGGGTCTCCTCGAGCGGCTCCGGACGCCGACCCGCGACCACGACCGAGGCTCCGGTGCGTGCGAACTCGCGCGCGATGGCCCTGCCCAGGCCCGTGCCTCCGCCGGTGACGAGCGCGACGATCCCGGCGTTCGCGTCCTCGGTCAGCACAGGGCGGGAGCCGCTCACGCGCACATCATGCACCGGCGGGGATGTCGGGGTACGGTTCAGGGGGAGGGTCGCCATGGCCCCGAGCCGTCTGGACGAGATGGTCGCGCTGACCCCGTCGACGCGCGACCGGGTGGTCGACTTCCTGCGAGCGGCGAGCATCTGCGCGGTCGTGTTCGGCCACTGGTTCATCGCCCTCATCTATTGGGAGCGGGGCGTCGTCGGCGTGCACAGCGCGGTCGGCGTCCAGGCCGGTCTGTGGCTCGGAACCTGGTTCTTCCAGGTGATGCCGGTCTTCTTCTTCGTCGGCGGGTTCTCGAACATGATCACGCTCGACGCGTTCCACCGGCGCGGCGAGTCCACCTGGGCGTTCGTCCGCAGCCGGATCTGGCGTCTGCTGCGTCCGTCGATCGTGTTCCTCGGCGTGTGGTTCGTCGCGCAGGGGGTGCTGCACCTCACCGATACCGGCGCGCCGACCGGCTTCACGCTGTGGGGCGAGACGACGCTGCTCCGCGGGATGCAGCCGCCCGCTGCGACGCTGCCGTTCGGTCCGCTGTGGTTCCTCGCCGTCTACCTCATCGTCGTCGCGATCGCCCCCGCGACCGTCTGGCTGCACCGGCGGTTCGGCCTGTGGGTCCTTGCCGTGATGGTGGTCGTGACGATCGTCGACGACGTCCTCGGGTTCGGGTTCGGGCTCGCCGGGTTCCGGTACGTGAACATCGCGACCGTCCTGCTGCTGCCGCACCAGCTCGGGCACTTCTACGCCGACGGTTCGATGCTCCGGTGGCCGAGGAAGGTCTTCTGGGCGATGGTGGTCGTCGGACTCGGCGGGTTGGTGCTGCTCACGAACCCGTGGGTGTTCGAGCCGTTCGGGAACGCGAGGTTCGATTGGTTCTCGACGATCGGCCACTACCCGAAGAGCCTGCTCGGCACCGACGTCGAGCCGATCTCGAACGCCTATCCGCCGACGGTGTGCTTCATGCTCGCGTCGATCTGGGCCGTCGGGGCCGTGATGCTCCTCCGCCCGGCGCTCGCCGGGTGGCTCCAGCGCGCGAGGCCGTGGAAGGCGACGATCTTCGTGAACAGCGTGATCATGACGCTGTTCCTGTGGCACATGACGGCCTTCCTGCTCGCGATCCTCGTCCTGTGGCCCCTCGGGTTCGGGGACTACGCGGACGCCACGCTGGGATGGTGGCTCGAGCGCGTCCTGTGGATCGCCGTGCCCGGGCTGTTCCTCGCGGGCCTCGTCGCCGTCTTCGGGCGTTTCGAACGACCGCCGCGACCGCGGGGCCCTGCGTCTGCTCCCCCGGAGCGCGGCTACGCGCCGGAGACCCGAAGCACCACGAGCTGACCGACGCTCGGCGGGCGTCACCCGTGCCGGAGGAGCGTCGCGCGTCGCTCGACCCATGCGGCGTGACGCCGAGCGCAGCCGCCGTTCAGGGGTTCCACCATCGAGTGGGGGTAGGATGCACGCGTCGGAGTATCCGAGAGGGGGGATCGGCGGTGCTTGCGGAGTTCGATCTGGGCGACCTGCTGTGGAGCATGCTCGTCTTCTTCTTCTGGTTCATGGCGATCTGGATCTTCATCGCCCTGTTCAGCGACATCTTCCGTCGTCGCGACCTGTCGGGCTGGGGCAAGGCCGGCTGGATCCTGCTCCTGTTCGTCGTCCCGTTCATCGGAGCGCTGATCTACCTGGTCGCCCGCCCGAAGATGACCGAGCAGGACCGGGAAGAGATGGAGCGGATGCAGGAGGCGCAGCGCCGGATCGAGGGCTACTCCCCGGCGGCCGAGATCGAGAAGCTCGCGACGCTCCGGGACGAGGGCAAGATCACCCCCGAGGAGTACGAGGACCTGAAGCGCAAGGCGATGATGCAGCTCTAGCGCTGCGCCGACGTACCCTGGGACGCATGTCCACGACGGCGCCCGTCGAGGTCGAGCGTCCCACCGGCGACGAGGTCACCGAGCCCGACGTCCCGTGGATCGTGATCGTCTGGAACGATCCGATCAACCTGATGTCGTACGTCGTCTACGTGTTCCAGAAGCTCTTCGGCTACAGCCGCGAGAAGGCCACGCGGCTCATGCTGGACGTCCACCACAAAGGCAAGGCCGTGGTCTCGAACGGCGGTCGCGAGAAGTGCGAGTTCGACGTTTCGCGCCTGCACGCCCACGGGCTGTGGGCGACGATGCAGAAGGACCGCTGATGGCCTTCGGGCGCGTCAAGCGAACGTCGAAGGGGGACTACCGGGTCCGCCTTCCGGAGGGAGAGCGCGAGCTGCTTCGGGCGCTGCCGGGGCAGCTGCGCGAGCTGCTCACGACGGGCGACCCAACGACCGACGCCGCCCTCCGGCGCCTGTTCCCGACGCCGACGATGGACGACGAGGCGATGAACGCCGAGTACGAGCGGCTGACGCGTGGGGACCTGCTGGAGGAGCGGCTCGCGGCGCTCGACACGATGGAGCGGACGCTCGAGGCGGAGCGCCTGACGGAGGACGAGCTCGTCGCGTGGCTCTCGGCGATCAACGACCTGCGACTGGTGTTCGGCGTCCGGCTCGGCGTGACCGAGGAGGCGACGGCCGAGGACTTCGCGGGCCTGCCCGACGACGATCCCGCCGTGCAGATGTACACGGTCTACTCGTACCTGACGTTCCTCGAGGACCACGTCGTCGGCGTGCTCGCCGGCGCCCGCTAGGTCGTCGCGTATCCTCGGACGGTCGTGAGCGTGATCGACCTGGTCGACGTGAGCTACGCCCTGCCGGGCGGCTGGACGCTGTTCGAGGGCGTGACCTTCCGCGTCCCCGAGGGCCACCACGCGGCGCTCGTGGGCGCGAACGGGATCGGCAAGACGACCCTGTTGCGGCTCGTCGCCCGGATCGAGCCGCCGACGGGCGGTCAGATCAACGTCCCCGGCCGCCCGGGGCTGATGCGCCAGTTCATCGGCTCGGACGCGCAACCGACGACCGTGCGCGAGTTCCTCCTCGCGTACGCGGAGCCGGACGTCGCTCGGACCGGCGCCGCCCTCGCCCACGCCGAGGCCGCCCTGGCGGAGGATCCGGACGAGCGCGCGCAGCTCGCGTACGCGCACGCGCTGGCGGCGTGGGAGGACGCGGGCGGCTACCGGGCCGAGGTCGTCTGGGACCGTTGCACCGACGCCGCGTTCGGCCAGGGCTATCCGGAGTGCGCCGACCGCCACGTCGAGACGCTCTCGGGGGGCGAGCGCAAGCGCCTGGCGCTCGAGGTGCTGTTCCGCAGCGCGTTCGACGTGCTCCTGCTGGACGAGCCCGACAACTTCCTGGACATCGAGGGCAAACGCTGGCTCGAGGAGCGGATCCGGGCCTGCCCGAAGGCGATCCTGTACGTCTCGCACGACCGCGCCGTCCTGGCCGCGACGGCCACGCGCGTCGTGACGCTCGAAGGCCGCGGTGCGTGGGTCCACCCGGCCGGCTTCGCGAGCTACGGGGAGGCGCGCGAACGCAGGCTCGAGCGCCTCGAGGAGGAGCATCGGCGCTTCGCCGAGCGCCACCAGCACCTCGAGGACCACCTGAAGGAGATGAAGCGCAAGGCCGCCTACAACGCCGACTTCGCGTCGCTCGCGCGCTCGGCCGAGAAGAAGCTCGCGCGGTTCGAGGAGCGCGAGACGCCGACCGAACGCCCGAAGGAGCAGGATGTCCGGATCGGGATCGCGGGCGGCCGGACCGGCAAGGTGGCGCTGCGCCTGACCGGCCT
Source organism: Actinomycetota bacterium (assembly GCA_035718185.1). Classification (GTDB taxonomy): domain Bacteria; phylum Actinomycetota; class UBA4738; order UBA4738; family HRBIN12; genus HRBIN12. The sequence continues at coordinate 16,249 of DASTHN010000021.1, forward strand.
GTCGATCCCCGGCCTGCTCGACCCGTTCGACGCCGAGATCCGGTTCGGCGAGCGGATCGGGATCATCGGGCCGAACGGGACCGGCAAGACGCACTTCCTGCGGCTGCTGGGCGGTGAGGACGTCGCCCACGAGGGGGAGTGGCGTCTGGGCGCCCGCGTCGAGCCGGGGCTGTTCCGGCAGCTGCACGACCGCGCGGACCTCAGGGGTGTGCCGATCGTGGAGGTCCTCCAGAAGCGGGGCATGTCGATGAGCGAGGCGATGGCGAAGCTGAACCGCTACGAGCTCTCGCGCGTCGCGCGCAACCCGTTCGAGCTCCTGTCCGGCGGCCAGCAGGCACGCGTGCAGCTCCTCCTGATGGAGGTCGAGAGCCCGACGATGCTGCTGCTCGACGAGCCGACGGACAACCTGGACGTCGCGAGCGCCGAGGCGCTCGAGGACGCGCTCCTGCGCTACGAGGGCACCGTGATCGCGGTCACGCACGACCGCTGGTTCATGCGCCTGATGGACCGGTTCCTGTGGTTCGACGACGCGGGGCCGGTCCACGAGCTCCTCGAGTCGCCGTGGGCCGACGAGCTCGCCGGCGTCGCCGGCTGAGCTCGAGCCCGGCCTCACCCCGGCGGGGACGCGGTGATCGTCGCGCGCAGGCCGTCGGCGAGCTCCCGTCCCTCGGCATCCGACAGGTTCGCGCCCGGGTGGATCAGCGTGTACTGCACGGGGGGCATCCCGCCCTCCAGGACCACCTCGCCGACCTCGTCAAGCCCGTGCTGCGGCCGGTCCCACTCCGTGAAGTTGATGGTTTGACGCCCCTCGTCGACGTCCCGTTGCACGAGCCACGACATCGGCGCCACGTTCGTGTACCACGGCCACTCCGTGAGGTTGCTGTGGCAGTCGAAGCACGAGCCCTTCGCCAGCTCGCGCGTCCTGGCGCTGTCCCACTGCGGCTCCGCCGTGACCGGAGGGTTCGAGTGGTCGCGCCCGTACGGGACGAACTGGATCAGGACGAACAGCCCGATGAGCCCCAGCAGCACCAGGCGGACGATCCGTTTCCATCCCATGCGGGCATCGTCGGCCGCGATGCCGGTCGGGTTTGGGGCCGAACGACCCGCTACAGCACGGTCGTCTCGACGACGAGGTCGCCCTCGGCGAACCGCGAGAGCCGCAGCGGGGCCAGGTCGAACGTCTCGCTGCGGCCGAGCGAGACGAGCTCGGCGATCGCCCGCCCGGCGGCGGGTGCGTGCATCACCCCGTGGCCGCCGAAGCCGACGCACTGGAGGAACCGCGGAGACTCGGGTGTCTCGCCGACGATCGCGTGGTGGTCCGGCGTCTCCGGGTACAGGCCGGCCCAGCACGCGTCGACGTCGATCGGCACCTCCTCGAGGAACGGGAAGCGGTTGCCGATCCGCGCGGCCAGGTCGCCGAGGAAGGCGGGGTCGACCGAGGTCTCGCGGCCGGGCGGATCGTCCGGGTTCGAGTACGCGATCACGTAGCCGCCGCCGGGCTCTCGGCGCACGAGCACGCCGGTGTCCAGGTCGACGCACATCGGGATCAGCTCGCCGGCATGCGCCGGATCGGGCGCGAAGGCCAGGTTCCGGCGGTACGGCGTGACGGGGATCTCCACGCCGAGCATCGCGCCGACCTCGCGCGCGTCCGACCCCGCCGCGTTCACCAGCCAGGATGCCTGGACCGCGCCGCCGTCGTGCTCGACCCGGAACCCGTCCTCGGTGCGGCGGATCGCGCGCACCTCGGCGTCGGTGACGATCCGAACGCCGAGGGCACGCGCCTCGCGCTCCATCGCGCGGGCGACGCCGTACGGGTCGAGGATGCCGTCGCGCGCGTGGAACGTCCCGGCCCGGATGCCGTCCGGGCGCAGGAACGGCGCTCGGTCCAGGACGTCCGCCGCCGACAGCCACTCGGTAGCCACGCCGAGCGAGCGCTGCAGCTCGTAGCCGGCGCGGAGGCGATCTTCCCCCTCGGCCGTGCCGGTGAACAGCAGGTAGCCGGTCTGGTGCATCGACAGCAGCCCGGTCGCGGCCTCCAGGTGCTCGAGCTCGCCGATCGACCAGAGCGAGAAGACGACGTTCGGCGCGGTCGTGAACTGCGCGCGGAAGCCGCCGTTCGCGCGTGAGGTGGACCCCTGCGCGACCTGGCCGTGGCGCTCGAGCACCAGGACGTCGCCGACGCCGGCGCGCGCGAGCTCCCGAGCGCAGGACAGCCCGATGACGCCGGCGCCGACGACGGCGACGCCCGTCGTCGGCGGCTCAGGCGTCGGGGTCGCCCTCGTCCTTCGGCGGAACGGACCCGCCCTCGGTCGTCGGCGCGTCCGGCCGCTCCGGCGGGGTCTCGGGGGCGCCACCCTTGCCGACGCGCTTGCGGATCTCCCCGGACACCTCCTGGAAGGTGACCGTGAGCGCGTCGCCGACCGAGCGGGCGGCCAGCTTCAGGTCGTCCTTCGCCTGAGGGTCGCGGATCGTGTCGCCGAGCGACGTGAACGCCTGGTCGAGCTGGCGCGTGAGCGTCGAGACGGCCTCCTCGATCTTGCGCTTGTCCTCCTCGGTCGTGGTGCTCCGCTCCTGCTCGAGCTGCTTGTACCGCCCCGCGAGCGCGCGGCCGAACACCGCGAACCGCTCGCCGACCTCGTCCCAGGCTTCCTTCGAGCTCCCTGCCATGGCACATCCCTCCCGTCGACGTCCGTCCTCACGAGTCTACGAGCGTCCGGTTCGGGGGATACTCCGGGACGTGGGCTCGTGGATGCGCGCGATGGTGCTCGAGGCACGGGGTCGTGCGCTCGATGCGCGCCACGTGCCCGTGCCCGAGGCCGGTCCCGGGCAGGTCCTGGTCCAGGTCCGCGCCTGCGGCGTGTGCCGAACCGACCTACACGTGCTGGACGGCGAGCTGCCCGAGCCGAAGCTCCCGCTCGTGCTCGGCCATCAGGTGGTCGGTGCGGTCGGAGCGCTCGGTCCGGGGGTGGAGGACCTCGCCCCGGGGGACCGCGTCGGCGTCCCGTGGCTCGGCTGGACGTGCGGGGAGTGCCCGTACTGCACCACCGGCCGTGAGAACCTCTGTCGGCGGGCGCGGTTCACCGGCTACCAGCTCGACGGCGGGTACGCCGAGATGCTCGTCGCCGACGCACGGTTCTGCTTCCCCGTGCCCGAGGGCTACCCGGACGACCAGGCGGCGCCGCTCCTGTGCGCGGGGTTGATCGGCTGGCGCTCGCTCCGGATGACCGGGGACGCGGAGCGCCTGGGCCTCTACGGGTTCGGCAACTCGGCGCGCCTCGTCGCGCAGGTCGCCCGGATGCAGGGCCGCCGCCTCTTCGCGTTCGCGCGGCCGGGCGACGAGGCGTCGCAGCGCGCGGCGCTCGAGCTCGGGTGCGAATGGGCGGGCGACTCGACCCAGGCGCCGCCCGAGGAGCTCGACGCGGCGATCTGCTTCGCGGCGGTCGGCGACCTGGTGCCGCTCGCGCTCCGGGCCGTGGCCCCCGGCGGCAGCGTCGTCTGCGCCGAGATCCACATGAGCGACATCCCCTCGTTCCCGTACTCGATCCTGTGGGGCGAGCGGGTCCTTCGCTCGGTCGCGAACCTCACCAGGCAGGACGGCCTGGAGTTCCTGGCCGTGGCGCCGATGGTCGGCGTGCGCACCGACGTCGTGCCGTTCGAGCTCGACCGTGCGAACGAGGCGATCGCCCACGCACGCTCGGGCGCGGGCGGCACCCCGGTCCTGGTGGTGTGATCGGTCAGGACGAGCTCGAGGCGAAGTCGTCCATGAACGCGCGGAGCGCCAGGACGCCCTCGAGCGGCATCGCGTTGTAGATCGAGGCGCGGATGCCGCCGACGCTGCGGTGACCCTTCAGCTCGAGCAAGCGGTGCTCCCGAGCCTCGGCGACGAAGGCCGAGTCGAGGCCCCCCGACGGGAGCCGCCACGTGACGTTCATGAGCGACCTCGCCTCGGGCGCGGCGTGGCCACGGTAGAAGCCGTCGCTCGCGTCGATCGCGTCGTACAGGACCGCGGCCTTCCGGCGGTTGCGCTCGTGCATCGCGCCGAGGCCGCCGACCTCGTCCCGGAGCCACCGCGTCACGAGCATGAGGACGTAGATCGCGAACACCGGCGGCGTGTTGTACCGCGAGCCGCTCTCCGAGTAGGTGCGGTAGTCGAGCATCGTCGGCAGGCCGTCCGGGATCCGTTCGAGGAGGTCCTCGCGCACGAGGGCGACCGTGAGTCCCGCGGGTCCGGCGTTCTTCTGGGCTCCCGCGTACAGCAGGCCGTAGCGCTCGGCGGGGATCGGCCGGGACAAGAAGTCGGACGAGGCGTCGCACACGAGCGGCGCGCCGCTGGCCGGCTCGAACCCGGCCGGAAGCTCCACGCCCTGGATCGTCTCGTTCGACGTCACGTGGAGGTAGGCGGCCGAGGGATCGAGCTCGAGCCCGCCGAGGTCCGGGACCGTCGTGAACCCGGTGTCGGCGCCGTCCCAGACGACGCGGGTCGCGCCGACCTTCCTCGCCTCGGCGAGCGCCTTCTTCGCCCACGAGCCACCCACCACGTACTCGGCCGTGCCGTCGCCGAGCAGGTTCATCGGCGCCATCGAGAACTGCAGTGACGCCCCACCCTGCAGGAAGAGCACTCGGTGGGTGTCGGGGACCTCGAGGAGCTCCTGCAGGTTCCGCTCGGTCTCGCCGATCACGTCGTCGAAGGCCGGGCTGCGATGGCTGATCTCGAGCACCGAGGCGCCGGCGCCGGGGAGCTCGAGTAGGTCCTCGCGGGCCCGCTCGAGCACGTGCAGCGGCAGCGTGGCGGGACCCGCCGAGAAGTTCCAGGAACGTCCGACCATGCGCCCCATGTTCCCGGGCGAGCGGCCGGACGTCATCCGTGTCGGCGGGCCTGGCCCAGGGGCGTCGGGACGTTCGGTCCATGCCATCCGCGGGCGCTGCCGGGGAAGATGGACGGCGAGACGACAGGCGGAGGTGACGGTTCATGGTCGAGGCGTTCCTGCTGATCCAGTGCGACATGGGCTCCGGGGCTTCGGTGACGAAGGAGATGCGCAAGGTCCCCGGCGTGGTCCTCGTCCACTACGTCACGGGGCCGTACGACCTGGTGGCCCGTGTCGAGGCGGACGACCTCGGCAGCCTCAGCAAGCTCGTCGACGAGGTCCAGTTGGTGCCCGGCATCACCCGGACGATGACCTGCCCGATCCTGAAGACGTGAGTCACCGGGCAGCCGGTATCGTGCGCGCGTGGACCTGACGGCGCTCGACCTCCTGCTCGCGGGGCTCGCGGCGCTCGCCGGCGGGGCGGTGAACGCCATCGCCGGCGGAGGCACCCTGATCACGTTCCCGGCGCTCACCGCGGTGGGGGTCCCCGCCGTCTCGGCGAACGTCACGAACACCGTCGCCCTGTCGCCCGGGTACCTCGGCGGGACCTACGCGCAGCGCTCGGACCTATCGGGACAGCGGGGACGGCTGCGGCTCCTCGTCCCGGTGGCCGTGCTCGGCGGCCTGACCGGAGGGATGCTGCTCCTCGCGACCGGCGAGGAGCTGTTCCGCGACCTCGTGCCGTTCCTGATCTTGGGAGCCAGCCTCCTCCTCCTGCTGCAGGAGCGCATCCGCGCCCGCGTCCTCCGGCGCACGGCCGAGGGAGGGCGCGTCGACCCGCACGAGGCGTGGGTCGCGGTCCCGGCGTTCGCGGCGTCGGTCTACGGTGGCTATTTCGGCGCCGGGCTCGGGGTGATCCTGCTCGCGGTGCTCGGGCTCGTGCTCGAAGACACGCTCACCCGTGTCAACGCCCTCAAGCAGGCGCTGTCGTTCTGCGTCAACGTCACGGCGGCGGCCTTCTTCCTGTTCTCCGGCAAGGTGGTGTGGAGCGCGGCGCTCGTGATGGCGGTCGCGGCGCTCGTCGGGGGATCGATCGGCGGCCGGCTGGCCGGTCGGATGCGCGCGGAGCTGCTCCGACGGATCGTCGTCCTGATCGGGTTCGCCGTGGGGATCGCGTACCTGGTGAAGGGCCCGTGAGCGCCGAGCGCAGCGCCGACGGTCAGGCTGCGGGGAGGATCCGACGCACGGTGACGTCCTCCGGGACGAGCGTCCATTCGCCGCCGTCCAGGTGCACCACGGTCTCGAGCGGCGTGAGAGCCTTCGCCGGACCCTGCACCTGCAGGATCCCGTCGTCGAACAGCGCGGCCCGTGACCGGCCGCATCGGCAGGCGCCGCGGCCGTCCTCGAGCTCGAACGCCCGACGGCAAGGCAGGCAGTAGACCCAACGGATGTCCGACCCGAGCAGCGTGTCCTTCATCATGACGTCACCTCCGACCGTGAGAACGGTGCGGCCCGGCGTTCCGGGGGGACCGGCGTGCCGCCGGACCGCACACGCGGCACCCGTCAGAGGTACCCCCCGCGGCGCCCCGGCAAACCGGTCGCGCTCATACCCGGACGGCGGGCGCTGGAGTACGCTGGCGCCTGCTCGGCACATCGCCGGGCCTGAACGGAGGGGGCTCCCATGACGAAGCGTTCCTGGACCCTCGGGCGCTGGGCGATGGTCGCCGCGCTCGTCGTCCTGCTCACCGGCTGCCTGAAGCTGGACATGCAGCTCAACGTCCAGGCGGACGACACCGTTGACGGGTCCGTCGTGTTCGCGGTCAACAAGGACGTCCTGGCGCTGACCGGCGGCTCGTTCAGCGACCTGATCGGCGATCAGGGGGTGCCGCTCCCGAGCGACATCGAAGGCGTCACGACCGAGGACTACGACGACGGCGAGTTCGTCGGCCAGAAGTACACGTTCGAGGGCGTTGCCATCAGCGAGTTCAACAGCGACCCCTCCGATCCCGACGGTCTGCGTATCACGCACGAGGGGGACACCTTCGTCGTCGAGGGCGCCCTGGATCTCTCGCAGGGTCTGGGCGGGCTGAGCGGCGCGACGGGGGCGACCGGTCCCTTCGACCCGCAGCAGATGATGGGCTCGGCCCAGCTCCGCATCGCGATCACGTTCCCCGGCGAGGTGACGGAGGCGAACGGTCAGGTCGACGGCAACACCGTCACGTGGGAGCCGAAGTTCGGCGAGCGTCAAGAGCTGCAGGCCACCGCCTCGGCGATCGCGAGCGGTGGCGACAACTGGACCCTGGTCTTCATCCTGCTCGGGGTCGCGGTGGTCGCGATCATCGCGGCGATCATCGTGCTCGTGAACCGCCGGAAGAAGGCTGCCGCGGCGCCGACCGCCGGCGAGGCGCCGCCGATGGAGATGCCGGGGGCCGAGGCGACGAGCCCCATGGCCCCGTCGGCCCCCGCGATGCCGGAGACCGCGCCACCCGCGCCCGCGATGCCGGAGACC
>DASTHN010000022.1:0-22282 GCA_035718185.1 Actinomycetota bacterium
CAGGCCGTCCCGTCCGAGGACGCGTCCGCCTACCAGGTCCAGGTGATCCAGCCGCAGCAGCTCTTCACGGCGGGCACGCTCACCCCGGACACGCTCCGGGTGAACCCGCCCGAGCTCGTGGCGTTCATCACCTCGTCCTCGGTGGAGATCGACGACCCGGACCCCTCGGGGCAGACCAGCTTCAGCAGCGTCACCGAGGCCGTCCGCGGCGCCATCGTGGCCGCCGGCGGAGACGCGCTCGCCGGGCCGCCGCTCACCTACTTCGACATCGCGGGGCTGATCTCGACCGACGGACGGGCCACGATCGTCTCGGTCCCGATTGTGGACACCGAGATCGTGACCGTCGAGCGGCTGAAGGACGCCCAGGCGGAGGTGGACACGCCCGGCGACGGGTTCGAGACCTTCCTCGCCGGTCCGGCCACGCTCAACGCCGATACCAACCACGTCGCCGAGGAGGACCTGGCGAAGAGCGAGTTCATCGGTCTCGGCATCGCGCTCATCGTGCTCATGGTGGTCTTCGGCGCGCTGATCGCCGCCCTCCTGCCGATCGCGATGGCGTTCGTGGCGATCCCGATGGCGCTCGGCAGCATCGCGCTCATCGCCGAGCTGAGCGGCGTCCACTTCAGCCTCTTCACGCAGAACATCACGACGATGATCGGGCTGGCGGTGGGGATCGACTACTCGCTCTTCATCATCGCCAGGTACCGGGAGGAGCGGAAGAAGGGGTTCGAGCCGTACGGGGCGATCTCGGCGTCGGGCGCGACCGCGAGCCGCGCGGTGTTCTTCAGCGGCCTGACGGTCGTCCTCGCGCTGATGGGCATGTTCATCATGCCGAACACGATCTTCCGCAGCATGGCAGCCGGCGCGATGCTCGTCGTGCTGGCGTCGATCTTCGCCTCGCTCACCCTGTTGCCGGCGCTGCTCGGCCTGCTCAAGGACCGGGTGAACTGGCCTCGGCTGTCGAAGCGCGCCCGGATGGAGGGGGAGCACGACCCGAAGGGCGGGTTCTGGGATCGCATGACCAACGCAGTCATGGCCAGACCGGTCGTCTTCCTGGTCGTGTCGGTCCTGATCCTCGGCTCGCTCGCGAGCCTCTACTTCACGATCGACAAGGGCACGACCTCGAGCGCGGCGATGCTGCCGGACGAGGTCGACTCGAAGCAGGCGTTCCTCATCCTGTCCAAGGACTTCGCGGCGGGCGGGCGCAGCGACCCCGTGCAGATCTACGTCGGCGGCGACCTGTCGTCACCCGAGCTGCAGGGGGCGATCCGGGAGCTGGAGCAGGCGATCGCGGCCGACCCGGTGTTCGCCGACCAGGTCGGGATGATCGCGAACCAGGAGGGGACCGCGGCCGTGATCAGCGCGGTCCCGGTCGGTGACCCGTTCGGGCACGCGACGACGGAGGCGGTCCACCGCCTGCGGGATCAGGGCATCCCGCCCATCTTCGCGGGAACCGGCGCCGAGGTGCTGGTCGGCGGCTTCCCCGCGATCATGGCTGACTTCTTCGTGCAGACGGACACGTACCAGCCGATCGTCTTCGCGTTCGTGCTCGGCCTGTCGTTCCTGCTGCTGATGGTCGTGTTCCGCTCGCTCGTCGTGCCGCTGAAGGCCGTGCTGATGAACCTGCTGTCGGTCGGGGCCGCCTACGGGGCGATCGTGCTCGTGTTCCAGCAGCAGCCGAGCGGGTTCCTGGACACGATCCACAACTGGGCGCTCGACTTCTTCAACGCGATCGGGTTCCAGTTCCAGGAGGTCGAGTCGATCGAGGCGTGGCTCCCGCTGCTGCTGTTCTCGATCCTGTTCGGGCTCTCGATGGACTACCACGTGTTCCTGCTCAGCCGGATCCGAGAGGAGTACGACAAGACCGGGGACAACTCGGAGGCGGTCGCCTACGGCCTGCGCACGACCGCCGGCATCATCACCGGCGCGGCGATCATCATGGTCGCCGTGTTCACGGCCTTCGCGGCGGGCCGGCTGGCCCAGCTCCAGCAGATGGGGTTCGGCCTGGCGGTCGCGGTCTTCCTGGACGCGACGATCGTGCGATCGATCCTCGTGCCGTCGAGCATGAAGCTCCTCGGCGACCGCAACTGGTACCTGCCGAAGTGGCTCGAGTGGCTGCCGAAGGTGAACGTCGAGGGACACGAGCCGACGCGCGAGCCGGTCATCGTCCCCGAGACCCCGGCCGAGACCGAGACCCCGCCGGTTCCGGCGGGCGACGAGCGTCCCTGAGACCTCGACACGGTTGCATCGGAGGGGGCTTCGGCCCCCTCCGGGGTCTCTGATAGGGTCCGCTCGTGGTTGAGGAGCCGCTCCGTCTGGGCATGCGCGAGGAGCGCGAGGCGCTCCGCTCGGCCCTCGGCCGAGTGGGCGTGTGGAGCTTCGCGCTCGAGGCGCAGACCGCCGCCGAAGAGCGCGAGGCGGCCGCGCAGATCGAGTCGCTCGGCTACCCCGCGATCTGGATCCCCGAGAGCGTCACGAGCCGCGAGGCGTTCAGCCACTCGGCGTGGCTGCTCGGCTCGACCGAGCGGGCGGTCGTCGCGACCGGCATCGCGAACGTCTGGGCCCGCGACCCCGTCGCGATGGCGAACGGCTGGCGGATGCTCACCGACGCGTACCCGGACCGGTTCCTGCTGGGGCTCGGGGTGAGCCACTCGCCGTCGGTGTCTCGCCGGGGCGGGCGGTACGAGCGGCCGTGGGGCAAGATGCGCGACTACCTCGACGCGATGGATCGCGCCGCGTCCTCGGCGCTCGAGCCGGAGGCGGAGCCGCGGCGCGTCCTCGCAGCGCTCGGGCCGCGCATGCTGGAGCTCGCCGCCGAGCGGGCGCTCGGCGCCCACCCGTACTTCGTGCCGGTGGAGCACACGGCGTTCGCGCGCAAACGCCTGGGCCCCGAGCCGGTCCTCGCCGTCGAGCAGACGGCGGTCCTCGAGACCGATCCGGGGCAGGCCCGCCGCCTGGCGCGGGGGTTCGCCGTCCACTACCTGCAGACGACGAACTACGCGAACAACCTGAAGCGGATGGGGTGGTCGGACGCGGACATCGGCGGTCAGGGGAGCGACGCGATCATCGACGCGTTGGTCGCGTGGGGCGACGCCGATCGGATCGCGACGCGGGTGCGCGCCCACCTGGACGCGGGGGCCGACCACGTCTGCGTGCAGGTCGTCTCGGACGACGAGAACGACGTGTGCATCGCGCAGCTCCGCGAGCTGGCGGCCGCGCTCCTGCCCCGCTAGCGCCGCGGGATCCCCAGGCGCTCCAGGACGGCGTCGCTCTCGAGCTCGCGCAGGACGTCGGAGGCGATCCACCGCGCTGGCCGCGTCCCGAGCGCGCGGATCTCCTCGGCGGTGTCGACCGCCCGCTCGTGGAGGGCCGGGCTCCGCTTCCCGATCTGTCGCAGGGCCCACGAGACCGCCTTCCGAACGGCGTTCCGATCGTCCGTGGCGCCGGCTCGGATCGTGGGGAGCAGCGCCTCGAAGCGCTCGTCCGGGAGGTCCTTGCGGTGGACGGCGCTCACGGCGATGAGCGAGAAGGCCGCGCGCTTCACGAACTGCTCCTCGCGGGTGCTCCACGCGACCGCCAGGTCGAGGGCGAAGGGCGTGGCGTCGAGCAGGTTGCCGCACAGGCCGTCGCAGAGGTCCCAGGAGTCGAGATCGGCGACCCAAGCCTCCGCCTGCGCCCGGGTCACGCGCTCGGGCTCGTCGACGATCGTCGCGAGGATGCGGGCCTCGTGGATGCCGGACCCCCACAGCGCGGCCGCGAGGGCGTGGTCGCGACCGGTTCGGCGCGCGAGCGCTCGGAGCTCGGTCACCGTGACGCCGAGCGCCGAGTCCGTCGCGATCCCGTACCGGGCCATGCCGCTCAACCGCTCGGGGTCGGCCAGGCGACGGAGCTCCTGCAGGACCTCGTCCGGCTGCATCCAGCCGTCAACCCCGGATCGCCACGGGCTCGAGGCCCATGCGACGGACGCCGCGGATGATCCTGGGGAGCGCCCGGATCGTGGCGGTCTGATCGCCGCCACCGTCGTGGAGCAGCACGATCGAGCCCGGCCGGACCGAGCGGAGCACGGTCTTGGCGATCGCCCGCGGCCTGGCGCTCGCTCGGTAGTCGTGCGGATCCACGTCCCACCGGACCACGCGCATCCCGTTCTGGTCGGCGATGCGGACCACCGCGGGGTCCACGCTGCCGCCGGGGGGCCGGAACAGCGTGGGGGCCACGCCGAACCGGGTGCGCAGCAGGTCGGCGGGACGCGCGATCTCGCTCTCCTGACGATGCGGGCTGAGGTCGACGAAGGGGGTCACGTACGGGTGGAGCCACGAGTGCGTCCCGATCGCCATGCCGGCTCGCGCCACGCGGTCCACGACCCCCGGGTAGCGCTCCATCAGGTACCCGACCATGAAGAACGTCGCCTCCGCATCCATCCGTCGCAGGACCCGGAGCACGCGCACCGTCCCGTGCGGCCACGGCCCGTCGTCGAAGGTCAGCGCGACGGCGGGCGGCTCGTGGGTGCGACCGACCGACCGGTACCGGACGTCGACGACGATCCCCGAGACCCGTCCCACGGTCGTGACGCGCTGCACCCGCGACGTGGCGAGCGTACTCATCGGGTCCTGCAGCTGGAGGCCGGGCAGCGGCTCGACCACACGCCGGGTGCCCTCGGTCCGGTCGGTCCCCGGGGCGACGACGATCGCGTCCCCCGCCGACAGCTGGGCGGCTCGGTCCGCCGCCGTCCCGTTCAGCCAGATCCGACCGGGATCCGCGTGCGGATCGATCACGCCGCCCTCCACGTCGAGCAGACGGCCGTCCGCGGCGTGGAGCGAACGCTCGCGGACGACGTCGCCGAAGGTGGCATCCCGGTCGACGAGGACCTCCATCCCGCCGACCGAGATCGCGATCGGGGGCGGACGGTCTTCGAGCTCGGCGGCGACGAGCAGCGGCGCGGATGAGACGACGAGGAAGACGACCGCACCGAGCGCGGCCCGCTGGGGAAGTCCACGGGTCATCACCCCATGGTGGCGCGCGCTGCCGTTGCCGTCCATCCCCCTGCAGGACGGATGCGGCGGCCCCGCGGTTCCACGGTCTGGGAGGATGGGGCCGTGCGACGCTCGGTGGCCCGCCCGTCCCCGCGCGCCGCGGCCGCGATCGACGCGGTCGCGCTCGCCTCCTTCGTGGTCGTCGGGGTGATCCAGCACGGCGGTCTCGCGCTCGCGGGCATCGCCCGGACCGGCGTCCCCCTGCTCGTCGCGTGGTTCCTCGTAGCGCTGCTCGTGGGGACGTACCGGCGGGTCGGCTGGGGGACGATGCTCGTGACCTGGCTGATCGCGGTGCCCCTCGGACTGATCGGCCGCTCTCTGATCCGTGGCGGTCCCTGGGGGGAAGGCCTGCTCGAGTTCGGCGCGATCGCGATGGGCTTCACCCTCCTGTTCGTCGTCGCGGGGCGGGGGCTCCTGCTCGGCGCGTCGCTCCTCCGGCAACCGGCGGTCGCACGGGACCGGGCGTGACGCGTCCCGCCGGGCCCCAGCCGATCCGGCTTCCCCCTCGCGCGCGCCGCCGCCTGGGACCTGGAGTCGGAGCTCGCCGAGAGGACGCGGCCGCCGGCGTGGGCCTTCCGGCGGCTGATCGGGTACGCACCCGACCGCTACCGCGAGCGCGTCGTCGCCCGAGGGGCGCGCCGCTAGGGGGAGTCTCCGGGGAGCTCGAGCGGATCGGCCCGCTCGGCCTCGTTCGGGACGTGCCGAACGTCGATCGCGCGCCGCCGCCGCTCCTGCAACTCGCGTTCGCGTTCCGCCTCGCGCTCGTACTCCCGGACCCGGTGCTTCAGCCAGAGCCACCCGCCCCAGGCGAGGACCGCGACGGTGAGCACGACGGCGAGGACGAGGGCGAGCGCGATCTTCAGGACGGCGCCGAGCACGCCGAAGATCGCGGCGAGCAGGAGCAGCACGACGATGAAGGTGACCACCCAGCCATCGTACGGGGGGTGTGGCTATCCGGCACGCGCGATCGTGTAGCCGGCGTTAGGTGAACCGGGCGATGCGCGACGCGAGCGCTCGCGGACGTTGGAGCGGGACGTCGTGGATCCCGTCGATCCACTCGAACCGCACCGGCCCGCCGATCGCGCGGACGACCCGGGACGCGCGTTCCTTCTCGTGCATGAACCCGGCGGAGTCCGGCGTGTCGGGCGGCGATCGCACGCCGAGCACCAGCGTCGGCACGCGGACCCGGCGTAACAGCGCGAGGGCGTCCTGCTCCCAGAGCGCCCGGAGGATCCGCAGATGGTTCGCCCGCGAGAGCCGGGGGTGGATGTTGCCGTCGCGGTCCACACGCATCAGCGAGAGGAACACCGCCTCGACCTCGGGCGTGATCTCGACCTGGCCGTGGAGGAAGTAGCGGGTCATCTCGAGGAACTCGTGGACCGGGGTGCCGCGGAGCTCCGGTGGGGCCAGGCGCTCCCTCGTCGTGGGCCAATCCATGCGGTCGCTGAGACGCAGGAACCCGCCGTCGACGAGGACGGCGCCGCCGACCCGGCGCGGGTACCGCACCGCGACCTCGAGCGCCACGTTCGCTCCCCAGGAATGACCGACGACGGTCGGTCGTCGCAGCCCGGCCGCGCGGATCACCGCCATCGCGTCGGCGGCCGTGCGATCGAACCCGTACCCGGACGACGGCTTCCCCGAGCGTCCGTGCCCGCGCTGGTCGTACGCGACGACCTGATGGGCGGGCGCCAAGCGTGGGGCGACCAGGTCCCAGATGTGGGACGAGGACGCGAGCCCGTGGAGCAGCAGGACGTGGCGACCATCGCCAGCCCACTCGCGCGCCGCCAGGCGGACGCCTGCTCCGTGCACGTCGAACGGCCGCTCCACGTTCGGAGCGTACCCGCGGGAGCCTCAACCGGCGTATGCTCACGCCCTCATCGAGGAGCCCGCGGGGAGGTGGGTCGTGTACGGGACCGTCGCACGGATGAAGATCCAGCAGGAGAAGTTCGACGAGCTCCGAGCGCTCATGGAGGACATCGGGGCGAGGTCGGTGCCGGGGTTCCGGGGGACCCACTTCCTGTTCCCGAGCGACGGCCGGGATGAGGTCCTGATGGCCGTCTTCTTCGACGACCGCGAGTCGTACATGAAGAACGCGGACGATCCCGCGATGCACGAGGACTTCTTGCGGTACCGCGCCCTGCTCGACGCCGACCCCGAGTGGTTCGACGGCGAATGGGTCACGTACGAGCCGTAGGACCCTCCGCCGCACCGTCCACCTCGTAGTACCCTCGCCCTCTACGTCGGCCGAGGAGGGAGAGAGCGTGGCGGACGCCCTGCAGAACTTCATCGACGGGCGGTGGGTGGACGCCGAGGACGGCGCCCGACTGGACGTGTTCGATCCGGCCACCGGGGAGGTCATCGCGACCGCCCCCGACTCGAAGCGGGGGGACGTCGAGCGGGCGATCGACGCCGCCCGGCACGCCTTCGACGACGGAGCATGGTGGCCCGGCACGTCCGAGCGCGAACGCGGCCGCATCCTCCTGGACGCGGCGGAGATCGTGCGTCGCGACCTGGAGCGCCTGGCCCGCCTCGAGGCGCTCGACGCCGGCAAGCCGATCGGGGACGCCCGGGACGACGTCGCCGACGTCGCGTACATGTTCGAGTACTACGGCGGGTGGGCCACCAAGATCCACGGCGACATCCCGCCGGTCGGACCCGACGCGATGTCGTTCGTGATGAAGGAGCCGGTCGGCGTGGCGGCCGGCATCACGCCGTGGAACTACCCGATGATGATGTCGGCGCAGAAGGTGGCGCCGGCGATCGCGGCCGGGTGCACCTTCGTCCTCAAGCCGCCCGAGCAGACCCCGCTCACGTCGCTGGAGATCGCGAGGATCCTCGAGGAGGCCGGCCTGCCCGCCGGCGTCCTCAACGTGGTCACCGGCTACGGCGAGACCGCGGGCGCCCCGCTCGTCGAGAGCCCGAAGGTCGACAAGGTCGGCTTCACCGGCTCGAAGGAGGTCGGGCAGCTGATCATGCGCAGCGCCGCCGACACCCTGAAGGGGGTGACCCTCGAGCTCGGCGGGAAGTCGCCGAACATCGTCTTCGCCGATGCCGACTTCGAGGCGGCGGTCGAGGGCTCGTGCAACGGCGTCTTCTGGAACATGGGTGAGAACTGCTCGGCCGGGACGCGCGTCTTCGTCGAGCGCTCGATCTACGACGACGCGCTCACCGCGATGGTCGAGCGCACGAAGCAGGTGAGGCTCGGGAACCAGTTCGACGAGACGACGACGATGGGCCCGCTGATCTCGAAGGAGCAGCAGGACCGTGTCGAGCGCTACATCGAGATCGGCATGGACGAGGCCAAGCTCGCCGTGCAGGGGGACCGTCCGGCCGATCCCCACCTCGCGAACGGCTACTGGGTGCCGCCGACGATCTTCGCGGACGCCACGAACGACGTGACGATCGCGCGCGAGGAGATCTTCGGGCCCGTGATGACCGTGATCCCCTTCTCGGAGGTCGACGAGGTCGTGCGGATGTCGAACGACAACGAGTACGGGCTGGCGGCGGCGGTGTGGACGAACGACATCACGAAGGCGCTCACGGTCGCCCGGGCGCTGCGGGTCGGAACCGTGTGGATCAACGGGACGCAGGCGGCGCCGGTGGAGGCGCCATGGGGCGGGTACAAGCGTTCGGGCATCGGCCGCGAGCTGGGGATCCACGGCGTCGAGGACTACCTGGAGTCCAAGCACGTCCACGTGACGCTGGAGCGGTAGCCGCCCCCGTGGCGTTTGAACCGCCGTGCAGGATCTGCGCTATCCTGCGCCCTGCATGGCTGGCGGAGAGGTCGTCCTCGTCGATCTGGTGAAGCGGTTCGCCGACGTCACGGCGGTCGCGGGGATCAACCTCGAGATGCCACCGGGTGAGTTCTTCTCGTTGCTCGGACCCTCGGGATGCGGCAAGACCACGACGCTGCGCTGCATCGCCGGGTTCGAGCGGCCGGACGAGGGCCGGATCCTGCTCGATGGCGTTGACATGGCCCACACCCCGCCGCACAAGCGCAACGTCAACACCGTCTTCCAGAACTACGCGCTGTTCCCGCATCTGTCGGTTGCCGACAACGTGGGGTTCGGCCTCCGCTACAAGGAGGTCTCCAAGGCCGAGGCCAAGCAGAAGATCTCGGACGCTCTCGCGCTCGTCCGCCTCGAGGGGTACGAGAAGCGCCGACCGTCGCAGCTCTCGGGCGGGCAGCAGCAGCGGGTCGCGCTGGCCAGGGCGCTGATCCTGAACCCCGCCGTGCTGCTCCTGGACGAGCCGCTCGGCGCGCTGGACGCCAAGCTCCGAAAGGCACTGCAGATCGAGCTCAAGTCCCTCCAGCAGGAGGTCGGCATCACGTTCATCTACGTGACGCACGATCAGGAGGAGGCCCTCACGATGTCCGACCGCCTGGCGGTGATGAGCAACGGCCGCGTCGAGCAGGTCGGCACGCCGAGCGACGTCTACGAGGAACCGGCCACCGCGTACGTGGCGGACTTCCTCGGCGTCTCGAACCTGATGGACGCGGCGGCGACCGGTCGCGAGGGTGACGGTCGCGGCAAGGTGAAGCTCGGCGAGTTCGAGCTCGTGGCCGCGAAGGGCGACACGGACGCGTCGGGCGACGTGAAGGTGACGATCCGGCCCGAGCGCGTCCGCCTGGAGGGCCACGGGACCACCGGCGAGAACCGTGTGCCGGGGATGATCGAGCGCGTCGTCTACGTCGGCTCGACGCTGCAGGTGATCGTCCACCTCGCGCCCGGACAGACCCTGCAGGCGTGGATGCCGAACGAGGGCGCCGGCATCCCCTTCGAGCAGGGCACGCCGATCACGGTGCACCTCCCCCCCGACGCGCTCCGCATGCTGACGGACACGGCCTCGCTCGAGGAGGTCCACGCCATGGAAGAGCCGCTCGCCGCGACGTAGGTCGGCGGCCGCAGGTCGGGCCGTCCGTGATCAGACCTCGAACGACACGAACTCCTTGACCGCGCCCTCCCGGCGCTGCCCGCGGGTGAGATATCGGTACGCGAAGAAGCCGACCGTGATTACGGTGAAGGTCGCGACGAGCATGAACGTCGCGGCCGCGTTCACCGCCGGGGTGGGGGACGCGCGGGCCGCGTTGTAGATCTTCACCGAGAGCGGCTCCGTGTTCGCCCCGGCGGACAGGTAGCGGACCGTCACGAAGTCGTCGATCGAGTCCGCGAAGACGATGGCCGCGCTCGCGAACATCGCTGGCGTGAGCAGCGGCAGCAGGACGCGCCGGATCGACCGGGTCGGGGATGCCCCCAGGTCCATGGCGGCCTCCTCGTACTCGCGGCCGATCGTCAGCAGCCGCGCGCGGACGATGATCACGGCGTAGGCGATCTGCCACGTGACGAGCCCGATGACCTGAGCCGCCGTTCCGAGCGGGACGAACGTGAGGAAGTTCTGGAAGGACAGGAGCAGCGCGAGGCCGAGGATGATCTCGGGCACGACGAAGGCCATGAGCACGCTGAAGTTGGCTACCTTCGCGGGCCGGCCCCGCCACCGGTCGAGGCCGATCGCGAAGGCCGTCCCGATCGGCACGGCCAGCAGGGTGGTGAAGATCGCCAGCCGGAAGCTCTGGAAGATGGCGGGTCGCAGGAGCGGGTTCTTGAAGAGGGACTCGTACGGGTCCTCCCACCACCAGGTGAGCGAGAACCCCTGCCATGCGCTCCGCGAGCGTCCCTGGTTGAACGAGAAGACGACGGCGACGATCACCGGGAGGACAGACCACGCGAGGTACAGCCAGGTGATCCCCTCGAGGATCCGGGGCTTCCGCCAGGGGTTGCCGAACCACCCCAGGTGCCTCGACGGAGCCGCCCCCGGGGGTGCGGTCGTCCGGGGGCGCGTCTCGGTCTTCACTTCTGCTCCGCCGCTCGGGCCGTGTAGCGCAGGTACCAGAGCATCGGGATGATGAGGATCACGACGACCGTCAGGACCAGCGAGGCACCTTGCGGTTGGAGTCCCGGCGTGACGTACGTGATGTCGATCAGGTTGCCGATCATCGTCGTTTTGGGTGACTGGGACAGCAGGTTGTTCGTGTAGTAGTCACCGAACATCGGCAGGGTGATGATGATGAGGCCGGCGAGGATCCCCGGTTTCGACAGCGGCAGGGTGACCCGCCAGAACGTCTTCGCGGGGCTCGCGCCCAGGTCCCGGCCCGCCTCGAGCTGGCTCTGGTCGATCCGGTCGAGCTGTCCATAGAGGGGCAGGACCAGGTAGGGGAGGTATCCGTAGACGAGTCCGATCACGACCGTGATGCCGTGGCCCTCGAGCCAGCCGAACGGCTGCTGCAGCACGTGGAAGAAGGTCAGGATGTCGTTGACGTACCCGTCGCGCTCGAGCAGCGACTGCCAAGCGTACATCCGCATCAGGTAGCTGATCCAGAACGGCATGATGAGCAGGGCGAGGAACAGGCCCTTGCGGCGTCCCCCGTACCGGGCGACGAAGTACGCGATCGGGTAGCCGATCAGAAGGCAGACCACGCTGGCGACGAGGACGTATCCGAAGGTCCGCAGATACACCTCCTGGTACACGCCGCCGAAGATCCGGCCCAGCTGTTCCGTGAACGTCCCGAACTCCCACCACCAGGGCTGGAAGACGGGCAGCGGGTTCCGGAAGAAGTCGAACGTCCCGAACGCGACCGCCAGGATCACGTAGAACGACGCCGCGAAGAACAGGATCTGCCACAGGATCGCCGGGGTCGCGAACGACGGCCAGAACCACCTGGGGTACCAGGCGCCCTGCTGCCTCTCGGCGGCGCGCGCCGCTCGTCGCGCTTCGCGCCGGGTGCGGGCGGGTCCCGCCTGGGGCTGACTCACGCCACCGCTAGGCTCCCGCCTGGAACTCTTCCCATGCGGTCTGCCACTTCAGCTCGTCCTCGGGTGCGAGCTCGAGGAGCCACATCCCCTTGTCGAACATCTCCTGGGTCACCACCGCTCTCGGCAGCGACGGCGGCACGGTCCCCGGGCCCTTGTTCGGGGCGTACCCGCCCAGTTGCGCCTGGATCAGCGTGTCCGTGTCCATCGATGTGAGCGGCGGCTGATACCCGTTCCACGTGAAGTTATCGAACGCGTGCTTCTGGTCCAGCATGAAGTTGAGGAACGCGTGGGCGAGGACCGGGTGCTCGGCGTTCGCCGGGATCGAGATGGTGTCGCTCCCCACCACGCCGACGTTGTCCGCCGGATACCAGTAGCCGAGCACGTCTGTCTCTCCGGGCGTGTCGAGATCGCTGAGGTACCACTGCGCGCCGATGATGTCGCCCGACCACCCCTGGTGGACGTCGTACACGCCGTCTGGCAACTTCGCGTAGACGCCGTTGATCGTCGTCCGCACGTTCACGAGGTCGATCAGCTCGACGAGATCGTCCTGCGCCGCCTGGATGGTCGCGTCGTCCGTGGTGTTCACGTCCGCCACACCCGCACGCCGCATCGCCATCGCGAGCGTCTCGCGAGCGTCGTCGTAGATCCCCACCTTGCCCTTGTACTGCGGGTTCCAGACCAGGTCGTACCCCTGGGCCTCGGCCTCGTCGTCGGTGATGACGTCCCGACGGTAGGCCACGCCGGTCGTGTACGTGGCGTACGGCACCGTGTAGCGCCATCCCTGGTCGTAGAACGGGTTCTGGTACACGGGCCAGATGTTGGCCTCGAGGTTCGGGATGTACGTGTGGTTGAGCGGCTGCAGGAGCTTGCCGTACGTCAGCTTTCCCAGCTGGTCGACGGTCGGGAAGAAGACGTCCGCGACCTGTCCCGTGGACATCTTCTGGATCGCCTCCGCCATGTTGTTGAAGGTCGTCCACTCGTAGTCGCAGTTGAACTCCTCGCAGAAGTCGTTGATGACCTTCTTCCACATGTAGTCGGCCCAGTTGTAGATCAGCAGCGTCGCGCCCGACTCGATGGGCAGGTTGTCCTCGATCGGCGGGATGTCGTCGTGGAGCGGCAGGGTCACCGGGTTGTCGGTGCGTGCCAGCGGGTACGGGCCTGTGGTCCCGGCGGGCGCGCTGGCGCCCGCGGGCGCCTCGCTCCCCGGCTTGCTGCAGGCGGCCAGGATGGCCGAGAGGCTCGGGAGGGCGACGGCCGTGCTCGCGGATGCCTTGAGGAACCGGCGCCGGCTGAGCTCGCTGGTCGGTCCACGACGCCTCAGAAGGTGCTCGCGCGGCTCTGCCATCCTTCCCTCCTTGCCCGCAGCCGTTTGAACGACCGTACGAAGCCGTTGAATAGCACTCAGCACGAGCAGGCGCAACCCAAGGCCGCCCGGCCGTCGCCGTCACGGGCTGCCGCCCCCGACCGGCCTGAAGCGCGGTTCAAGCCGCGAGTATGATGCGGCCCAGCCCGACCGAGGAGGGGATGACCGTGACCGACGACGCCTCCGAGCCCGTCCTGCTCGTCGAGGACCTCGGGCCCGTCCGCCGGCTCACGATGAACCGCGGCCGGGCGCTGAACGCCCTGAACCACGCCCTCCTCGAGGCGTTGATGCGCGAGCTCGACGCGGCGGCCGAGACCGAGAGCGTCGCGGTTGTCGTGCTCCGGGGCGCCGGCCGTGCCTTCTGCTCCGGCTACGACATGAACGAGGACACCGAGGCCGGGGTCCTGGACGAGGACGCGTGGCGCGCGGACCTGAAGCGTTCGACCGACGAGATGCTGAGGATCGTCGACCACCCCAAGCCGATGATCGCGAGCGTGCACTCGTACTGCCTGGGCGGAGGCGTCGACCTCATGCTCGCGTGCGACCTGGCGGTGGCGGCCGACGACTCGGTCTTCGGCTACGTCGACATCCGGTTCGGCTCGGGCGTCGTCTCGATGTTCCTGCCCTGGGTGATCGGGGTCCGCGCCGCGAAGGAGCTCCTGTACACCGGCCGCGACCGCGTGTCCGCGGACGAGGCGTTGCGGATCGGCATGGTGAACCGGGTCGTGCCGAGGGACCGGCTGGACGACGAGACCCTCGAGCTCGCGCGCGAGATCGCCCGCAACGAGCCGTACGTCGTCCAGATGACGAAGCGCGCGGTGAACCAGGTCTGGGAGGGGGCCGGGTTCCGGGCCGCGCTCGAGGCGAACACCGAGATCGACACGATGATCGAGACGGCGAACCTGCCCGCTCGCGCCGAGTTCCGCAGGATCACGCAGGAGCAGGGGCTGAAGGCCGCGATCGCGTGGCGCGACGCGCAGCACCGCGACGACCGGGCGTGAGTCGGTTCGACCTGCGGCCCGTCCTCGCGCCCCGCTCGATCGCGATCGTGGGCGCCTCCGAGTCGCCCGACTCGTGGGCGCCCGAGATCGAGCGCTCGCTCCGCCACGTTGGGTTCACCGGCGACCTGTATCCGGTCAACCCGAAGTACGAGCAGGTGTGGGGCCGGCCCTGTCTCACCTCTGTCGCCGAGCTCCCGAGGGGCGTCGACCTGCTGATCTTCGTCGTGCCCGCGCGCGTCGTCGTTCGGATGCTCGACGACGTCGCCGCGGCCGGCGTCCGCGGCGTCATGGTGGTGTCCTCGGGGTTCGCGGAGGCGGGGGAGGAGGGCCGCGCGCTCCAGGACGAGCTGCGGGCCAAGGCGCTCGAGCGCCACCTCCCCGTGCTCGGGCCGAACGTCGAGGGCTACGTGAACTACGTCGAGAAGGTGGCGCCGTACGGCACGACGCCGCCGCCCGAGCCCGTCGCCGGCGGGATCAGCGTGATCAGCCAGTCGGGCACGGTGGCGTGGACGATGAACCAGATGGCCTCGGACCGCGGCGTGGGGCTCCGGATCATCCTGGGCGTCGGGAACGAGGCGGTCATCGGCCTCGGCGACATGTTCGCGTGGGCGGCCGACGACCCCCACACGAAGCTCGTGACCACGTACATCGAGACGATGCGCGACGTCGAGGGCATCGAGCGCGGGCTCGACGCGCTGCGGAGGGCGCGCAAGCCGATCCTCGTATGCGCGCCCGAGGGCCGCAGCGAGGCTGCGCGACGCTCGATCGTCGCGCACACGGGGGCGCTCGCCGGCAACACCGCGCTCCGCGACGCCTGGCTCCGCGGCCACGGCGCGATCCTGGTCGAGGACCCGGTGACGATGTTCGAGGCCGCCGTGCTCCTGTCCCACCACCGCAGGCTGCGCTCGACCGGTGTGGCGGCGGCGCTGCAATCCGGCGGCGCGTGCACCCTGTTCGCCGAGTCGGCCGGCGCGCGCGGTCTCGAGCTCCCCGAGTTCTCCGCCCGGACGAAGGCCCGGCTCCGGCGGGCGCTGCCCCATTTCGCCTCGCAGAACAACCCGCTCGACGTGACCGGCCAGGCGGCGGTCGAGGTCGACATGTTCGAGGGCGCACTCGAGGCGCTCGCCAGCGATCCGGCGGTGGGGTTCGTCGCGTTCGACGCGTTCCCGCCCCGTCTGGAGAACGAGGTCGTGTGGGCCGAGCACCTGCTCGAGCGCGTCCGGACGCTCCAGCGCCAGACCCGCGTGGCGTTCGCCTCGGTCTCGATGAGCCCGCTCGCGTACATCCCCCGGGCGAAGGCGTGGACGCGGGCAGAGCGTCTGCCGTTCCTGCAGGGCCATCACGCCGCGACCGGCGCGGTCCGTGCGCTCGTCGAGCTGCAGACCGTGCGCCGGCGCTCGACCCCCGAGCTCGCTCCGCACCCGAACCGCGGGGCGGCCCTCCGCCTGTTGCGCGGGCGCTCCGGCCCGCTCGACGAGACCCAGGCTGCGAAGTTGCTCGCCCTGTACGGGGTTGGCCGCCCGCGGGAGGCCACGGTCGCCTCGCCCCAGGCCGCTGCGACCGCGGCGAGGCGCCTGGGGTTCCCGGTGGCGGTGAAGGCGCTCGCGGCCGAGGTCCCGCACAAGGCCAAGCTCGGTGGCGTGCGGCTTGGGCTGGCGAACCCGACCGACGTCGAGGTCGCCGCCGCCGAGGTCCTGCAGGCAGCCAGGCGCGCCGGCGCCCGGCGGCCGAAGGTGCTGGTCCAGCGGATGGCGCACGGGCACGAGGTGCTCGTCGGCGCCGTGGTCGACGAGCGCTTCGGCGCCTCGATCACCATCCGGCCGGGTGGCGCGCTCGCCGAGGCCGGCGCGGCCACGTTCGTCGCCGCGCCCCTCACGCCGTCGCAGGCGCTCGCGTACGTACGGTCGCAGGCCGAGCGGTGCGGCCTCGACGCGGACGAGCACGACCTCCGCGCCGTGGCGAGGGTCGTCGAGGGCATCGCGCGCGCGGCGCACGACCTCCGCGACCGGCTGACGTCGCTCGAGGCGAACCCGCTCCTCGTCGCGGAGCGCGGGGCGGTCGCGGTCGATGCCCTCGCCGAGGTCCGGGCCTCGGCGTGATCTACGGCCTCGGGGCCGCGATCGGCTGGGGGTTGGCCGACCTCGGCGCCGCGCTGAGCGGGCGGCGGATCGGCAGCATCGCCGCGACGGTGGTCGCCCAGGTCACCAGCCTGGTCGCGATCGCGCTCCTGGTCCTCGCGATCCGGCCCGAGTGGACCGGCGACGCGGGGAACGTGCTGATCCTGGCGGCGAACGGCGCCATCGTCGGTGTGGCGTACCTCGCGCACTATCGAGCGCTCGAGCTGGGGCCGGTCGCCATCGTCTCGCCGATCGTGGCGGCGTACGCCGTGCCCCCCGTCGTCCTGGCCGTGGTCCTGCTCGACGAGAGCCTCGCGGGGCTCGTGCTCGTCGGGGCGGTCGTGACGCTCGTCGGCGTGGTCGTCGCCTCGACCGATCTCCGCGCGGCGAGTGGCGAGCGCTTCTCGGGCCCGGGCGTCCCCGTGGGCATCGTCTCGATGCTCCTGTTCGGGCTGGCGACGTTCACGCTCGGGCGGCAGGCCCAGGTGGTCGGCTGGCTGCCGGCCACTGCGCTCGGTCGAACGTTCTCGGTGCTCATGCTGCTCGCGATCGCGGCCGTGCGGCGGCCCCGGATCCGCGGAGCCGACGCGACGGGGCTCGGGGTGGCGGCGGCCGCCGGGCTCGCCGACATCGTCGGCGTCGCGATGTACTCGTTCGGCGCGGAGAACGGCCTGATCTCGATCGTCACGGCGGCCTCGGCGACGTTCGTGCTCTTCCCGATCGTCGGCGGGGTCGCGCTGTTCGGCGAGCGCCCGGGGCCGACCCAGTACGCCGGGATCGCGCTGGTGATCGGCGGGCTGCTGTTGCTCGGGCTGGGCTGACGAGCGGGTTTGGAGACGCGTCCGCCGGGGCACGAACGACATGCACGGCGGCGATCCCCCGTCCGCCCCGGGCGGGCCGACACGTCGCCCCCCGTGAGGAGGACGCGATGGACTGGGATGCGTACGCCCGTCCGCTCGATTCGATGCTCGACGCCGTCGGCCACACGCCGCTCGTCCGGCTCCGGCGGATCGAGCCGGACGGCCACGAGCTCTACGCCAAGCTGGAGTACTACGGCCCGACCGGTTCCGTGAAGGACCGGATCTACCGCTTCATGATCGAGCGCGCCGAGGGGCGCGGCGACCTCCGACCGGGTAGACGATCCTCGAGTGCACGACCGGCAACGCCGGGATCGCGTGCGCCGCCGTCGCAGCGATCAAGGGGTACCGCTGTACCGTGATCATGCCCGAGGGTATGGGCGAGGAGCGCAAGAAGCTGATCCGCGCTTACGGCGCGGACCTGATCCTCACCCCCGGAGGCGAGTCGGACGTCGATGTCGCGCTCGCGCTGATGGAGGACATGCGCGCGTCGCATCCCGGTCGCTTCTTCGTGCCGGCCGAGTTCGAGAACCCCGACAACATCGAGGCGCACCGCACGACCACGGCGCCGGAGATCTGGGCGCAGATGGACGGCCGCGTCGACGCTGTCGTGGCGGCCCAGGGAACGGGCGGCTGGATCAGCGGCGTCGGGCGCTTCCTGAAGGAGCGCGAAGCGCGGGCCCGCGTGTACGCCGCGGAGCCGGCGGAGTGCGCGCTGATCTCGGCGCGCCGGTGGGGGCCGCACGGGATCGCCGGGATCGGCGACGGGATCGTGCCGGTGAACCTCGACCTCGGCGTGATCGATGGGATCGTGACCGTCACCACCGCCGATGCTCAGGCGATGGCCCGTCGCCTGGCCCACGACGAGGGGATCTTCTGCGGCACCTCCTCCGGCTGCAACGTCGTAGCGGCGCTCGAGATCGCGCGCGCCCACCCCGAGATCCGACGGATCGCGACGGTCATCGCGGACTCGGGGCAACGCTACTTTTCCTCGGCGCTGTTCGGGGGCCCGGTCGCAGAGGCCGAGGCCCCGGACCGCGACCACCAGCTGGACGAGCACACCGTCGCGATGCTCGACCGGCACGCCGCGCGTCTGGAGGTCCTGGGTCCCCGGGTGCGAGCCGAGGTGGCGTGACCCTCGCCTGAACCGCCGTTCAGGTCCGTCGTATGCTCGCGCCGGAGGTGGGTGGATGAGCACGTACCCGATGAGCGAGGAGGACCGGCGGATCCAGGAGATCGCTCGGCGGTTCGTCGACGAGGAGCTGATCCCCTGGGAGATCCACGCCGAGGAGCACGGCGGGCGGATCCCCGACGAGGCGCGCGAGCGGCACCACCGCTCCGCGATCGACCTCGGCCTGTTCGCGATGAACATGCCGAAGGACCTGGGCGGCGGTGGGTTCTCGATGTTCCAGCAGGTCCTGGTCTCCGAGCAGATCGGGCGGGTGACGAACGCGCTGGGTTGGTGCGCCCACACGCCGCCCGCCTGGGCCCCCGAGGTCGTCACGCCCGAGCAGTTGCAGCGCTGGATCGTGCCGACGATCCGCGGCGAGCGGCAGGAGTGCTACGCGATCACCGAGGCGGGCGCCGGCTCCGACGTCGACGCGATCGAGGCCACGGCTCGGCGCGATGGCGACGCGTACGTGCTGAACGGCACGAAGATGCACGTGACCTCGTTCAACAGCGCCGACTACCTCTTCTTCCAGGGCAAGATCGACGGCGGGCCGCACGCGGCCGAGCACGCGATGTTCTTCGTGGACAAGGACACCCCGGGCGTGCACCTGGTGCGGGAGCCTGCGTACTCGCACACGTACGCGGACAGCCACGCGATCGTCCGGTTCGACGACGTCCGGGTCCCGGGCGGGAACATGGTCGGCGAGGAGGGCGACGGCCTGAGCTTCACGTACGCGTGGTTCCGGTACGAACGGCTCATGATCGCGGCGAGGTGCTGCGGCGCCGCCGAGCGCCTGATCGAGGAGGCGACCGCGTTCGCGAGGGATCGCGTGCAGTTCGGGGAGCCGATCATCCGCTTCCAGGCGGTCGCCCACATGCTGGCGGACTCCCTCACCGAGCTCTGGGCGGCGCGCCTGATGACGTACGAGCTCGCGAAGAACATCGACCGCGGCGTGGACGTGAAGATCCAGCACGCGCAGTGCTCGATGGCCAAGCTGTACGCGAGCGAGATGGCCAACCGCGTTGCCGACCGCGCGGTGCAGGTGTTCGGAGGGCGCGGCTACATGCGCGAGAACGTCGCCGAGCGCTTCTACCGCGAGCTGCGCGTCGACCGGATCTGGGAGGGGACCTCCGAGATCCAGCGCAACATCGTCGCCGACCAGCTCGCGAAGCGCGGGGTCCGGACGCTGGCGGGATGAGGAGGACGGAGATGGACAAGGATGCGCTCAGCGCTCGCGAGCGTGATGCGTGGGCGGCGTTCCGCGCCGCCGTGGACACGGTCGAGCCGGACCGTCGCGAGGCCCCCGGCGTCAACGTCGAGGGCTGGACCGTCAAGGACGTGCTGTGGCACGTCGCCCACTGGTGGGACGACCTCGCCGGCACGCTCGATGCGATGCGGGCGGGCACCTACGTGGAGCCGCCCGAGGACGACGCGGCGACGGATGCGGAGAACGCCGGGGTGCTCGAGGCGTCCGGGCGGATGCCCCTCGCGGACGTCGAGCGCGGGCTCGGCGAGGCCCGGGAGCGGATGCTCGCCTCGTGGGCCGCGCTCCCGGAGGTGGATGCCGCGGCCGAGCGGGAGTTCGTCTGGGAGACGATCGACCACTACGAGGAGCACCTGCCCGACCTGCGGGCGTTCGCGGCCGGGACGGGCTGATCCGGTGTCAGGTCGCGACGGGCTCGAGCGCGAAGCCCAGCTCGCGGGCGGCGACGTCCATGCAGGTACGCCGCATGTGCTCGGGCGTCACCTGCGAGTCCTCCATGATCACCTGGATGGCGAGCCCGTCGATCATCGAGGCGAGCCGCAGGGCGAGCTCCTCCGCCGTCTCCTCCGACGTGAACTCGCCCGACGCCTGGCCGCCGCGCACGATGTCGGCGATCTGCCCGCGCCATCGCTGGTCGAGGAACTCCCGGTCCTTCGCCATCTCGGGGTCCCGGAGCGCACGGACCCAGACCTCGATCCACAGGGCCCACTCGTCCAGCCGTCCGTACTCGGGCAGCAGGCCGGGGACGGACAGGTCCACGAGCCGCCGCAACTGATCCCGCGCCGAGGGGATCCTGCGGATCTCACGCGACATCCGCAGGTAGAACTGGTCGTTCGCGTACGTCAGCGCCTCGGACAGCAGGCGGTCCTTCGAGTCGAAGTAGTACAGGATCAGGCCGGGTGAGACGCCGGCCTCCTCCGCGATGTCCGAGATGCGGGTCTCGGCCAGGCCCCGGTCGGTGATGACCCTCGCCGCGGCGTCGAGGATCTCCTGGTGCCGGTCCTTGCTCTTCGGGGTCGAGCCGCTCATCCCCATCCCCTTGAACGACGTTCGGTCGTCGGGTGCACCTTGAACCGAGATTCAACGCATGCTAGCCCCTCGACCAGGGTTGTCAACCGGCGCATCGGCCCCGCTCGGCTTGACCCGCCGTTCAAACGCGGGAGATGATGCGCCGGGGTCGTCCGAAGGAGGACCGAGCATGGCGAACGTCTACGACGCGATCATCATCGGTGGCGGACACAACGGGCTTACCGCCGGCGCGTACTTCGCGAGGGCGGGCGCCCGCGCCGTCGTGCTGGAGGCCAGGGGCAAGACGGGCGGCGCGGCCGACACGAGCGCGCCGTTCCCGGACCACCCCGAGATCCAGGTGACGACCTACTCGTACGTGATGTCGCTCATGCCGCCGACGATCATCAACGAGCTCCAGCTGAAGCGGTTCGGGTACGACGTCACGCCGTTCGGGCCGTACTACCAGGCGTTCCCCGACGGCCGCTCGATCAAGGTGTACGCGGACGATGCGGCCAAGTCCTACGAGTCGATCGCGCGCTTCTCGAAGAAGGACGCCGAGATGCTCCCGAAGTGGGAGGAGTGGCTGAAGAGCGTCGCGGACGTCCTCGGGCCGGTGCTGCTGCGGGTACCCCCGAAGGTGGGCTCGATGGCGCTCGGCGACGTGCTCTCCACCGTCGACACAGCGTGGAAGATGCGCAAGCTCGGGGTCCGCGGTGTCGGCAGCGTCACGAAGCTGTTCACGATGAGCGTCACCGACCTGCTCGACGAGTGGTTCGAGTCGGACCCTATCAAGGGCATGCTCGCGGTGAACGGGGTCATCGGAACGTGGGCGGGGCCGGACGAGCCCGGCACCGCGTACGTGATGCTCCACCACTCGATCGGCGACGTCGGCGACGGACATCTCGGCTCGTGGGGGTTCCAGCAGGGCGGCATGGGCGCCGTGTCGGACTCGATCCGTCGCTCGGCCGAGTCGTTCGGGTGTGAGGTCCGCACGAACGCCCGGGTCTCGAAGATCCTCGTCCGCAGCGGTCGTTTCGTGGGCGTGGCGCTCGAGAACGGGGAGGAGCTGCGCGCGCCGGTCGGCGTCTCGGCGATCCACCCGAAGATCGCGTTCCTCGACCTGATCGACCGGTACGACCTGCCGGCGGACTTCGTCTGGGACATCGAACGGTGGCGGAGCCGCAGCGGCGTGGTGAAGATCAACGTGGCGCTCTCGGAGCTGCCGGACTTCACAGCCGATCCGGGCAAGGAGATGCAGGACCACCACACGGGATCGGTGGAGCTGTGCTTCTCGACCGACTACGCCGAGCGCGCGTTCCAGGACGCGCACATGGACAAGCAGGCTGCGACGCGGCCGTTCGTGGACGGCGTCATCCCGACGACGCTCGACAAGAAGCTGTGCCCCGAGGGGATCCACATGTTCTCGATGTACAGCCAGTGGTGCCCGCACGAGTGGAGCGCCGAGCCGCACACGGAAGAGCTCGAGGCCTACGCCGACCGAGCGATCCAGGAGTACGACAACCTCGCGCCGAACTTCAAGGCCGCCGTCATCGACCGGCAGATCATCGGGCCGTACGAGATGGAGCAGGAGCTCGGCATGATCGGCGGCAACATCTTCCACGGCGAGCTCGCGGTGGACCAGCTCTTCCACATGCGCCC
>DASTHN010000023.1:0-7288 GCA_035718185.1 Actinomycetota bacterium
GTGACTCGGTCTCGGGGCTCGCGAACCGCGTGAGCTCGACCACCTTGTCCAGACCGAGCACCCCGTCCTCGAGCGCCCGTGCCACTTGCAGGAGCGTCTCCAACGCGTATGCCGCGGCGATCCAGCGCCTGGCCTTCCAGCACGAGACGCCGTAGCGGATCGAGACCCAGTGCGCCATGTCCCTGGCACCTTGGTCGACCCAGGCCTCTCCACGGTCGGCCTGCGCGATCAGCTCCAGCAGGTCCCGCTGAGCGGCACCGACCCGCGCGTGAGCGTCGTCCAGCGCGTCGATCACCGCGGAGTCCCTGGACGCGAACATGTGTTCGAGCCTACGCTTCCGGCTCAGGCCTGTCCGTGAGATCCGTCACACCGGGCAACTTCTTTCGGTGCTTCGACCGTCCGCCGGGAGCCCGGCGGTCGCCGGGCCGCCCGAGACCTCAGGCTTCGGCGGGCGGCGGCTGGAGCGCGCTCCGGACGAAGGTCACGACCTCGCGCTCGCGGCGGCGGAGCGAGACCCGGCTCTTGTCCTCGCCGATCATCGCGCGGAGCACGCTCGCCTCGGTCAGCGAGCCGACGACCGCCGTGTACAGCTGGAACAGCAGGAAGGTCGGGTCCTGCTTGCGGATCTCGCCGGCGTCCATCCCCTCCTGGAGGAAGCGGACCGCACGGTGCTGCAGCGCCTCGAGATCGCCCGTCAGCTGCTCGAACGCGGCCGGCCCCAGACGGCTGGCCTCGCGGATGAACATCGGGAACTCGGGCCACTGCTCGGCCAGGCGGAAGACGGAGTGGATCACGGCCTCGGCTCGATCCCAATACGTCTCCTTGCCCTCGAGCCCGGCCGAGATCTCCCGCGTCACGCGCTCCCCCGCCGCGCGCAGGCTGGCCTCGAGGAGGGCGTCCTTCGTGGGGAAGTAGTACAGGAGCGTCTGCTTGCGGATCCCGCACGCCGAGGCGATCTGCTCCAGGCTCGCGCCGCTGTAGCCGTCGCGGCCGAACGCGCGGATCGCCTCCTCGATGAGCGCGTGCCGCCGCTTCTCGCCGCCCGTCCGGCTCACGGAGAGCAACCGCCCCGTCGGCCCGCCCACCGGACCCCACGGCGCAGCGCCGCCACAGCGTGCCTCATCGCCACGTCGGCCGGTGCCCGTGCCGGCGGATCGGGCGCGAGCCCTCCCAGACCCGGAGCCACGTGGGGCCCGCAGGACCCGTGATCTTCGGCGTCTCGCCGTTCGCGGCCCGCCGGCGAGCCTCCCACCACGACGTGCGGTCCTCGTCGAACAGCTCGGCGATCGCGCGCTGCATACGCAGCGAGAGGTCCTGGTGCGACTCGCCCTCGCGCGGGATCAGCGCCTCGCCGTACCGGACACGGATCGGCGGACGCCCCCTCTTCGGCCAAGACCGGCCCTTCGGCATCGCGGCGTACGCGCCGACGATCGCGATCGGGACGACGGGCATCTGCATCTCGAGCGCCAGGCGGGCCGTCCCGTGGCGGAACCGCTGGACCCACCCGTCGGTCGAGCGCGTTCCCTCGGGGAACACGACCAGGTTCCACCCGTCCCGGATCAGCTCCTTCGCCTTCGCCGTGGCGCGCTCGCCGCCGCCGCGCTCGATCGGGAACCCCCCGTACACGAGCGCGGTGAACGCCGAGCGCCACCACACGTCGAAGAAGTAGTCCTTGGCCGCCGCCGTCGCGGTCTTGTCGCGCCACTTCAGCGGGAGCGTCGTGAGGATCAGCGTCGCGTCCAGGTGGCTCGAGTGGTTGCTGATGAACATCACCGGCGCGCGCAGGTGGTCCAGATGGTCGAGCCCGAACACCTGCGGCGCGGTCTCGTTCCACACGATCGGCTTCATCGCGCCGACGAGGATCGCGTCGCGCGCCACCCGGCCCGCGGACGTCCGAGCCCAGTCGGTCGGGAACGACCAGCGCTCGGCGGGCGCCGTGACGCCCTCGGCCGAGCGCGGCATGATCGGCCGCCGGCCCCAGCGCCAGCCCTCGGCGACGTCGCGCAGCTCATCCGTCAGGCTCCGCTTGGCGGCCATCAGCGCACGTCCGCGACCATGAAGGGCGGCATGTGGAAGTACGCGATCGACGGGCTCCGCCCCACCGTGTCGCTCGCCATCTCGAGCGCGTCGCGGAACGTCGTCGCGGCCCGGTACCCCATCCGCTCGCACGCCTTCCGGTTCCCGCCGACGACGATCACGTCGCCCAGGTAGTCGAGCGCGTGCGCGCCCCAGTACCACATGTAGAACGGGTGGACGCCGTGGTACGCGTAGCTCTTCCGGTACAGGTGGATGTACCAGGGATCGGTGGCGTACTGCTCCTCGAACTTCGACTCGATCGTGCTCGGGTCGGTCGTCTCGGCCAGGACCTCCTCGAAGAAGTCCACGTAGCTCGGGTGGTGGACCTGGTGGAACTCCCACGGGACCGGATGGAACATGATCATGACGCCGCCCGGTCGCACGACGGGCTTGTTCCGATACATGTTGAAGATGTAGCCGGGGCCCATGCAGTGCACCAGGATCGGGTTCATGATCGAGTTCACGTTGTAGGGGCCGAGGTAAGGGACGCCGATCACCAGGACGTCGCTCTGCCCGTCGACCTCGACCAGCTGCTGCTCATGGAGCTTCGCGAGCGTGCGCTCGTGCACCGCATCGGTCGAGCCGGCGTTCACGCCCGTCACGCCGTGCGGCGAGCGGATCCGCATCCAGACCTGGTGCTTCGCCGGCGACGGCCCCATGTCGTTCAGCTTCCGCGCGGCCAGGTAGGTGGCCTGCTCTTTCGTCGACCATTCCCACTCGCGCTTGTTCATGAAGCCGAACTGCTCGGGGAACGTGTCGTTGTTGAGCGTCGTCTCGATCGTGAACACGCGGATGCCGGCGTCGGCGATCACCTTGCCCATCCGTCGCAGGGAGTCGTGGATCGCCGAGTGCCCCGCGCGCGGGTCCATGTACGAGTTCGAGTGCAGGAGCGTGTGCACGTTGTGGTGGTGCCGCACGCTCCGATAGCTCGCGAGCCCCGTCCCGACGGACTTGTGTCCGCCGTCGAGGGCCACGAGGTTGATGTTCACGTACACGAGCAGGTCGGACTCGGCCGCGCGCTTGTTGAGCTCGACCTCCTCGCCCTTGTCCGTCGTCCCGACGAACAGCAGGTTGTCGGGGTCCTCCGCATCGTGGTTCTTCAGGTCCTTCGGGTAGAACGAGCGGTACACGCGCTCGCCGACCGCGTGCTTGATCTCGGGCCCGGTCATCCTGCGGTGCAACGAGTTCGCCATGTAGAGCTTGATGTCCTCGACGCCATTGCGGGCGGCGAGCTCGATCACCTCCTCCAGGACCAGCTGCCGGACGTCGGGCGCCTGCATCGGCGGGAGCGGGAGCGAGATGTCGTCGATCGCGATCGTGAGCTTCATCCCGGGCTTCAGCAGCTCGGCGAGCGGCTCGCTCCCGTGCGGGTCCGCGAGCGCCCGGCGGATCGCCCCGCGCACGTCGCGGATCTTCGACAGCGCGTCGGGCGGATAGATCACGCGCGAGCCGAGCGGGAACTTCTCCAGGCGGAACCCCTCGCCCTGATGGATCAGGAGCGGCGGCGTCCGCTCGTCGACCTCGAGCACGAATCCCGGTCGAGCCATATGTGCGATCCCTCCTAGATGCCCTCGGCCCTCGGGTCGAAGGCCACCTTCAACGTTCCGAGCTTCCCCGCGCCGAGCGCGTGGTCGATCGCCTCACGCCACCGGCTGAGCGGGTACGTGGCGCCGACGATCCCGTCGATCGGGTTCTCGCGCGCCAGGTCGATCGCGAGGTCGAACGAATGCCGCCGGTCGCCGTTCACGGTCTCCATGCCGCCCGTGTACGCGCCGACGAGCTCGAGCTCGCGGAACCACAGCGGCGTGAGGTCCGGCGACTGCACCGGGATGCCCGAGAGCACGATCCGGCCACCGGCCCGCGTGGTGCGCAGCGCAAGATCGAGCGACGACCTCGAGCCCACGCAGTCGAACACGACGTCGGCGCCCCCCATCAGGTAGCTCCGCCCCATCTCGGGCTTCAGCTTCATCGCGCGGGTCGAGCGCCGCACGGCGTTCGTCGCCTCGGACGGCGGGACGACCTCGGTCGCGCCGAAGGACCCGGCCCAGCCCCGCTGCTTGCCGTGCTTGGCGACGACGGTGACCCGACCGGCCTGCGTGAGCTCCTTCAGCGCGATGAGGGTGAGGATGCCGACGGTTCCGGCGCCGATCACGACGACCTCGTCGTTCGGCCGCACGTCCGCACGGAGCGCGCCGTGCACCGCGCACGACAGCGGCTCGACCAACACGGCGCGCCGGTCCGAGAGCTCGTCCGGTACCGGGTGGAGCTGCGACCGATGCGCGAGGAACATCCGGCTCCACCCGCCGCCGGTGTCCTTGCAGTACCCCGTCTGCAGACCCGCGGAGAGGTGGCCGGTCGTCACGCGGTCGCATCGCCCCGAGAGGCCTGCGGCGCAATTGTCACAGGGTTCCAGCCCCCGCGCCTCGCACTTCAACACGGGCTCGAGGACGACTCGCGTCCCCGCGGCGAACCCCTCCACCTCGTCCAGCAGCTCGCCGACGACCTCGTGCCCGGGCACGAACGGCATCGAGACCAGCGGCGAGAAGTAGAAGCTCGAACGCCCCGAGATCGTGGCCAGGTCCGAGCCGCAGATCCCCGAGAGCAGCGGTCGCACCCGCGCCCAGCCAGGGCCGGGTGGCTCGGGGTCCTTCTTGTTCGCCAGCCGCAACGGCGCGAGCGGCCCCGAGACCAGCCCGGGGGCCCGACCGCCGATCGCCCTCGCGGTGAGGTACCGCGGGACCGAGCGGAACAGCTCGACGGCCTGCACGGTCATCGGCGCACCGGCTTCGGGAAGCGGACCCGCGGCATGCCGCCCGACATGCGCCAGTCCTCGATCGGCCAGCGCCGGCGCTTCGCGACGCGCAGGAGCGCGGCGTCCGGCGAGACGACCACGGGGTTGCCGACGGCGCGGAGCAGGGCCAGGTCCGAGTGGCTGTCGGCGTACGCGTACGAGTTCTTCAGGTCGGCGCCCTCCTGCTCGGCGTAGCGACGGAGCCAGGCTCCGCGCGCCTCGCCGACGAGCGGCGGCTCGGCGAGGTAGCCCGTGTAGAGGCCGTCGCGCTCCTCGAGCTTCGCGCCGATCACCACGTCGAACAGCGGCGCGAGCGGCCGGATGAACGGCTCGGCGGCGGCGGTGATCATGATCGTGCGGTGGCCGGCCTGCCGGTGCTCGCGGACCCTGCGGACCGCGGCGGCCGAGACCTTCTGCAGCATGAACTCGGACACGACCTCGTCGATCAGCCGGTCGACGCCCTCGACGCTGGCGTTCTCGAACCGCCGGAAGAACGTGCGGAGGAACTCGCCGCGGTCACGCCGGTCGGCCAGCAGGTACGAGGGGATGCGCGAGAACACGCTCGCCAGCTCGACCGGCCACCGGTCCCACGGCTCGTCGGCCATCCGGGACCAGACGTAGGACTCGACGACGTTCGAGGGCAGGATCGTGCCCTCCATGTCGAACAGCGCCAGGATCAGCTGCTCGCGCTCGCGGATCCGCACCTTCGGCTTCGCCCGCTTGCTCGAGAGCGCCCGCAGCCCCGCGGTGACCGCCGGGCAGTGGACCTCGACGAGGTAGTGGTGCCAGTCGACGTCGGTCGCGTCGAACGGGAACTTCGCCTGATCGCCCTTCGTGAGCGAGCTCCACAGCCCCAGCGTCCGGTCGTCCGTGTAGATGACCTCGGCCTCGGTGTAGACGCCGTACAGGTCCGAGTACCGGCGGATGAACTCGACGCGGCCGCGGTCGCGATCGACGCGGTCCACGAGGTCACGCATCCGCTTCGACTTCGGGAGGTGGCTGACGAGCTTGTCGGCGACGTCGACGAACCGCTCGGCGTTCCTCAGGCGGCGCTCGACGTTCAGGCTGCCGGGGAAGACCCACTCGGGGACCTTCACGTCGCCCTGGCCGCGCGCCGGGAGCGGGTGCGTCTGGAAGTAGCCGCGGACCAGCCGGTAGAGGTCCATGAACTGGAGCGGGTTCCTGGCCCCCGAGCTCACGTGGTAGTAGGCGGGCCGCTCGGGCTCCGGCGGCGTCGCGGCGACCGCCATCATCGCGTTCACGACGTGGTCGGCCGGGATGATGTCGATGATGCCCTCGGGGATCCCGGGGAACTCGGGGATCGCGCCACGCCCGTACGCCAGGATGATCGGGTCGGCCATCTTGAAGCCCTCGATCCAGCCCGGGAACGGGTGGCGGAGCGCGGACTCGATGATCGAGGGCCGCACGATCGAGAGCGGGACGCCATGCTCGGCCGCGAGCTCTTCGACGGCGCGCTCGCCCATCGCCTTCGTGAACGTGTAGTTGTCCGGCCATCCGAGCGTCTGGGCCCTCGCGCGCCCGTAGTTGACGAGGCGCTTCGTGACCCACGCCTTCCGGCGGTCCTCGGCGTCGTCGGCCACCGACTGGGGCCCGGCGCGCGAGTGCTCCTTGCGGGCCTTCGCCAGGAACCGGTCCAGGATCTCGGGCTTGCGCGAGGCGGCCTCGACGTCGCGGCGGGCCTGGAGCGCCAGCTCGGCTTCGGTCCGCCAGTCCACGTCGTGGTCGAGGGTCGCCTCGGGGATCACGCCCTTGCGGTTGCCGGCGACGTAGGCCGTCGAGACGTGGACCAGGTGCGGCCGGGCGCCGCTCGCCAGCACGGACTCGTAGAAGTGCAGGGCGCCGAACAGGTTCGTCTGGAAGCCCTCGTCGATCGGCGGGTCGAACGAGACGGTGGCCGCACAGTGGACGACGACGTCGACGTCCGCGGGGATCGCGAGCGGCTCCTCCTGGGCCAGGTCGCCCTCGACGACCTCCACGCGCTCGTCCAGGAGCGCGAGGAGCCCGTCGTAGCCGAGACTCTCGCGCAGGGTGTTGAACGCGGGGCGCGCGAGGATCGACTCGAGCCGCTGCCGCCCCGAGGAGCCGAGCTGCGCCCGCACGAGCAGGACCAGCTGCGTGTCGGGGAAGTCCAGGAGGAGCCGCTCGGCCACCGCCTGTCCGAGGAAGCCCGTCACGCCGGTGATGAGGACGCGCTTGCCGGCGAGCGCCTTCACGATCGACGTCCGCCGGGGAGCGGGGCCGCTCTCTACCATGCGGCAGATTATGCCCTCTCTACCGGTTGGTAGACAAGTCCTGGTTCAATGGGCGGCTCGGAGCCCGTTGTCCGTGTCGGCAGGTAGGGCTAGCATGGCTTCATACCCACCCGCCTGCTTCGGTGGACGGGCGCAAGGGCCGCCTGCG
>DASTHN010000024.1:0-9926 GCA_035718185.1 Actinomycetota bacterium
CTACTCGGCGTTCAACTTGGCGGTTCCTCCCTTCGACGACGTGCACGTGCGAAAGGCCGTGAGTCTCGCGCTCGACCGGGCGCGTGTCGCCGACCTCATCGATGCCGACCCGGACTGGGTGGGCGCGACGGTCGCGAACCACATCGGACCGGATGGCTCCGAGGACTTCCTGCTCGAGACGTTCCGGCCGTCTTGGAGCACGATCGACGGGTCCGATCCGGATGCGGCGCGAGCGCAGATGCGGCTCTCGCGGTACGACACCGATGGCGACGGCCGGTGCGATGCGCCCGCGTGTCGCGGCGTCGTGGTGCTCGTCGAGAAGACCGAGGAGCAGCTGCATCCATGGTCGTTCCTGATCGGGGACGCCCTTCGGGTCGTGGGCATAGTCCCGGACGTCAAGGTGACCGGCTACGGCCAGATCCTCGGGTCGATCATGACCCCGGGAGGGGATTGGGCCACCTACCTCTGCATCTACTGCAACTGGATCGCCGAGGACTACCCGAGCGCCTCGAGCGTGTTCGTCCCGATGCTCTACGGTCCGAGCATCACCGAGAGCGGCAATCAGAACGTCTCGCTCCTCGGGGCGACCCCCGAACAGCTCGAGGGCTGGGGCTACACGGTGGACGAGGTTCCGAGCGCCGACGACCGGATCGACGCGTGCCAGCGCCTGGTCGGTTCCGCGCAGATCCCCTGCTGGGCGGAACTGGACCAGTACGTCATGGAGGAGGTCGTGCCGTGGATCCCCTTGTTCTTCACGGAGGCGGGGTTCCCGGTTTCGGAGCGCGTCGAGAACCGGTCGTTCGACCAGCAGACGGGCTATCCGGCGCTGGATCGGATCGCACTGGCGCCCGGCTCGGACTGAGTCGCGGGGCTACCCGCGCCCGGCGGCGCGTGCTACAACGTTGAGGAGGGAGGCGGGTCCACTGCCCGAGGACGCGCGCATCGGTACCCGGATCGCCGGCTACCGGATCGACCGCGAGATCGGCCGCGGCGGCATGAGCGTCGTATACCTCGCCGAGCACCTGCGCCTGGGCCGCAACGTCGCGCTGAAGGTGCTCGCGCCGCAGCTTGCTGAGAACGAGAAGTTCCGCGACCGGTTCCTGCGCGAGTCGAAGATTGCGGCTTCGATCGATCACCCGAACATCGTTCCGATCTACGACGCGGATGAGGACGAAGGCACGCTCTACATCGCGATGCGGTACGTGGAGGGAACGGATCTGCATGCGCTCCTGCGCGAACAGGGTCGGCTCGATCCGCCACGGGTGGCGCGCCTCGTTACACAGGTCGGCGCCGCACTCGACGCCGCGCACGCCAACGACCTCGTCCACCGGGACGTGAAGCCGGGCAACGTGCTGCTCACCGCCGACGACCACGTCTACCTGTCGGACTTCGGCCTCACGAAACGCGCGCTGTCAGTGAGTGGGCTGACCGAGACGGGTCAGCTCGTCGGCACGCTCGACTACGTGGCGCCCGAGCAGATCAAGGGGGATCCGGTGGACCCGCGCGCCGACGTGTACTCGCTCGGCTGCATCGTCTACGAGTGCCTGACGGGTCAGATCCCGTATCCGCGCGACATGGAGGTCGCGGTCCTGTGGGCGCACGTCCAGGATCCGCCGCCGCTGGTCACCGCCGTGAGCCCGGAGTTCCCCCACGAGGTCGACGATGTGGTGACCCACGCGATGGCGAAGGACCCGGAGGAGCGCACGCCGACAGCCGGAGCGGTCGCGACCGAGCTCAGGGCGGCGCTCGGGCTCGAGGCGACGGGCGCGCTGCCCGTCACGCGTCCGCTTCCCAAGCCCAAGGCGAGACCGCGCGCCCGGGTGATCCTGCCGGCGGTGGTGGTGCTTGCCCTCGTGGCGGTCGCCGTGGCCGCCATCGTCCTCCGAGGGGGAGGCGGCGAGGCCGGGCTGGTGCCGGCGCCGGATACGGTGGCGAGGATCGACGCGGCGACGCTCGCTTTCGAGGGGTCGGTGGGCGTCGGGGAGAACCCGATCGGGGTGACCCTCGGCGACGGGTCGGTCTGGGTCATCAACCAGGCCGACCAGACCGTGCAGCGGATCGATCCTGCGACCGGAGAGGTGCTGGCGACCAAGGCATCCCTCGGGACGCCGACGGGGATCGCCTACGGCGAGGACGCCGTCTGGATCACCAACGGATACGGGAGCGCGGAGGGCACGAGCCAAGTGGTGCGCGTGAACCCGGCCGACGACAGCGTGCGCTCGGCGTTCGAGACACCGGGCGCCAAGGCGATCGTCGTCGCGTTCGGCTCGGTCTGGCTCGCCGACGAGAACGGCGACCGCGTGCTCAGGTACGACCCGGCGACGGGGGAGCGGCGTGCCGCCATCAAGCTCCCCGACGGCTCGCTCCCGAGCTATCTCGCGGTGGGGACCGGGGCGTCGGAGGGGATCTGGGTGGTGAACGACCTGGCCGGAACCGTGTCGAGGATCGACCCGACCACCGACGAGGTGGTGGACAGGTTGTCGGTGGACGCTCCGTACGCCGTGGCTGCGGACGATCGCGGCGTCTGGGTATCGAGCAACGCGAACGACTCGCTCGTTCGGATCGATCCCGAGACGGGGATCACGATCGAGACGCTCTCGCTCGATGGGGGCAACCGGATCCCGAACGGCCCGACCACGATCGCGCTGTCCGAGGACTGGGTCTGGCTCGCCAGCAACCTCGACCCGGTGGTCGTCCGGATCGACCCGGCCACGAATCAGGTGGTGGGCCGACTCGACGTCGCTGGGATCGCCGACGGGATGGCCGTGGACGAGACCGGGAACGTCTGGGCTACCGTCCACGCTCCGTAGCCGTGGTACTCGTTCGACCAGGTCGCCTGGGAGCCGACGCTCGACCGGATCCAGCTCGCGCCCGGGTAGGCGCCGTGTACGATTCCGAGGGCCATGGACGACCACACCGAGCGCCTCGAGGACCTCGCCGAGCGTCTCGCGCACGCGAAGGAGTTCCTTTGACGTCGACGCGAAGCGCGCGCAGGCGGCCGAGCTGGAGCGGCAGGCGGGCGACCCGTCGCTCTGGGACGACCCGGCCCGTGGTCAGCAGCTGACCACTCGGCTATCGCGCCTCCGCGCCGAGATCGAGCGCTTCGACCACCTCCAGCGGCGGCTGGACGACGCCGGCGCCATGGGCGAGCTGCTCGAGGCCGAGTCCGACCAGGAGATGACGGCCGATCTGGCGCGCGCGGTCAAGGATCTCGAGCGTGACCTTGGCAGGTTGGAGCTCGCCGCGCTGCTCGGCGGCGAGTTCGACGCGAACGACGCGGTCGCCACGCTCCACGCCGGCGCCGGCGGGACCGAGTCGCAGGACTGGGCCGAGATGCTCCTGCGGATGTACCTGCGGTGGGCGGAGCGGACCCGCATGGACGTCGAGGTGGACGAGGTCCAGTACGGCGACGAGGCGGGGATCAAGAGCTCGACGTTCATGGTCCACGGAACGAACGCCTACGGCCTGCTCTCGGCCGAGCGCGGGGTCCACCGGCTGGTGCGGATCAGCCCGTTCGACGCGGCGAAGCGTCGGCACACGTCGTTCGCCTCGCTCGACGTGATCCCGCTCCTCGAGGAGGCGCAGGAGGAGGACCTCCCGATCCCCGAGGACGACCTGCGGATCGACGTCTACCGCTCGAGCGGCCCCGGCGGACAGTCGGTGAACACCACCGACTCGGCCGTGCGGATCACGCACCTGCCCACGGGGATCGTCGTCGCGTGCCAGAACGAGCGGTCGCAGCTGCAGAACCGGGCCGTGGCGATGCGGATCCTCAAGGCTCGGCTGGCCGAGCGGATGCGTGAGGAGCAGCAGGAGCGCCTCGAGAACCTCCGGGGCGAGCGCAAGGGGATCGACTTCGGCTCGCAGATCCGCTCGTACGTGCTCGCGCCGTACCGGTTGGTGAAGGACCACCGCACGAACGTCGAGATCGGCGACGTCGACCGCGTGCTCGATGGCGACCTCGAGGACCTGATCGAGGCCGAGCTCAGGCGTCGGGCGGAGGGCTCGGCGGCGTAGGATCGCGTCGCCGGGAGCGCACGATCGCCCAACCGAGCACCACCAGGAACCCG
Source organism: Actinomycetota bacterium (assembly GCA_035718185.1). Lineage (GTDB taxonomy): Bacteria > Actinomycetota > UBA4738 > UBA4738 > HRBIN12 > HRBIN12. The sequence continues at coordinate 4,071 of DASTHN010000024.1, forward strand.
AGCCACACGAGCGCGGAGAGCGCCAGGCCGCGGCCGATCGCGGGCTCGCGGTAGACCAGCCGGACCTCGTGCTCGCCGAACGGTACCGGCACGCCCTGGAGGAAGTAGTCGGTGCGCAGGACCGGCGCCGGCTCACCGTCGACGGTGGCGTACCAGCCACGATCCCACGCGTTGCGAACGACGACGATCGACGGCGCCGCGGCGTCGACCGCGATCCGGACGTCCTCCGGGGTGCGCTCCTCGTAGCGCGCCGTCCCGGACTGGGGATCCTCGGGCGCCCGCTCGATGCGCGGGTCGCCCTCGACCACCGCCTCGAGCGCCGGGTCGAACCCGCGCTCGAGCACGGCCGCGAGCGCCGGAACCCCGCTCCGCACCGACCTCCACGTCGGCACGACCGAGACGCGCGGCTCCCAGCCCTGGATCTCGACGAGCGAGTAGCCGTCCTCGGTCAAGATCTGGCGGGACGGGAGGGGAGCGTCCACGCCCTGCGGCACGATGAGGAACCGGACGCCCAGCAGCCGGATATCCTCGAGGCTCGGCACCTGGAGGATGCTTGCGTTGTAGAAGACCGGCAGCTTGTTCGTGGCTCGGATGTACGACCAGTAGCGGGGGAGCTGGATCGGCGAGTACCCAAGGACGTCGTGGAGCCGGAACACGATCGCGCGACCGAGCAGGAGCGCGGGCCAGTCCCCGCGAGCCTGGGTGAACAGGTAGCCCTTGTTGAAGTACACCGTCGGCTGGATCCACGCGAGGTACCGGGTGTTCCCGCCCGTCGTCGCGATCCGCCGCGCGATCGGTCCGGGGGTCAGGTACTCGTCGAGCGGCGTGTTCGGCCATCGGAGCGGGCCGTGGAGCAGGGCGGGGTGGTCCCGGCCCTCGAGCCCCAGGTAGACGGTCCCTCCCTGGTACGTGGAGGACCACACCGCGTTCGCCAGCAGCTCGGCGGCCAGCACCCCGACGATCGCGAGCGCCGCCCACCTCCTGCCGCGGAGGACCCACCGCACGACGAGGACCAGCGCGACGGTCCCCGCGGCGAGGACGATGAACCGCTCCGGCTTGGCGCCGAGGGCGATCGGCAGCGCGAGCACGACGACCGCCATGCCCCCGATCCACCACGCTGCCTCTCGCGCCGAGGGCGGACGCTCGAGCAACGACTGGATCCCGAGCGCGCCGAGGACCGGCAGCACCAGGATCGCGAGGTACCGCAACCGACCCGGGTTGTGGAGGTACACGTCCCCGAACGGCAGCCGCAGGACCAGGTCGCGGAGCCAACCGGTGCCGACCAGCAGCGTGGTCGTCGCCAGGTAGCCGACGACGCCGGTGACCGCGAACGCGAGCGTGAGCGCGCGCCTCCGGCGATCGCGGAACGCCAACGGCGCTAGGAGCAGCATCGCGGCGCCCACGTACGCGCCCGGCGTGCTCGCGAACGCGAACGGCCACGCGCTCCAGATCCCCTCGTCGGGGATCGGCCGGTCCTGGATGCCGGCTTCACGCGCCAGGGTGCCCTCGAGCGCGCCGTACCCGGCCCGCAGGCTCGAGCGCGAGATCAGTGCGAACCGCGGGACGAGGACGGCCAGGTTCGCGAGCGGCAGGAACGCGAGGAACGCCGCTGCGAGGCCGAGCGCGTGCGGCCAGCGGCGTCGCCGGGCCCGGACGTCCTGGATCGACCGCGCCGCCACGTACGCGAACGCGAGCGCCGTGCACATCACCAACCCGTGCGACATGTGCGAGATCGCCACCTGGCCCCATGCGAATGCGGCGAGGGCCAGCCACGGCAGCCGGCGCAGCAGGCGGTCGGCGGCCAGGTAGCCGGACGCCCCGACCAGGACGAACGGGGTCCATGCGAGCGTGCCGGCGAAGGGCAGGCTGATCGCGACTGTGGACGCCGCCACCGTCATCGCGACCGACAGGCCGCCGGCCGTCGCCGGGACCCGCCACAGGCCCTCGCGCCGCAGGAACCAGTAGGTGCCGAGGCCGGCCATGATCGGGTTCAGCACGACGATCGCCCGCAGGCCGCCGCCGCAGCCGAACAACCACGACAGGAGCATCGTCGGCAGCGAGAGCCAGCCGCTCTGCGCGTCCGCGAGGAACGGCGTCCCGAGCATCTCGTACGGGTTCCACAGGGGCAGGTGCCCGTCGGCGAGCGCCCGGCCCATCAAGCACGAACGCGGTAGCCAGAACGACAGGATGTCGGGGTGCTGGTTCGTGAGCAGGTTCGCGAAGGCGAACCCCCGCAGCGCGATCAGCACCGAGACCACGATGAGCGCCGGCCCGGCGGCGGCCACCAGGAGGCGTCGGGGAAGCGGCGCGGCCGGCACCCCGGCGGCGGCCTGGGGATGGCCCTCGCGCTCCGCCGTCCTCATCGCGCCACAGGGTAGTGGAAGCCTCGTTCCTTCGGCCGGGGACGTCTGTTAGACTCCGCGCGGCCCGAAGCCACGACACTTCCCCGAGAACCCTGGATGATCACTCTTCAGCACGTCACCAAGACATTCAAGAACGGCACCACGGCGCTCGAAGACGTCTCGGTCGAGATCGAGAAGGGCGAGTTCGTCTTCATCGTGGGCGCTTCCGGTTCCGGCAAGTCGACCTTCATCCGGCTGCTTCTCAAGGAGGAGGAGACGACGAGGGGCGACATCTACGTGGCCGGCAAGCACCTCGCGAAGCTCACGACCTGGAAGGTGCCACACCTGCGCCGGAACATCGGCACGGTGTTCCAGGACTTCAAGCTGCTTCAGGACAAGAACGTGTTCGAGAACGTGGCGTTCGCGCTCGAGGTGATCGGCAAGCCCAAGCACGTGATCGACCAGCGCGTGCCCGAGATCCTCGAGTACGTGGGCCTCTCGGACAAGCTGAACAACTTCCCCGACGAGCTCTCGGGCGGCGAGCAGCAGCGCGTCTCGATCGCGCGGGCCTGCGTGAACCGGCCGCTGGTCCTGCTCGCCGACGAGCCCACGGGCAACCTGGACCCCAGCACGTCCGTGGACATCATGCGGCTGCTCGACAAGGTGAACCGGATCGGCACCACCGTGGTCATGGCCACCCACGACCAGGCGATCGTCGACGCGATGCGTCGGCGCGTGATCGAGCTCGACCGCGGCAAGGTCGTCCGCGACCAGGCCCGAGGGGTGTATAGCTAGTGGCCCGGTTCGAGAGCCTGTTCCGCGAGACGACGTCCGGACTTCGCCGGAACGGGCTGGTCGCATTCGCGGCGATCTCGACGACCTTCGTCGCGCTGTTGCTGTTCGGCCTCGCGCTGCTCGTCAGTCGTCAGGTCAGCTTGATGATCGAGGCGACCACCGGGAACGTCGAGGTGGCCGTCTACCTCACGGATCCCGTCAACCCCGACACGGTCGACACCCTCACGGGCAAGCTGACGGACCTGCCCGTCGTCGCGAACGTCGAGTACGAGACGAAGGAGGAGGCCTGCGCGCGGTTCAAGCGGCTGTTCGCGAACCAGGAGGCCCTCGTGAACAACGTCGACTGCGACGCGCTCCCGGCCTCGCTCCGCGTGAAGCTCGACGACCCCGAGAACTACGCCCAGGTGGCCGCCGTGCTCGAGGGCCAGCCGGGCGTGGCTCGGATCGTCGACCAGAGCCGCTTCCTGGACCGCCTGTTCGCGATCACCGGGGTGTTCCGGGTCGGCGTGCTGATGGTGTCGATCGTGATGCTCGTCTCGGCCGCGGTGCTCATCGCGAACACCGTGCGGATGGGTCTGTTCGCGCGCCGCAAGGAGATCGGCATCATGAAGCTCGTCGGAGCGACGAACTGGCGGATCCGGTTCCCGTTCCTGGTCGAGGGGCTCGTCGAGAGCCTGATCGGGGCGGCCGCCGCGATCCTGTTCCTGTTCGGCATGAAGGTGTACTTCATCAACCCGCTGTACGGGCAGATCGAGTTCGTCCCGTGGGTCACGAACGGCGACGTGCTGGTCATCATCCCGTGGCTCGTCGCCGCCGGCGCGATCGTCGCGGTCCTCGCCAGCCTCGTCGGGATGCGCCGGTTCCTGGACGTCTGACCGGTCGATGAGCCCCAAGGGCGACCGGGCGGGGGAGCGCACCGTCGTCTCGAACCGCCGAGCGCTGCACGACTACGAGATCCTCGAGCGCTTCGAGTGCGGCATCGTGCTCACCGGCGCCGAGGTCAAGTCGCTCCGCGGCGGACACGGCTCGCTCCGCGAGGCGTTCGCGCGCGTCCGCGACGGCGAGGTCTGGATCGAGGGTTTCCACATCCCGCCGTACGAGAACGCGATGGACAAGACGCGCTGGGACCCGGTCCGGACGCGCAAGCTCCTGCTCAAACGTGGCCAGATCGAGCGCCTGATCGGCACCACCGCCGAGAAGGGTCTTGCCCTCGTCCCGCTCCGCGTCTACTTCACGCACGGCCTGGCGAAGGTCGAGCTCGGGCTGGGACGGGGGAGGCGGCAGTTCGAGAAGCGCCAGGCGATCGCCGAGCGGGAGCACCAGCGCGAGATGGAGCGCGAGCTCGGCCGCAGACGCTGAACCGCTTGTCCGAGCGTCCCCGTATACTTGCTGGACAACCGCATATGGGGGTGTACTGGCTTCGACTTGAGCGGATACCGCTCGGGAGAAGCGGGCCGAGGTCCCCGGATGCCTCGTGAAAAGCCGGGACAAACACAAGCGCCGATACCGAATACGCGCTCGCTGCCTAGGTAACTAGGTAGCCGTCCGCCGCGGGTCGCCTGCGACCGCGGGTCGGGCGTCGTGAGCAGGCTCACGGAGACGGTTCCGCTCGGGGGCCGCCGCCGGACAACGAACCCGAGCTGGCCGAGAGGTCCTCCGCCGGTGGGAGCCTCGAGGCGAGATCTCCCCACCGGCTGCGCCCGGAGAAGCCCCGGACGGTCGCCCAAGGACAGGGGTTCGATTCCCCTCACCTCCACCGATGTGATGTCTCGGGACATCGTTCACACGTGTCGCGGGACGCCATCGCCCGAGGTCGTGAGCACCGGTCTGAGTCTCGCCGCCGCCGGGTCCACCACGCCTGGGCTCTGACTCTTGCCCCAGAACGGGTTGAATCCCTGGATGCGCTGAGGGAGGCTTCGCGGGTGATCTGCGGAGCCTGCGGCAGTGACAATCCGGTCGCTTCGCGCTTCTGTGGCGCGTGCGGGGCGCCACTCGTCTCGGACGCGCCCGCCGACGTCCGCAAGACCGTGACCGTGCTCTTCTGCGATCTCGTCGGGTCGACGGCGCTCGGCGAGCGCACCGACCCGGAGGTCCTGCGGGAGCTCATGTCTCGATACCACGCCGAGCTCCGCGCGATCCTCGAGCGCCACGGCGGCACGGTCGAGAAGTTCGTCGGCGACGCGGCGATGGCGATCTTCGGCCTGCCGCAGGTCCACGAGGACGACGCGCTCCGGGCGGTGCGCTCGGCGGTCGAGATGCGGGACGCCGTGGCGGGGCTCGGCCTCGAGGTGCGGATCGGCGTCAACACCGGAGAGGTCGTCGCCGGCACCGGCGAGACGCTCGCGACGGGCGACGCCGTCAACGTCGCCGCGCGCCTGGAGCAGGCGGCCGCGACCGGCGAGATCTTGATCGGCTCGGCGACCGAGCGTCTCGCGCGCGACGCCATCCGCTCCGAGGGGGTCCAGCCGCTCGCGCTGAAGGGCAAGAGCGAACCGGTTCCGGCCTTCCGCGTGCTCGGGCTGCTCGACGACGTGCCGGCGTTCACGCGCCCGATCGACGCGCCGTTCGTCGGTCGCGTCGAGGAACTCGAACGACTGGCGCTGGCGCTCGGGGCGGCGGAGGAGACGCTGGTACCCCAGCTCGCGACGATCGTGAGGGCACCCGGGATCGGCAAGTCTCGCCTCGCGCGCGAGCTGCACGGGCGGACCAACGCACGGGT
>DASTHN010000025.1:0-6140 GCA_035718185.1 Actinomycetota bacterium
GTCTACCGGGTCGCGCCGGACGGGTCGACGGTCGTGTGGTCGCAGGCCGTGCCGCGCTTCCCCAATGGCTGCTGCTTGTCGCTATACGGCGACGCGCTGTACGTCGTCGAGTCCCACGGCCGCGTGGTGGTGGCCGTCCCGATCGAGGATGACGGACGCGCCGGACCGCCGGCGCTCGCCGTCTCGCTCGCCGGATCGCAGCCCGACGGGGTCGCGCTCGCCGAGGACGGCTCGATGCTCGTTGGCTGCTACCGCCCCGATCGCCTGTACGCCGTCGCGCCGGACGGCGAGGTCGAGATCCTCGCCGAGGACCCCGACGGGGTCGTACTCAACCAGCCCGCGAACGTCGCCTTCGTCGGCGAGCGGCTCGAACGGATCGCCGTCTCCAGCCTGGGCGGCTGGTCCATCGTGGTAGCGCCGACCCGGTTCCGCGGGCTTCCGCTCCGGTACCCGAGCCCGTAGAGCCCGGCGCCTACGGGAGCAGGTCGGCCAGGTCCGCCAGGAACCGCCCTCGGTCGTCGGGATCGACGATCGCATCGCCGAGGTCCCGCGCGATCTCGGCCTCGCGGGCCGCCGTCGCCTCGTCCCCCGCCGCCTGGGAAGCCCGGGCGAGCGCCTCGTGCGCGTACGCCACGTCGAAGTCCCCGATCTCCTCGGCCTCGCAGATCTGGAGCGAACGCTCGGCGTGGAAGCGCGCCGGCTCCGCCCGGCCGAGCAACGCGTAGACGTGGGAGCACATCCACTCCCCCCGCGCCAGGTTCACAGGCTCGCCGACCTCGCCCCAGTGGAATCGCGAGGCGTGGGCCATGTGCAGCAACCGCAGGTCCTCGGCCGCCGTGCGGCCGTTCCGCTCGAGCACAGCCCAGCTCCCGTTGAACAGCGACACCGCGACGCGGCGCTCCTCGCTCGGCGCCAGACCGCTCCGGTCCCGATCGGCGTCCGTCGTGAGCGAGACTTCGGACATGAGCGCCAGATGGGTGCCGTCCGGGTCGGTGAAGAACGCGACGTGCAGCTCGGTCGCATCGTCCCGGTGGACGACGTGCGGCTCGCTCGTGAAACGGACCCCTCGGTCGAGCAACGCGGCATGGGTCTCCGCGATGTCGTCGACCCGGAAGTACAGCAGCGGGGTCGAGCGGAACTCGGGCGACTCGGCCTTCCCCAGGTACAGGCGGACGCCCCCGCAGTCGAAGAAGGCCATCTCCTGATCGGGCACCTGGAACAGCAGCCTGAGCCCGAGCGCGTCCCGGTAGAAGGCGACCGAGCGCTCGAAGTCGGTCACGCTCACGTGGATCTGTCCGAGCGGACCCAACCCCTCGAAGGCCATCGCTCCTCCTCATCCGTGGGGTGGTCAGCATCGCACGGTGTCGGGAGGCGCTGCTAGGCTCCGCGGGTGCCGGGAGCGGAGCGCGTCCTCGCGGGGCTGAACCCCGCGCAGCGGGAGGCGGCGCAGGCGGTGCGGGGACCGGTGGCGATCCTCGCCGGCGCCGGCACCGGCAAGACCACCACGATCACGCACCGGATCGCCTACCAGGTCGCCGTCGGCGCCTTCCCCGCTCGCTCGATCCTGGCCGTCACCTTCACCGAGAAGGCGGCAGGCGAGCTGAAGGAGCGACTCGCGCGCCTCGGCGTCGAGGGGGTCGAGGCCCGCACGTTCCATTCGGCGGGGCTCTCACAGCTCTCACGGCTGTGGCCCGGGGCGACGGGGCAGGCCCTCCCCGAGGTGCTCGGCTCGAAGGCGCCGCTGATCGCCTCGCTCGCGAACGCGCTGCCGCCGCCGCACCGGTTCCTGCCGCGCGGGGAGCTCGCGAACGAGATCGAGTGGGCGAAGAACCGGATGGTCCCGCCCTCGGCGTACCTCGTCGAGCTCGAGCGCACCGGCCACGAGCCGCCGATCCCGGCCGAGCTGATGCAGCGCGTGTACGACGGCTACGAGCGGCGCAAGGACCGGACCGGCCGGATCGACTTCGAGGACATGCTGGGGCTCGCGGTGCGTATGTTCGACGAGCACCCCGCCACCGCGGCCGTCGTCCGCGAGCGCTTCCACGCATTCACCGTCGACGAGTACCAGGACGTGAACCCCCTGCAGCAGACGCTGCTCGAGCGCTGGCTCGGCGGCCGTGACGAGGTCTGTGTCGTCGGCGACGACCACCAGACGATCTACACGTTCACCGGCGCCTCGCCCGAGCACCTGCTCTCGTTCCCCCGGCGCTACCCGGGTGCCACGGTGGTTCGCCTGGAGGAGAACTACCGCTCGACGCCGCAGGTCCTGACGGTGGCGAACGCGCTCGCCGAGCACCTTGGGGGATTCCGGAAGGAGCTGCGCGCCACGCACGGCGACGGTCCCGGCCCCACCGCCCGCTCGCTCTCCGATGGACGGGCCGAGGTCGACTTCGTCGTCGCGGAGATCCGCCGTCTGCACGGGGAGGGGACGCCGCTTGAGGAGATCGCCGTGCTCTACCGGATCAACGCGCGGTCGGAGCCGTACGAGGAGGCGCTCGCGGCCGCTGGCATCGCGTACCAGGTCCGCGACGGTGCGTTCCTACGGCGGCCGGGCCCCCGCTCGGTCCTCGCCAGGCTCCGGCGTGCCCGGACCGACGTCCCCGTGACGGAGGCCGTCGAGGGTGCGACCGACGCCGTCGGTTACGACCCGCTCGCCGAGCCGGACGACGCCGAGGAGGTCACGCGGCAAGCGGACCTCGGCCGGCTCCGGGCGCTAGCGGCCGAGTACGCGGCCGCGCGCGCGAACGGCGACCTCGCCGGCTTCGTCGCCGAGCTCGCGGCGCGATTCGCCGCCGAGCGCTCGGGGCGCGGCGTGAACCTCCTCACGTACCACCGCGCGAAGGGACTCGAGTTCGACGCGGTGTTCCTTCCTCGGCTCCTCGACAAGGAGCTCCCGTTCCGCTCTGGCCGCGCCGTGGCCGACCCCGTCGAGGAACGTCGGCTCCTGTACGTCGGCATCACGCGGGCGCGCCGACACCTGTACCTCTCGTGGCCGGCCGAGCCCCGGACGCAGCCGAGCCCCTTCCTCGCGGAGCTGGGCGTCCGCGAGCCCCCACGTCCCGCCGGATCGCCCGCCCGCGACCGTGCGATCGCCTCCGAGCACGGCGACCCCCTGTTCGAGCTCCTCCGGGCGTGGCGCCGGGACCGAGCGCAGTCCGACGGCGTCCCCGCCTACGTCGTGTTCCACGATGCCACGCTCGCCGCGATCGCTGAGGAGCGACCGACGAGTCGCGCGGCCCTCGCGGCGATCTCCGGCGTGGGCCCGGCCAAGCTCGAGCGCTACGCGGACGAGGTGCTGCGGGTCGTCACGACCGGGGCCGGCTGACCTCACGCCAGCCGGGCGATCAGCATCGCGGCCGCGAGGAGCGGCACCGTCAGCGAGAGCCACCGGAGGGCCCGCTCGGGCGTCGTCCGGAGCGTGCCCAGGTCGATCGGTTCCACCGTGCCGTCGACGTACGTGATCTCCCCACGCACGTCGGCGGCCCGGCGACGGAACCTGCGCACCGGTGTCGACAGGATCCGCTGCGCCGCGCTGAGCACGGCACACGCGGCCGCGGCCAGGACGGCCTCCACCGTCACGGTCGCCGTCTGAGCGAATGCAGCGGTCAGGACCGGGAACGCACCCCACGCAAGCGCGAACCAGGCGTCCGAGTGGAACGCGCCGCCGAACAGCTCCAGGTTGTACGCGACCACGAGGAACCCGCCGACGGCGATGAACGCCCACAGCCACGGCGAGACCTCGAACGTTCCATGCACGCCGAGCGCGACGGCGCCGGCGAGCCCGATCGCCGCGAGCGCGATCAGCACCCGATCGGGGATCCGCGTCCGGAGCGGGCGCCCGTGGAGCTCGTCGAGGGCGTGTGCGGCGACGCCCATCGCGAGGAAGAACGCCGCGAGCGTCTCGAGCAGCCATCGGATGTTCACCTCGGAGGCGAGCGACGCGCCGATCACCACGTACGACAGGTGCCAGACCGTGTAGGGCGGATGCAGGAGCGTCCAGTAGTCGCGCCAGCCGCCCGGTGCGAGCGCGTAGAAGGCGGGCCGGTCGGAGGAGTCGCGATCCTCAGCCATCCAGCAGCGGGTTCGCCTTGACGGCCCACGTGACCACGGCCGCGCCGTTCGAGAACAGCTTCGTGCGAACGCGACGCATGCCGGCCTCCTGCCACCATCGCACCTGCACCGGCAGCGGGCATCGGCGGTAGAAGTCGGTGACGTCGCGGCCGAGGAACCGCCCGGTTCGGTACCAGCCGGGTGAGACCGCCCAGCCGATCGCGGGCATCAGGGTCCGTGTGTGGAGCCACCAGCCCGCGTGCGCCCACGGCGCCGCCGGCACGTGGAACTCGAGCGAGGCCATCACGCCGCCGGGGCGCAGCACCCGGGAGAGCTCCGCGACGGTCGCCGCCGGATCGGCCACGTACCGCAGGAGGTAGGTGAACGTGACGGCGTCGAACGTCTCGCCGGCGAAGGGCAGGCGCTCGGCGCGGCCACCCACGAACCGGATGCGGTCGTCCAGACCCTCGGCGCGTACCGCCTCGACACCGCGCCCGACCATCGCGCGGCTCGGATCGAGCGCCGCCACGCGCAGGTTCCGCCTGGCGATCTCCCGCGCCACGAGCCCGGTCCCCGTCGCCGCGTCCAGGACCCACGCGCCCGGGATCGCGGTGACCCTCGAGACCAGGAACCGCCGCCACCGGGGGTCCTGCCCGAACGAGAGCACGGCGCCCATGCGCTCGTACTCGGGCGCGATGCCGGCGAACAAGCCACGAGCGAACCGGGATCGGTCCGAGCCGGAAGCGCTCACCCGCGTCCCAACCAGCCGGGCAGGTCCGCGATCGAGTCGAGCACGTGGTGCGGCTCACCATCCCCACGCTCGAGGTCGCCCGGCAGGAACTTCCCCGTGCGCACGAGTGCGCCGGTCACCCCCGCCGCCTGCGCGCCGAGCACATCGTTCACGAGGTCGTCGCCGACCATCACCGCTCGGTCCGCCGGGACGTCGAGGAGCCGGAGGGCCTCCTCGAAGAACGCGGCGGCGGGCTTTCCGCAGATCGCCGCGGCGCGACCGGTCGCCTCCTCGAGGCCGGCGATGTACGCGCCTCCGTCGAGCCTCCACCCATCGCTCGTTCGCCAGTACAGGTTGCGGTGCATGCCCACGAGCGTGGCGCCCTCGGTCAGCCGCCGGAAGATCCGGTTCATCGCCGCGTACGTGAAGTCCTCGCCCGCGCCCCCGAGGACCACCACGTCGGCCTCGTCCAGATCGGAGAGCGCGATCCCCTCGAGATCCTCGCCGGCGTCCCCGTCCGAGAGCACGAACACGCCGGCGCCCGGGTGGTGGGCCTGCAGGTAGGAAGCGGTCGCGACGACGGCGGTGACGATCTCGCGGGGCCCGACGTCGAACCCCGCGGCCCGGAGCGTCGCGGCCAGGTCTCGCCGGGTGTGTGTGGTGGTGTTCGTGATGAGGCGGAAGGGCAACGGCGCCCGTCGGAGCCATGCGATGGTCTCCACGGCGCCCGGGAGCGCCTCCCACGAGACCGTGAGCACGCCGTCGATGTCCAGCAGGACGCCCCGGGGTTCCCCCACGCGGGGCAGTCTAGCCCCGGATGCTCTTCGTCCGGTCCAGTCGGATGCCCGCCGAGCGACGGACCTCGTCGATGCCCGTCGGGACCGGCTTGCCCCGCTGTCGCAGGCGCCACTCCTGGTACGGGGCGATGTATCGGTACCGCGGCGGCAGGAGTGGCCGGAGGGCGCGCGTGACGGCGAACGTCCCGCGCATCGCCAGGCGCTTCGGCGCGCCGACCCGGATCCCGTACATCGCGCGGAGCTCCTGCGGGAGCGTCGCGAACGCCAGACGCGAGACGCCCTTCAGGATCGGTCGCCACTCGGCCTCGCGCGGCGGGTGGATGAACAGCTCGGCCACCCGGCGCGCCGAGTCGGTCACCCGCAGCGCTCCCGAGTCGGCTACCGTCTGGAGATACTCCCGGAGCTCGGGGACGGTCTTCGGGACGATCTCCCGCGGGACGAGCACCATCTCGGCCGCGAGCATCTGCTCCTCGTGGAAACGCTGCCGGCCGGCATCGTCGAGCTCGCCCACCGTCAGCTCCTCGAACAGCAGCGCGCTGTCGACCAGACAGGCGTGGACGTAC
>DASTHN010000026.1:0-7395 GCA_035718185.1 Actinomycetota bacterium
GTGCCCGCGATCATGCTGCTGATGGGCGAGGCGAACTGGTGGTTCCCGCGCTGGCTCGACGGTGTGCTGCCGAGGATCCACGTCGAGCCCGAGGACCTGTCCGAGCTCGATGAGGAGCCCCTGGTCCCGGTGGGCGCAGCGGACTAGGGGTGTTGCCTGCTCGGCCCGCGGCGGCTGCTGCCCGCGGAGAGGCCCGAGCCTACGGCCAGCCGACGCCCCGCGCGGGCGTGTCGACGACGAGCACCTGACCGGTCCTGGCCGCGATCACATCGTCGCGAAGCACGAGCGGCCGTCGTGCCCCGAGGGGATCCGGGCATGGCCCGCCCGTCGAGGAGCACGCGAGGCTGCATGACGGTCCACCTTCCATGTCCGTGGACCTCACGTGCCCGCGCGGCGCTCGGCCTCGTCCTTCAGGAGCCGCAGGACGCTGTGGATGCCGCGGTCGAGCGTTCTGCGGCTGTAACCCCTGAGCAGGGTCGGCACGAGACCATCCCAGGACTCCTCGGACCGCGCGAGCGTACCGACGTCGCTCGGGTCGAAGCGGAAGATGTGGATCGCCCGGATCCCTCTCGTCTGGCCGGACCAGGAGAGCTCGCGTGGAGGGTCGACCACCCGGAGCGTCGAGGTGAGCGAGGCGCCCCCTGCCTTCCACCGGAAGACCGAGCCGACGGCGAGTGGACCCTCCAGCCGTGCGGTCTTCACGTCCGGGTTCCACGACGGCCACGCCTCGATGTCCGAGATCACATCCCAGACGACCTCGGGCGAGGCGGCGATATCGAGCTCGCCCGTCGCGGTCGCCGGCGCCGTCCGATCGATCTCCACCGCGCCACCCTAGCGGGAACCCCATGCCGGCGGGCTTTCGAGGCCAGAACCTCGGAGGCGAGAGCCACGGCGCCGCCCATCGCGGATCGTGACCAGACAGCCGATCGGAAGACTCGTGCGGCGGTTGAGGTCGTCCGGGCGAGAGGCACTGACAGGAGTTGCCACCCGCCGGTTCACTGCCTCCGCTCTTGGGGAGCTGGGCACGTCACCGGGTCCGCAACCGACCCCGGCGATGATGTCGTCGTAAGACGTCTCGATACCAGCGGTGTGGTGACCGGCGATCCGGTCACTGTCCCGGCCGACCGCCCGCTCCTTGCCAACACCGACACCTACGAGCCTGTCGCCGTGGTGGCCCGCGTTGGCGAAGCCTTCATCGTCAGGAACGCGGATCAGCCGCTGCGAACGTATGCAGCCCGTGGATTGGTCCTCGCTCCCCGGGGCCATCGGCCTCTGACGCCGCTAGGGGTTCGTGCCTACCGTCAGGCTCCGCGGGGATGTGAACCGCGGGGCGACCGCATCTCGATACCCGAACCGCCCTAGGGCCGACCGACGGATCGGAGGACCGCGATGGCGAAGAGGGAGTTCACGCTGGAGGAGGCCGCGCAGGTCGCCGGCAGCCTTGGGATCGACATGGCCGCCGAGGGCATCGATCTCGAGCAGTTCCGGTTGGGACTCGGCGTCGAACTCGAGCACGGGCGGGTTGACCCCGAGACCGACGTGAGCGACGACGACCCCCTGATCACGGGCAAGATCGCCCTCGCACACCTGCGCGAGATCCCCGACTACTACACGCGTCTCGCTGAGATGGAGACCGAGGCCGAGTCCTGACCACAGACGCGAACGGTCGCCATCCCTGCGCGCGGTACTCGTCGGGATGCTGCGGGACGCATACAGGCCGGAGCACGAGTAGGCCCAACCTAAGAGACGCAAGCCTCCATGCCATGGAGAGTGTGAGAGCGCGACCGGGCGAGTGAGACGTCGGCTCGACTCTCTCAGCATGAAGACGAGCTCTCGTCCGCGCGCGGGAGGCCCCCTGCCCCTGGCGAGGGGCGTAGGGGGCAGCGGCCGAGACGCCGCCGCCCCCCAGCGATGGATCGTGGTTCAGCTACTCGAGCTCTCCGACCTGGATCGCGATCACGGCCAGGTCATAGCCGGCATCCCCATCGCCCCACGCGTAGACCGTGTAGGTATACCCGGCCGTCAGCGTCAGCTCGACCGGCCCGATCACGGGGTCGGTCTCGCCGGCAAGTGACACGAAGACCTCGTAGTCTCCTGCCGGTACGTTGTAGCGACGTGACTCGCCCCATACGAACTCACGACCTCGGTTGAGGCGTGACCCGTCCGCCCAGACGGTCACCGCGGGAGCGTTGGCGGTGTGCCGCACGACGAGTCGAGCCAACCCCTCCTCCGTCTTCCGCATCGGGTTGCGGAACAGGAGCAGGTTCGGGTCACCCTCGTCGTCGAGGTTGGCCACGACCGTGTAGTTCTTGAAGCGACCACCCTCCAGGTCGGCGGTGGCGGTGAGGATCGCGGCACTGCACGGCTCGCCGGCCGGCGTGACGTCGAACCGGTAGGTCCCTTCCGGCAGCGCGACACCCGTGACGACGTCGCCGGGCTCGAAGTCGGTGATCGCCTTCGCGCCATCGACGCAGACGTCGACGACCACGCCGGGGATCCCGTGCACGACGTTGAGCGTGAACGGCTTCTTCTCCGAGGCAGCGGCAGGCGCTGACGCCGCGAGGGCAGTCAGCGTCACGAGCGCCAGGCCCACGCCGAGTATCCGTTTCCGCATGGCTTCTCCTTCCCGGCGTCCGGTATCGACGAGGCGGACGCCTCAGACAGATATATCCCATCGGCGAGGAATGCAGCGGTCGGGTCGACATCCGGTCAGGCAGACCCGCGGCTTGGTCGATGCCTGCGCCGTGGCCCCAAGCGCTCCGGAGCGGCCGATCAGCAGCGGTCACATCTGGTGTCGGAGCAGGCCCCCGACGCGCTCGGACACGCGCTGGGCCACCGACCGGCCAGCCCATCGACCCGCCTCGATCGGCTCGCTCCGGTCGAGATCCTCGTCGAACTGCGCGTCGAGCGTGCGAACCAGGTCGGCGTCGAACGCCACGAGGTTGATCTCCTCATCCAGCTCGGTCGAACGTGCGTTGAGGTTCGCCGAGCCGACGTTCGCGACCAGGCCGTCGACCGTCATGATCTTGGCGTGGAGCATGGATGGCTGGAACCGCCAGATCCGCACCCCCCGGTCCAGGAGGCGCTCGAACGACGACTCGCCGGCCAGTTGGACGAACCGCTTGTCTGCGTGAGGGCCCGGGACCAGGATCTCGACCTCCACCCCACGGTCCGCAGCCGCGCACAATCGCTCGGTCAGCTCCGTGTCGGGGACGAAGTAGGCGGTCGTGATGCGGATCCGCTCCCGCGCGAGCTGCAGCAGCGCGAGGAAGAGTGTCGAGATGTCGCTCCAGCCCGTTTCGGACGCTCCTCGGACGCACTGGATCAGGGTCGAACCGGTCTGGGGCTGATGCGGGAAGCGGTCGATCGTCTGGTCGAACATCACGTCGTCGGTCTCGATCCAGTTGTCGAGGAACGCCGCTCGGAGACCGTCCACCGCGGGCCCTCGGACGCGGAAATGCGTATCCCGCCACTCGTTCTCGTTCCTCGCGTCGCCCTGCCACTCGTCGGCGATGCCAACCCCACCGGTGAATCCCACCGCCTCATCGACGATGAGGACCTTGCGGTGGGTACGGTGATTCGCCTTGTGCAGCTGGAGGCGCGTGAGCGGACGGAACCACCGGATCTGGATCCCCGCTTCCTCCATCAGCGCGAGCAGCGACCGTTCGATCGAGCGGCATCCCCATCCGTCCAGCAGCACACGCACGCGGACCCCGGCGCGTGCGCGGTCGGCGAGCGCCTCGGCGAACGCGGTGCCGATCTCGGCTCGCCAGTACACGAAGGTGAGGAAGTCGATCGTGTGGCGTGCCTCGCCGATGGCATCGAGCATCGCGGGGAAGATCGCGTCGCCGTTCCGGAGGACCTCGACGTCGTTCCCTTCGGTGGCCG
This sequence comes from Actinomycetota bacterium, assembly GCA_035718185.1. Lineage (GTDB taxonomy): Bacteria > Actinomycetota > UBA4738 > UBA4738 > HRBIN12 > HRBIN12. The sequence continues at coordinate 3,889 of DASTHN010000026.1, forward strand.
GCACGCCGATGATGCCCTCGAGCGTGCGGCGCAGCGTCGCGAGTGGTTCGTCGGCTGCATCCACCTCCATGGGTGACGGGGGCCTCGTCGCCATCATGACGCCGGCATCCCGACCGGCGATTCGTCCGCCTCTCGAGCGAGGTGCGGCTCGGACTCGGCGGTCTTCCGCGAACTCCGGGGGCGAGTCGCTCCGGCTCGAACGGCTTCCAGCTGCGCCGCCAGCGCCGCCCCGATCAACAGGGCGAGGGAAGAGAAGAACGCCCAGAACGCCAGCGCGACGATCCCTGCGAGTGGCCCGTACGTCGTGCCGAAGGTCGAGCCGATCTGGAAGAAGAGGTTGAGGGCGAGCGACACGAGCGCGAGAAGCGTGACGGACACGGCCGCCCCGAACGACAACCACGACCACTCGGGTTGGTGTCGGCGGGGGGCCCAGCGGAAGATGAGCGCGATCGCGGCGAGGAGCAGGCCGATGGCGAGGGGCCATCGCGCGACGTTCCAGATCGCGCGGGCGGTATCGCCCCCGAGCGACGACGCGATCGCCCGTCCGAGCGCCAGCCCGGCGAACGCGAGGGTGGACATCACGCCGGCGGTGACCGCGAGCAGGAACGCCTGCCCGTACTTGTGGAGGGAGTCGCGATCCTTCTCGATGCCGTACAGGCGGTTCAACGCCCGCTCGATCTGGCCGATGAGCGTCGTTCCGGAGACCAGCGCGCCGATCGTGCCGAACGCGATCGCCAACCATTGCCCGGAAGATCCGGCACGATGCGCCTGGTGGACCGCGGTCGTCAGGACGCGACCAGCCGGTCCTGGCACGATCGTCTGCAGGACATCAACCGTCGAGTCGCTGAAACCGCCGCTACCGAGGGCGCTCGCGATCCCGATGGCCGCGATGACGGCCTGCACGAACACCAAGGACAGGAGGAATGCCATGGATCGCGCGTGGCTGAAGCCGTCGGAGAAGCGCAGCCGGGTGATCGCGTCCTTCACGAGCTGCGTCCGGTCGGTCCGGGCGAGGGTCTCCTTCGCGTCGTCGCCCGTCAGTTCCCAGGTTTCCGGAACGAGGCTGGCGGTGCTCATCGCTGCTCCTGTCTGTCGGGCACGCTGACCGTCACTGCGGCCGGCTCCACGCGGAACTTCAGGCGCTTCTTCTTGGGTCGATCGCCGCCGTCCAGCTCGTACGGCATCTTCCTGTCGAGGCGGACGTCGACCTTCGCCGCGGTCGTCGTTCGGACGAACGGGGACGAGGCCGCATCACCGACCACCGTTCGGCCGAGCGTGCGAGCCCAGTCGATGAGGCCGTCTGCGGTGATGACCCCGACGTTCAGGCGCCCGTCGTCCGGGGCAGCGTCGGGGAACGCGGAGATGCCGCCGATGACGTCGCCCATGTTGCCGACGAGGACGCAGGTCGCTGGTCCCTCGAACCACGTGGCCCCGTCCACCTGGACGCGGGTCTGGACGGGATCGCGACCGACGCCACGCACGCCCGTCACCGCGTAGGCGAACCGACCGAGACGGTCCTTCAGCCCGGCGTCCGCCTCTCGGATCATGATCGCGTCGAAGCCGGTGCCCGCCATCACCGCGAACCGTTCACCGTTCACGCGCCCGACGTCCAAGGTCCTGCGGTGGCCATGCAGGCCGATCTCCACCGCCTCCTCGAGATCGGCGGGGATGCCGAGGTTCGTCGCGAACAGGTTCGCGGTGCCGGCCGGAAGGATCGCGAGGGTCACCGGCGCCTCGCCGATCGCGTCCACGCAGCTCTGCACCGAGCCGTCGCCACCCCACACGAAGAGGAGGTCGACACCGGCGTCCAGCAGTTCGGCGACCTGCCCAGGGATGAACTTGCTCTTCGGCACCTCGCGCCAGAGCAGGTCGTCGACGCCATGCTGTGCGAGGACGGTCCGCAGCTGCCCGAGCCCGCCGTCCAGTTCCTTCTTCGCGTGCGCGATCACGCCGACGGAGGTCACGACGCCGCCCGGAGGAGTCGGTCGTCGGACGGTTCGGGAACGGTATCGTCATGGCGTCGCATGGTTGCCGCCTCCTCGCTCCGGATGACGAGCAAGGCGAACAGCAGCGCGCCAAGCGCGAGCAGGACGCTCGCCACCACATCGGTCAGGTGATGCATCCCGCGGTACACGCGGGAGATCCCGACGAGCGCCGGCACGGCCACGGCGGCGACCCAGACCAGCGTTCGTACGAACGCCGAGCGGACGGTCGACGACACGATGATCGCGATCGCCACGTAGAGGACTAGCGATGCGGCAGCGTGCCCGGACGGGTAACTGGAGGTCACCGGCGAAGGATCGAGCCGCACCACGCTCGGGCGGTTGCGATCGACCGCGAAGGTCGCGGTCAAGAAGACCACGAACTCCAGCGACAACGCGCAGATGACGAAGGCCAGATGGTACCGGTATCGCTTGATCGCCAGGATGACGACCGCGATCACGGCAACGCCGATGATCCCCTCCGTGGACCCGATCTCCGACCCGATCACCGTGATCGTGTTCAGTGTCGGGGTGCGGTTCCGCGCGAACCACTGGCTCACGCCCAGATCGACGGAGCCGAGACCGGCGGGAAGAAGCACGTGGGTGAGCAGGAGCCCGAGCCCGACGACCAGGCCAGCGAGGACGACGCAGGCGACCCCCCAGACGGCCAGACCGGCGAGCACCGGCCCATGCGCCCCGAGACGATCCCCGATGTCGTGGGCGAGGCTCCCCCGCCGAACCCGGAACGCGCCTCGGAGGTGGACAGGCTCAACGATCGGGTCGCTCGAACTCGGTGCTAGGGCCTCCATGACCGCCGTCCCCTCTCCTGTCGGGGGACCGTTTCCCAGGATCGGGGGTCGGGTAAACGCCGACTCGACGATCTTCGGCCGGGTCCGTGAGGTGGGGCAGCATGGTTCAACTCCTGATCCTCGCCGCCGTGAGCGCGGTGGTCGGCCTCGTCTGGGCCGGGGTCGTTCGTTCCCTGCCTCAGGCTGACCCCGCACGAGCCGCATCACGACGGATCGGGGCCCGGCTCGCCGAACAACCCGACGTGCGGCGGTTCCTGCGTGCCCGCCTCGACCCGGATGCAGCGACAGGGCTCGGCTTGACGATGGCGCTAGCCGCGGTCGCCATCACGGGTGTCGTCTTCGGTGTCTTCGTGGCGATGATCCGCTCGAACAGCGGGGTCGTCCACGCGGACCTCGCCGTCACGCGATGGGCCGCGGCCAACGGGACGCCGATGTCCTGGGACATCCTCGGATGGATCACCGAGGCCGGAAGCACGATCGGCGTGGTGATCGTCGCTCTTGCCACGTCCGTCTCCGCGATGCGGCGGGGGAACCGTGGAACCGCCTTCGTCTTCTTCCTCGTCGTGGTCGGGGGCCAGTTCCTCCTGTCGAACGTCGCCAAGATCGCGGTGGAGCGTGTGCGTCCGGACGTGTCGCCGTTGACGGTGCTGCCGGGACCCTCGTTCCCGAGTGGGCACGCGACGGCGGCCGCCGCCACCTGGGCGGCGGTGGCGCTG
>DASTHN010000027.1:0-2215 GCA_035718185.1 Actinomycetota bacterium
GAGGCGTGGCTCGGCGCGTCGCCGGATCCCGCACCCGACCCCGAGACGCTCGTGCTCCGGTACCTCGCGGCGTTCGGGCCAGCTTCCGCCGCCGACGCGCAGTACTGGTCGGGCGTCCCAGGCCTCGGCGAGGTCTTCGAACGTCTCCGACCTCGTCTCCGCATCGTCCGCGACGAGGACGATCGCGAGCTCTTCGACGTCCCCCGCGCGCCGCTCCCGGACGCGGACGTCCGGGCGCCGGTCCGCTTCCTCCCCGAGTACGACAACGTGACGATCGGCCACAAGGACCGGACCCGGATCGTCCCCGAGGGCGTCCCGCGGTTCACCGAGGTCGGCTGGGGATCCGTGCTCGTCGACGGGAGCGTCGCCGCGCGGTGGCGGCTGTTCGAGACGGACCCGGGACCGACGCTCCGCATCGAGCCCTTCCGCCCCCTGACGCGCGATGAGCGCGCCGAGACCCGCGACGAGGCCGGTCGGCTCGCGACGTTCCTCGCCCCCGAGACGGACGGACGGGTCGAGCTGAAGGCGGCAACCGCAGACCCCGCCCGCCTCCGCGACCTCCGGGTGTGACCGGCCGCCAGCCGTTCCTGCCCTCCCCTCGACGACCAGGTAGGGTCCTGGGCGAGGGAAGGGAGGCTCCCATGGATCGATCCATCGCCGAGAGCCTCGTCGCGGAGATCGCGTTCATCCACACGTCGTTCCTGGAGGCGGTCGACGCCCTGGACGACGAGCGGTTCCGGGCTCGCCCCGGGACCAAGGCGCCCGCCATCGCCTTCCACCTGTGGCACACGGCGAGGTGGGCGGACATGTTGCACGGGAGGCTCGGCGAGCTCGCCCCCGATCTCGAGCGCGTCACGACCCGAGATCAGATCTGGGATGCGCGGGGTCTGGCCCAGGCCTGGGGGCTCGGGACCGAGCTCGGCAAGGGAGCCAGCGGCATGGGGCTCGACGACGACGCCTCGGCCGCGCTGCGTCTGCCTGACAGGGAGGAGGTCGCCTCGTACGCTCGCGAGGCGTTCACCGCGGCCGAGGAGGTCCTCCGCAGCATCGCGGACGCGGAGCTCCTCCTGCCGACCGCGGACTTCTACGACGAAGGCGACTGGGTGGTCCTCGATCACTTCGGCTGGCATCTGACCCACGCCGCTCGACACCTCGGGATGATCGAGGCGCTCAAAGGCATCCTCGGGCTCGAGGGAACGGTGACCGTCTAGCCGTCGAGACGGACAGCTTGACCGACCGGGGACACCGTCGCAGGATGGCGCCAGCCGTCGACTTCGGAGGAGTCGATGCGTATGGCCTGGCCGTGATGACGACCCGAGGTAGTCGCAAGGGCTCGGTCTCCGCCTTCGGAACCGAGCCCTTCGCGCTCCGCTCGTCGCGACCGGCGCTACATTCCCTCAATGCCTGACACCGCGCTCCGGTTCGCACCCGACGACCTGGGATTCATCGCCGACCCCTACCCCGTCTACAGGCACCTCCGAGAGCACGCCCCGGTGCTGTACGACGAGGCCACGAACCACTACCTGATCTCGCGGTACGAGGACGTGAACGCGCTGCTGCGCGACCGGCGGTTCGGGCGGACCTACCTGCACAAGGCCACGCATGCCGAGATGGGGCATCCGGATCCGCCGCGGTGGCACGACCCGTTCTGGGACCTCATCAATGCGGGGATCTTGGACATGGAGCCGCCGGATCACACGCGGGTGCGACGGCTGGTGTCGAAGGCGTTCACGCCGAAGTACGTCGAGGGGCTGCGGCCACGGGTTCAGGCGTTGATGGACGAGCTCGTGGACCGCGTCGTCGGGGCCGGCGAGTTCGACCTGCTGGCCGAGCTCGCCGAGCCGCTGCCGGTGACGGTGATCGCCGAGATGCTCGGCGTGCCCCCCTCGGACCGCCAGCTGCTCCGACCGTGGTCGGCCGACATCTGCAAGATGTACGAGCTGAACCCCTCGCTCGAGGCCCAACAGGACTCGGTCCGCGCGAGCACCGAGTTTTCGGAGTACCTGCGCGGGCTCGCGCGCGAGCGTCGGGCGAGCCCGGGCCAGGACCTCATCTCGCAGCTCGCGCTCGTGCTCGACGAGGGCGAGCGCCTGACCGAGGACGAACTGGTGGGCACGTGCGTCCTGCTCCTGAACGCCGGGCACGAGGCAACGGTGAACGCGACGGGCATCGGGTGGTGGACGCTGTTCCGCACGCCGGGCGCGCTCGAGCGCCT
>DASTHN010000028.1:0-12998 GCA_035718185.1 Actinomycetota bacterium
GACACCCGTCCGTCCGGCCGAGACCACGCGCACGCGCAGCCCGGTGTCCTCGCGCCACGTGCTCTGGTGGATCGAGCTCGAGGCGAACCGGGTGAGCCCGCCCCACTCGTGCAGGAAGAGCACCTCGACGCCGTCGGCGCCGGGGATCTCGAGCGCCGCGGCGGCGACGCGGCGGATCTCGTCGGGCCCGACGATGCCCGGCATCAGCCGCGCACCCCGACCTGCACGCCGCGGAAGCGCGCCGGCGAGGCGCCGTGGCCGACGCGGGCGGTCTGCCCCGGCTGGCCCTTCCCGCAGTTCGGCGTGCCCCAGAGCGTCCAGTCCTCGCGGCCGCCGACCGCGTCGCACGAGCCCCAGAACTCGGTGGTGATGCCCGTGTAGTTGGGGTTCCGGTACATCTCCGTCAGCCGACCGTCCTCGATCCGCCAGGCGACCTCGCAGCCGAATTGGAAGTTCACGCGCTTGTCGTCGATCGACCACGACGTGTTCGTCGACATGAAGATGCCGTCCTTCGTGTCGCCGAGGATCTCGGCCAGCGTGCCCTCGCGGGGCTCGAGGTTGATGTTCGTCATCCGGATCAGCGGCAGGTGCTGCCATCCGTCCGCCCGCATCGAGCCCGAGGACGGGAGCCCGAGGACGCTCGCGGTCTCGCGCGAGGACAGGAAGTCCTGGAAGACGCCGTCGACGATGAGCGGCACCCGCCGGGCGGGCACGCCCTCGTCGTCCCATGCGAACGTGCCGAGCCCGCCCGGCACCGTTGCGTCGGCGGTGATCGAGACGAGCGGGCTGCCGTACCGCAGCGTCCCGCGGTCGTCGGGGCGGACGAAGGAGGACCCAGCGTAGGCCTCCTCCATCCCGAGCACGCGGTCGAGTTCGAGCGGGTGCCCCACGGACTCGTGCACCTGGAGCTCGACCTGGCCCGAGTCGAGCACCAGGGTGGTCACCTCGTTCGGACACGGCCTCGCCGACAGGAGCTCGACGGCCTCGGTGGCCGTCCGCTCGGCCTCCTCGACCAGGCCGAGCCGCGCCACGTGCTCCCATCCCGCCGCCGCGATGTGGCCTCGGAAGGAGTTCGGGTGCGAGCGTCGCTGGAGCTCGCCGTCGCCGATCGCGCTGGCCTCGATCCCGCCGCCCGAGTGCACGATCGTCTGGTCGACCGCCGTGCCCTCGCTGGTGGCGAGCCACGTCCGGCGACGGTACAGGTCCGTGGCGGCCTCCGCGAACGACAGGCCCTTCACCGCCTGCATCCGGCGCGTCGCCTCGACGAGCAGCGCGACCTTCTCCTCGAGCGGGACCTCGAAGGGGTCCTGCTCCATCGGCGAGTGCCACGAGCCGACGACGGGCCCGGCCTCCGCGAGCCGGACCGGCTCCATCGGGAGGCGGGCTGCCGCCTCGGCGACGTGCACCGCGAGCTCGGCCGTTCGCGCGATCTCGGCCGCGTCCATCCGGGCGGTGGAGGCGAACCCCCAGTACCCACCCACGAGCACGCGGATGCCGATGCCCTCGGTGGTCGCGCGGTCCAGGCCCTCCATCTCCTGGTTGCGCACGGTGATCGACTCGGAGTCCTCGCGCACGACCCGTGCGTCGGCGTAGTCGGCGCCGGCCCTCCTCGCGGCGTCGACCGCCTGCTCCGCACGTTCCTGCAACGAACCGCGCCCCTTGTGCAGCGAGACGTCCGACCCCACGATCGGAACCGCGCGAAAGGGTACCCGAGGCGTGGGGACGCCACCATCCGGCCGCTCGGGCGTCACCCGGACGGGGGACACACGCCAGATCGGAAGGGACATCGGCCTGTCCGGAACGGGAAGAACGACTGATGGAATGCCGGGATGCGAGGGGCTACGATATCTTGTGAAAGGATTCACAAAGTCACCCAGGACACCGCGGAGGTGGCGCCCGATGGGCGGACGGCCTGCATCCGGGCCGGCCGCCGGAGTGGAGGTGGTACCGATGCCCGCGGCGGTGTTCACGAGGAAGCGGTTCGAGACCGACGAGTCGTTCACGACCGCGCAGGAGCTGGGGCTCGACTTCACGCGTGAGCCGTTCGGCCTGGAGGAGTTCCGGCTGGGTATGGACCTGGAGTTGGTCCACGGCAGCTGCGATCTGGTCACCGACGTCACGCACAACGACCCGGTGCTGACCGGCAAGCTCGTCCTTGCGCACCTGCGCAAGCGATCGGACTACTACACGCGGCTCGTGGAGTGCAGCGAGACGTGCCCGATCCCGGTCCACGGCGGTGTCGTGGGCGATTGGGCGTTCGCGATGGCGCTGAACGAGCTGGAGGTCGAGCGCTCCGTGCCACTCACCGAGGCCGAGGCCGGCTGTCACGAGCAGTTCGAGTTCTCGGTGGAGGAGGCCGAGATCACCGGTGCGACGATCGGGATCGACTTCTCGCAGGAGGACTTCGACACGGAGGCCCTGTGCCGCGCGATGAACGTGGAGCTCGAGCACGGGTGCTGCCACCCGGAGACGAACATCACGCACTGCGACCCGATCCTCACCGCGAAGCTGGCGATCGCGCACCTGCGTGAGCGCGCGGACTTCTACCGGCATCTGGACGACGTCGAGGGGCACCTGCCGAGGTAGGCCCTCGATCGAGGCGACCGGGCAGACTCCCTCCGAGCGTCCGCCCGTCCGTGGTCGCGCCGCCGTGGCGGCGGCGCCAACGCTATCCGGTCCCCGCTCCCTGCGGGGCGCTCGGCTCGAAGACGTACTCCTGTGCGACCGAGTCGCACGGGTTCCCTCGCCCGAACAGGACGCGCATCCGGGACACGTCCGCGACGCACCAGAACGCGGTGGCCGACCCCATCGGCGAGTTCCCCCAGCGCTCGGGGTGCCGGCACAGGCAGTCGGGCGCGCCCTGGTGGTCGGAGAGCATCTCGCGCAGACGCTCGACCGTGATGGATCCGGGCTCGGCGGCCGAGAGCAGCTCGCGGGCTCGCCGGTAGCGGGCGCCCGAGTGGGGAACGTACGAGGGATCGCCTTCGTACCGCTTCATGCGCTCGCACACGTAATGGTTCGTGTGCGCGAGCGTGCCGCGCTCGTCCGGGCCCGTCAGCTCGGCATCCGTCGCCGAGCCCTCCAGGTTCACGACCTCGCCGGCTCGGGAGACGACCACGTGGTTGTAGGAGGACGCGCGATCGTGACGCAGTCCCTCGCGGATCGCGTCGGCCATCGTGGGTTGCCGGAGCATCGAGCGGAACTGGATCTCACGGGGGACCCCGATCCGCTCGTCGAGCGGCGCGAGCTCGTTCCCGGTGAACGAGAGGCCCGCCGAGCTCCATCCGGCGCTGATCCACAGGCCGTTCCCGATCGTGAGGACCACCGGGTCGCCGTCGACCCGCCACTCGACCGCGACGAGCTGGTCCTGGTACGCCCGCGACATGTCGTTGTTGTGGGCGACGAGCACCCCCCCAGCGGCGGTGGCCGGCGGCACCGCCACCAGGTCCGAGCATCGACCCTGGAGGCGGCTCGCGTAGGGCTCGTACCAGATCTCTTCGGTCATCGCGGCGAACAGCCCGCGGGGGTCCGCACCCGCGCCCTCGGCGATCCCCTCGAGCTCCTCCACATACCAGGGGTAGGCGGCCTCGGTCACCTCCCGATACCGGTCGGCGAGCGCGAGCTGCTCCTCGCGCGAGCGACCGCACGGGACCTTCACGTCAGCGAAGGCAGCCTCGGCCTGGATCGTTGCGGCGCAGGCTTGTCCCACCTGTCGGCCGGCCTCTCGGTGATCGCCGCGAGCACGCAGCAGCCGGATCGGGGGCGGGCTCACCGCTCCATCCTAGACCCTAGGGTCCGGACCCGGCGTCGTCCGACCCTCAAGCCCCGGGACGGCCGCCCTATCCGGTGGCCCGCGACGGATGGCTTCATGGGTGCAGGACGACGAGCGGGGGTGTGCACGATGCAGGTTCGGACCGAAGCGGGCGAGGTGGAGCTCGGGACCGAGGGGTGCTTCCAGCATCTCGTCGAGGGCCTGTCCGACCGCGACCCGGGGATCCGCCGGCTGGCGATCTGCGGTCTCGCCGCATCGGGGGACCCTCGCGCCGTCGAGCACCTCACGCGCCTCCTCGAGGACGACGACCTGGAGGTCCGGCAGCGCGCGGCGATGGCCCTCGGCAAGATCGGCGACCGACGCGCCGCACCGGCGCTCATCGAGGCGGCCGAGCGGGACGATCCCGCGCTGCACCGGGCCGCGATCCTGGCGCTCGGGGAGCTCGGGACGGTCGGGATCGACGTGCTCGCGAAGGAGATCCGGTGCTCGGACCCGGCCGACCGCGTCCGCGCCGCGATCGCGCTCGGCGAGACGCGGGACCTGGCGGCGCTCGAACCGCTCACGGTCGCGCTCGATGACGAGGATCCCACCGTGCGCGCACGCGTGCGAGAGGCGCTCGAGAAGCTCCGCGAGTCGCCCGTCTTCTGACGCCCCGAGCGGTCCCTCGGGATCCGGACTAGGGTTGCGACGGAGGCCGTATGACCACACCCGTCCTCGAGTGCCGTGACCTCCGCAAGGCCTTCGGCGACCTGGTCGCCGTGAACGGCGTCGGGTTCTCGGTGGCGCCCGGGGAGACGTACGGGTTGCTGGGGCCGAACGGCGCAGGGAAGACCACCACGATCTCGATGATCGCCGGGCTGCTCGAGCGGGACGGCGGGGAGGTCCTCGTCGAGGGTGCTCCGCTCACCACCACGAGCGTTGCCACCAAGTCGGCGATCGGATACGTGCCGCAGGACATCGCGATCTACCCCGACCTGACCGGCCGCGAGAACCTCCGCTTCTTCGGGCGGCTGTACGGCATGACGGGCGACGACCTAGCGCGACGGATGGACGAGGTCCTGCAGGTCGTCGCGCTCGCCGACCGCGCCGGCGATCCGACGAGGGAGTACTCCGGCGGGATGAAGCGACGGCTCAACATCGGCATCGGGCTGCTCCACCGACCGACGCTGCTGATCCTCGACGAGCCGACCGTCGGCGTCGACCCGCAGAGCCGGAACGCGATCCTGGAGAGCGTCGACCAGCTGTCCGCCGCGGGCATGGCCGTCCTGTACACCACGCACTACATGGAGGAGGCCGAGCGCCTCTGCGACCGCGTCGGGATCATCGACCTCGGCGAGCTGAAGGCCGAGGGCACCCGGCGCGAGCTCGTGAGCATGGTCGGCGAGCGGGACCAGGTGCTCCTCGCGCTCGCCGGCGACCTCGAGGGTGCCGCGGCCGCCTGTCGGGCGTTGCCGACGGTCCACCACGTCAGCACGAAGGACGAGCACGTCGAGCTGGTCGTCGACGAGGCGCGCAAGACGCTCCCGGCGATCCTGGAGGCGGTCTCGGACGCCGGGGCAGCCGTACGCTCGGTCGAGGTGACCGAGCCAGACCTGGAGGCGGTCTTCCTCCAGCTGACCGGGAAGGCGCTGCGGGACTAGCGATGCGCGTGGCGCTGCTGATCGCGGCGAAGGACCTCCGCCAGCGGCTGCGGGACCGCTCGGCGATCATGGTGGCCTTCGTCGTGCCGCTCGGTCTCGCGTTCGTGTTCAACGCGACCCTCGGCGGGATCTCGACCGGGGGGACATCGTTCCGCTACGGCGTGGTCGACGAGGATCGTTCGCAGGTCTCTGCCGTCTTCGTGGACGACGTGCTGCCCGCCGTCCAGGAGGGTGGCGCGATCCGCGTACGGACGGTGGCGTCCGAGGCGGACGGGCGGCGCATGGTGGCGGACGGCGAGCTCTCCGCGCTGTTCGTCGTCCCGGCGGGGTTCGGATCGGCCGTCGAGGGCTCGGACGCCGCCCGGATCCGCGTGATCGGCGACGTCGACGAGCCGACGGGGACCCAGGTCGCGCGGTCGATCGCGAGCCGGTTCGCGGCCGACCTCAACGCGGTGCGCGTCGCCGTGGCGACCGTAGCCGCTCCCGGTGAGACGCCGACCGCGCTCGAGGCCCTCGTGCAACGCGCCGCCGCGACCGCGACCCCCGTCGAGGTCGTCGACGTCAACGCCACCACGAGGGAGCTCGATACGACCACGTACTACGCGGCCGGCATGGCCGTGTTCTTCCTGTTCTTCACCGTGCAGTTCGGTGTGGCGAGCCTCCTGGACGAGCGCAAGGACGGCACCCTGTCGCGCCTGCTCGCGGCGCCGATCGGGCGGGCTCCGATCCTCGGTGGCAAGCTGCTCACCAGCTTCGTGATCGGCACGCTGTCGATGGGCACGCTGATCGTGGCGACGTCGCTGCTGCTCGGCGCCCACTGGGGGAACCCGCTGGGCGTCGCCCTGCTCGTGGTCTCGGGCGTGCTCGCGGCCGTCGGCATCATGTCGATCGTCGCCACGCTCGCGAAGACCTCGGAGCAGGCGGGGAACTGGCAGTCGATCATCGCGGTGGTGCTCGGGATGCTCGGCGGGGTGTTCTTCCCGATCTCGCAGGCGCCCGGCATCCTGCCCACGCTCAGCCTGCTGACCCCGCAGGCGTGGTTCCTGCGCGGGCTCTCGGACCTGGCCGGCGACACGGGATGGACGGTGGTGCTGCCCGCGGTGCTCGCGATGCTCGTGTTCGCGGTGGTGACCTCCGCCATCGCCTCCGTCCGACTGGATCGGATGGCGCGGCTGTGAAGGCGGTCGCGATCGCCGCGGTGAACGTCCGACGGATGCTGCGCGACCGCTCGAACATCTTCTTCGTGTTCGTCTTCCCGATGCTGTTGATCCTCGTGCTCGGCGTGAGCTTCGGCCGGGGGTTCGAGCCCCGGATCGGTCTGGTGGCTGCGGACCCGGGACCGCTCGGCCAGGACCTCGTGCGAGAGCTGGAGGGGATGCCAGACGTCGAGGTGGAGCGGTACGGGTCGGTGCAGGACCTGCGGACATCGGTCGAACGGGGGCAGCTGGAGGCCGGCGTCGTCGTGCCCGAGGGCTACGACGCAGCGATCCGCGCGGGACAGGACGCGGAGGTGCGGTACGTCGCTCGCCAGAGCGAGCTCGGCCTGCAGCTGTCGCAGACGGTCCGCTCGGCGGTCGCCGAGCAGGGCCAGCAGCTCCGAGCGGCCCGGCTGTTCGTCTCGGAGGGGGCGGGGTCGCTGGACGAAGGCCTCGCGCGCGCGGGTGTCGTGGCGCAGGCCCTCACCCCGGTCGAGGTCGTCACGACCACGGTCGGCGAGGAGCGGTTCCCGACGAGGCTCGGTCGGTTCGACCTCGGCGCGAGCTCGACGTTGCTGCTCTTCGTGTTCCTCACGTCGATGACCAGCGCGGTGGCCTTGATCGAGACGCGCCGGCTCGGGCTCTCGCGGCGGATGCTGTCGACGCCGACGTCCATCGGGACGATCGTGATCGGCGAGGGGCTCGGGCGCTTCGGCATCGCGATGGTGCAGGGGCTGTTCATCATGCTCGGTTCGCTGATCGTGTTCGGCGTCGACTGGGGCGAGCCGCTCGGTTCCGCGTCGCTGCTCGTGTGCTTCGCGCTCGTCGGCGCCGGCGCCGGGATGTTCCTCGGTTCCCTCCTGCGCACCGAGCAGCAGGCGATCGGCCTGGGGATCCTCGTGGGTCTGGGGTTGGGGGCGCTCGGCGGGTGCATGGTCCCGATGGAGTTCTTCTCCTCGACCATGGCGACGGTGGCGCACTTCACGCCCCACGCTTGGGCCATCGACGGGTACGCCGAGCTGATCCGGCGGGACGGCTCGTTCGTGGACGTGCTGCCGTACCTGGGCATCCTGCTCGCGTACACCGCGGTGTTGTTCGGTCTCGCGTCGTGGCGGCTGCGGCGGGCGATCACCGGCTGAGGCCCCCGAACGCCGCCGACGCCGTTCGTCAGTTCGCGCCCGGCCGACTAGGTTGGGGGGATCCGACCCAGGAGGTCCTCGCATGAGCCAGCCCGGCGGCCCCACCGATCTTCCCCCGCCACCACCGCTCCGTCCTCGTGGCGTCGGCGAGATCCTGTCCGCGGCGTTCGACCTGTACGGCCGATACTGGCGGACGCTGCTCCCGCTCGTCGCCGTCGTGGTGATCCCGCTCTCGATCCTGCAGTACGGCCTGGCCGAAGCCACGCGGGTGGACCGGGCGGGCGAGCTCTCCGCCGAGGAGGCCGTGGGGGCGGGGTTCGGCGGGCTCGTGATCGGTCTCGGGTCCCTGTTCCTCACGATCCTGGTCACCGGCGCGGTGGCATGGGCCGTCGCGGGGATCCTCGTCCGACGGGAGCCCGACCTCGGCGAGTCCTACCGCTTCGGGCTCGCGCGCTTCTGGCCGATCGTGCTCGTCAGCATCCTGACGGCGCTCGCGGTCGCGGGGGGATTCATCCTGCTCATCATCCCCGGGTTCATCTTCCTGACGCGGTTCTCCGTCTCGGTGCCGGTCCTCGTCGTGGAGAACAGGCGCGGGACGAACGCGCTGTCCCGGTCGTGGGACCTGGTGTCGGGGTATTCCTGGCCGGTCTTCGGGACGCTGGTCCTCGCGGCGCTCCTCAGCGGCCTCGTGAGCGCCGTCCTGACCGTGCCGTTCGCCGCCTGGCTCCTGAAGGGGCTGCTCGCGGGGATCGCGTCGACGATCACGACGCCGTTCTTCGCGCTCGTGCTGGCGCTCATCTATTTCGATCTCCGCGTGCGCAAGGAGCACCTGGACGTCGCGGGCCTGGAGGCACAGCTCCGCGCGTCGGCGCCGTAGCGCTCGCGTCCGCGCTGCAGCGCTCGCGTGTCGGACCCTCCGCCTAGCATCGCCGTCGGACGGGAGGAACCCGGCGATCGAAGGAGGCGCAGGTGGACGGACCCGGCTTCGTGCTCGTTGGGCTCGCGCTCGGCGCCGCGCTCGGCGCCGCGGCGGTGGCGATGCGCGGACGGTCCGCATCGGGCGGGGCCGGGGACATCACCCGGCTCGAGGCGCGGCTCGAGGTGCAGGCGTCGGAGCTGCGGCGCCTGGCGGACGCCGGTTCGGTCCGCGACGGAGATCAGGAGCGGATGCGCGGCGAGCTCGCGGGCGCCCGTAGGGCGCTGCAGGAGCTCGCGCTACGTGAGACCGAGCGGCGCGAGCGCGAGCGCGAGTCGTGGGACGTCGTCCGACGGCTGTCCACCGTGCTCGCGGGCGGCTCGGCGAAGGGGCGGGCCGGCGAGAACGTGCTCCGGCAGCACCTGAGGGAGTTGCCGCCCGGGATGCTCGTCACCGACTTCCGCGTGAACGGCAAGGTCGTGGAGTTCGGGCTCCTCCTGCCCGACGGCCGGCGGCTGCCGGTGGATTCGAAGTGGACCGCCCTGGCCGAGCTGGAGGCGCTCGAGGCGGCCGAGGAGCCCGCGGAGTGCGAGGCGCGCGCCCGCGACGTGGAGAAGGCCGTCGCCGCACGCGCCCGCGAGGTCGCCCAGTACCTGGATCCCGCGCTGACGGCGCCGGTGGCGGTCGCCGCGGTCCCGGACGCCGCGTACGCGGTGATCCGCCGCGCGCACGCGGACGCGTTCGAGCGCGGCGTGATCGTCGTCCCATACTCCACCG
Organism: Actinomycetota bacterium; assembly: GCA_035718185.1. GTDB lineage: Bacteria > Actinomycetota > UBA4738 > UBA4738 > HRBIN12 > HRBIN12. Next base: position 9,441 of record DASTHN010000028.1, read on the forward strand.
CGCTGCCGGTCCTGCTGTTCCTCCACAGCCTCGTCGCGCGGTACGGGGATGCCGGCGACGCGCAGGCGGCGCTCCGCGAGGTCGCTACGCTCCTCGGCGCGATGGAGGGCGTGCTCGAGAACAAGTTCGCGCGCGCCGCCACGATGCTCGCCAACGGCGCGGACGAGATGCGCTCGCAGCTCGGCAAGGCCCACGGGTCGGTCGCCCGGGGGCGCTCGGGCCTCGTCGAGCCGGAGTCGGGGGAGCCCGCGCCGGCGCTCGAGGCCGTGCGCTAGCAGCCGCCAGACCTCCGTCCCGCCTCGGTCGACGCTGGTGGACGCGCGCCGCGCGGGCGTCGCATCCTGCCAGGGTGATCGGCGTTCGCCGGATCGATCTGCGGGCGGCGCGGGAGCTGCGCCACGACCTGCTGCGCCCGCATCAACAGCCCTGGGAGATCGTGTTCGACGGCGACGACGACCCGGCCACCGTGCACCTCGGCGCGTTCGAGGACGACGCGCTCGTCGGCGTCGCGTCGGTGATGCGCGAGCCTCCGCCCTGGGATCCGGATGCCGTTCGGGCATGGCGGTTGCGGGGGATGGCGACACTGCCCGAGGTCCGTGGGCAGGGCTACGGAGGCGCCCTGCTCGAGCGGTGCCTCGCACACGCGACCGACCGGGGCGCCGAGCTCGTCTGGTGCACGGCCAGGGTTCCCGCGGCAGGCTTCTATCGGCGCTTCGGGTTCGAGAGCGTGGGCGACGTGTTCGACGTCGCGCCGATCGGCCCGCACATCCTCATGCGCCGAGGGATCGGCTAGGGATCGCCCGAGCGCGTAGCCTGTGGCGGCATCCGACCAGGAGGGATCCGTGAGCTTCGACCAGGCCATCCGCGTCGTCAAGGCGACCGAGCACGAGGATCTGGGCTGGGAGGTCATCCCGACCCCGGCCGACGACCCGACCCCGCCCGGCGAGGAGGTCGTGAGCTTCCGCAGCGGCGACCGGCGCTTCAGCTTCGGCATCTGGCGGCGCGCCGCAGAGACCGGCCCGATGGAGCTGCCGTACCACGAGATCGCTGTGATCATCGAGGGAGAGGTCGAGATCGAGGAGCCCGACGGCACCGTCCACCGCGTCGGTCCCGGGGACGTCCTCATCACGCCGAAGGGCTCCACGGCGACCTGGCGCGCGCTCACCCCCGTGAAGAAGTTCTGGGCCGTCCACCAGGAGGACTGACGCGCCGATGAACGACGAGCGCGTCGAGCGGATCCACCGCGACGGCGTCGTCGTGGACATGGTCACGAACCTGCTGACCGAGGGCGTCCTCCGCGGCATCGACGACTTCCGCGCCGGCGGCGTGGACCTGATCTGCCAGAGCATCGACCCGCCGTGGCGCCTGTCTGCGATGGCGCGTCCGTACCTGGACCTGACACCCGACCCCCAGACCGCGCTCCGCACGGTTGCGTGGGTCCGGCGGCTGGCGCAGGAGCGCGACGACCTGGCGTTCGTCGAGACGGTGGAGGAGGTGCACGCCGCGAAGGCGGCCGGGCGCCTGGGCGTGACCCTGCACTCGCAGAACGCGACGCCGTTCGGGCTGGACCTGGATCTGGTAGGGGAGCTCTACGCGGCCGGCCTGCGGATGTCCGGCCTCGCCTACAACGTGCGGAGCCTGGCCGCAGACGGGTGCATCGAGGAGTCGAACGCCGGGCTCAGCCGGTTCGGCCGTCGTCTCGTGGTCGAGATGAACCGGGTCGGGATGATCGTCGACGGGTCGCACGTCGGGGTCCGCTCCACGCTGGAGGCGATGGATGTGGCCGAGGCCCCAACCGTGTTCAGCCACAACGGCTGTGCAGCCGTTCGCGAGCACCCGCGGAACCTCACCGACGAACAGCTCCTGCGGTGCGCCCAGACCGGGGGCGTGATCGGCATCCTCGCGATCCCCCTGTTCCTCACCGGCGAGCGTTCCGCGCCGTTCGAGGCGTTCCTGCGGCATCTCCTGCACGCGATCGAGGTAGCTGGGGTCGAGCACGTCGGCCTGGGCCTGGACCACTGGTACGGCATGCCGCCCTACGCGGACCTGATCTGGCCACGGGTCGACGCACGCGCCGACGACGGCATCTCGGACCTGCACGGGATCTTCTGGGACGAGCCTGCCCTGGCCGGACAGGACGTCGTCGAGGGCGACGTCGAGGGGCTCGGCACGCCGGCCGGCGTCCCGCTGATCACGGCGGCTCTCCTGGATCGCGGCCTGTCCGAGGCCGAGGTGGCCGGCATCATGGGCGGGAACTGGCTCCGGGTGCTCGCCGCGACCTGGCGCTGATCCCGGCTCGGCGTCCTCGGGCGCGCACGCGGACGCGGCGAGGTCCGGGCCGTTCGGTACCCTGGGGCTCCGATGCGGTTCGCCAGCGCCCTCGCGATCTTCGCCCACCCGGACGACGCCGACTACATGTGCGGCGGCACCATCGCGGCGTGGGCGAGCGATGGCACCGAGGTCCACTACTGCGTGATCACCGACGGCTCGGCGGGCTCGAACGAGCCCGGGGTCGTGCGCGAGGAGCTCGCGGTCGTCCGCGAGGCCGAGCAACGCGCGGCCGCCGAGATCCTCGGCGTGAAGGACCTCGCCTTCCTCGGCTTCCGCGACGGCGAGCTCGAGGTGAACCTCGAGACCCGGCGGGCGGTCGCCCGCGTGGTCCGACGGGTCCGGCCCGAGGTGATCGTCGCGCCCGACCCATCCCGCCTGTGGTCGGGCAACCGCTACATCAACCACTGGGACCACAAGCAGGCGGGCACGCTGGCGCTCTGCGCGGTCATGCCCGACGCCCCCAGCCGGCCGCAGTTCCCCGAGCTGCTCGACGAGGGTCTCGAGCCCTTCGAGATCCCGAACCTGTGGCTCGGCAGCGAGAGCGCCGATACGTATGTGGATATCACGCCAACGATCGACACGAAGCTCGCGGCCCTGGCGGCGCACCAGTCGCAACATGCCGAGGCGTCGGCGCCGTGGGTCCGCGAGCGGGCGAGGCAGCTTGGCGAGGAGGCCGGTGTGGAGTACGCCGAGGCGTTCAAGACCTTCTCGTTCGGGGATGATGAGGACTAGATGAACGATCCGCTCGACCCCGGCGACGACGATCGCGAGGACCGGGACCGCGACGAGGCCTCCTTCGAGCCGCTCGACATCCGCGAAGAGGAGGACGTCCGCGCGGACCTCGATGACCTGGGTGGCATGCGGCGCGTCTTCCACGCCCAGGGCGTGAAGGGCGTCGTCATCGCCTGCCCGGACTGCGGCGAGAACCACTACTACGAGTGGGAGCTCCTGAAGGACAACCTCGAGCACATGCTCGAGACGGGCGAGCCCCGGATGCACGAGCCCGCGTTCGAGGTGCGCGAGGACGAGTACATCCAGTGGGACTACGGCAAGGGGTACATCGACGCCCTCGCCGATACAGGCCTGGAGCCCGACCGCCGGATCCAGGTCACGCGCTGCCCCTGGTGCGAGACGCCGTGCGAAGACTTCTTCCACTTCTGCCCGCGCTGCGGCCGCTCGCTCGCGGCCGTGCGGATCTATCGGGAGCTCACGGACCGGGGGATGGAC
>DASTHN010000029.1:0-2087 GCA_035718185.1 Actinomycetota bacterium
GATCACGCAACTGGACAAGGCGGTGTTCTTCAACGCCGCGGCTCCCGCGCGCGGGCGCGAGCTGTGGAAGCTCCCGGGAGCGGGGGGATAGTCCCGCGGTCAGATACCGCGCGCTCCATGGCCGGTGAGAGAACGGGCCCCGCTACGCGAGGCCCGTTCTCTCCGTGAGGCCGGCGTCAGACGTGACCGTGACGCAGGTGCAGTCTCCTCGGGCGCGGGCCGTGTCGCACCAGCCAGACGATGAGGGCCACGATGCCGAGCCCGATCAGCACGCCGAGCCCGACGACCACCCAGGTGGCGGTCTCATCGCCCGTCGCGTCCGCCGCGGGCGCTGGGCTGGCTGTCGGCACTGCCGGCGGTGCCCCGGGCGTCACGGGGACCTCGGGCAGGTACCGCCACGCCGAGAGCCCTCGCGCCAGGTCGCCGTGCAGGACCAGCAGGTGGCGGTCGAACACCGTCATGCGGACCTCCGTCGTGAGCGGCGTCGCCTTCGGCTCGCGGAACAACGGCTCCCACGTCCGCCCGTCCGTGGAGCGCCACACCGCGTCGCCCTCGCGGGAGTTCTGGGCCGCGAGGTACAGGACGCCGCCCTCCTCGACGATCGCGCCGGCGTTGGCGTGGTGGTCGCCCAGGCCGTCACGCGCGACCTTCGCCCACCGACCGCCGTAGGCGCTGCGGTAGACCTGGAACCCGCCGGAGACCCCGACCTCGAGCGGGGAGCCGTCCGGCATCACGCGCACCTGCGAGACGTTCCGCGTGACGAGGATCAGCGTCGGCGGGTCACCCACCGCCGCGAGCGAACCGGTCACGTTCCGCTGCGGCCCGGCGCCCAGGCCGTCGGCGGCGACGCGCTCCCACCGCTCGCCGTCGGCCGTCCGGTAGACCTCGAGGCCGTGGCTGTTGCGGCTCACCGCGTACAGCCGGTCCCGGAACACGAGCTGCGGGATCAGCGCCACGTTGCCGGGATCGCGCAGACCCTCGGACGCCACGGCCTCCCATCGGGAGCCGTCGGTCGAGCGCCAGATCGCCCCGCCCGACTCGTTCACGGTGCCGACGTACAGCGAGTCGCGGAAGACCACGCCGTGCTTGTCCGGCCACGAGGGCATCGCCACGAACCCGGTGTTCGCGCCGTCGCCGAGCCCACCCTCGGCCACCGTCCGGAAGGTCCCGTCGCCGCCAAGCAGCAGGATCTCGGCGCCGTTCCGTTCGTCGTCGACGAGGAGCAGCAGGTGCTCGCCGAACACCACCGGGGTGGCGTGCTCGGCCGAGGGGCGCTCGGCCGAGGCGGCCCGCTCGAACGTGCTGCCATCGTCGGAGCTCCAGACCTGGAAGCCGTCCAGGTTCGAGGTGGTCGCCCACAGACGACCCCCGTGCACGGCGAGCTCGATCGTCCGGTTCTCCCGGTCGCCGAAGCCGTCGACGACCACGGCCTCGAAGGTCACGCCTTCCGCCGAGCGCCAGATCTCGGCCCCGCGCTCGGAGCCCGCCGCGGCCTGCGTGCCGACGTAGAGCTTGCCGTCGAACTCGGCCGTCGACGCGGCCGTGGCGTTCGCCCAGCGGCCGAGCCCGCCCGAGACCACGCGATCCCAGCTCCCCGTCATCGCGTCGGTCTCGTGCGTCTCGTCCGGCAGCAGGCTCGCGTCGATCGTCAGTGAAGCGACCCTCGGCCTGGCGACGTCGACGGGCACGAGACCCGGAGCGCCGAACGCGTACAGCTTCCCGTCCAGCGAGGCGACGAACACCATCCCGTCGGCCACCGCGGGGGTGCTCATCACCTGGCGCGACACGTTGCGCTCCAGCAGCTGCCGGCCGGTCGCCGCGTCGAGCGCGAAGAGCTTGCCGGGGTACCGGTACCGGTCGCGGCCGGGCGATCCGACGTAGACGACGCCGTTCGCGACCGACGGCCCGGGGCACACGCCCTCGGAGCAGAGGTACTCGTCCCTCGCCTCCGGATCCCAGACGCGGACGCTCCAGAGCCTCGCACCGGTGGACGCCGAGACCGCATACAGGACGCCGCGGACCGACAGCGCGTACACGACGCCACCGGCGACCGCGGGTCGGGCGCCGACGGCCGTCGGCAGCTCGAC
>DASTHN010000030.1:0-5278 GCA_035718185.1 Actinomycetota bacterium
GACGTTCGGCACGAAGACGCGGGAGAAGCGGAGATGCAGCAAGGGCCGGTCGTAGAAGTCGCCGCGAAGGGTGAGCAGGACCCGCGCGTGACCGTCCTTCATCTCGCTCAACGTCGAGAGCGCGTCGAGGATGCGGTCCCGGTCGGCCTCGCCGGCGGCAGAGAACACCTCCTCGAACTGATCGATGACGAGCAGGAGGTCCCGGCCGGATCCGCACCCTGCCCGTGCCACCTCCGCGAGCGCTTCGAGGGGTTGCTCCCGGGCCCCGCTCACCCCCACGCCCGCGAGCGCGACGCCGAGCTCATCCAGGGGGCGGCGGCCGGGCAGGATCCGGGCGATCGCCCATCGCTTGGAGCCGCGAACCGCACCGCCCCGGAGCGCGGGGATCAGGCCGGCGTTGACGACGCTGGACTTGCCACCCCCCGACGGGCCCACCACGGCCACCAGCCGGGCCCCGCCGGCCAACGAGGCGACGAGTCGCTCCACGAGCTCGCCGCGGCCGAAGAAGTCGTCCGCGTCCTCCTCGTCGAAGGCGCTCAGGCCCTTGTACGGGTTCCGCGCCTGGCCGCTGGATGGTGCGACGGGGGCCAGCGTCGGGTCGTGCAGGAGGATCCGCTCCTGGAGCCGACGGAGCGCGGGCGACGGGTCGAGGCCCTCCTCTGCCAGGAGGGTCGCGAAGCCCTGGTAGGCGCGGAGCGCCTGCGCGTGGCGGCCCGCGCGGTACAGCGCGATCATCTGGAGCTCGCGAGCTCGCTCGCGGAGCGGATCGTGCGCGAGCGCCGCATCGAGGGCGGTGAGCGCGTCCTGGGTCCTCCCGAGCTCGAGTTCGGCGGCGGCGAGCTCCTCGATCGCGTGGAGGCGGAGCTCCTCCAGTCGGCGGATCTCCGTCTGCGCGAACTCGTCATAGGCGAACTCGGCGAGCGGTGACCCCCGCCACAGACCGAGCGCCTCCTCGAGCCTCGAGACCGACTCGGCGGCGTTTCCGTCCGAGCTCGCGCGGCCCCCCTCCGCGACGAGCCGCTCGAAGCGCCGAAGGTCGATGTACTCGCTTCCGACACGGAGCAGGTACCCGGGCGCCCGCGTCTCGATCGCGATCTCCTGCCCGACGGGCTCGAGCGACCTGCGCAGGTCGGAGATGTAGAGCTGGACGGAGTGTGCTGCGGTCCTCGGCGGGTGGTCACCCCACACCTGCTCGATCAGGTGGTCGGTGGAGACGACCTCTCCGGCATGCAGGAGCAGGACGGCGAGGACCGCCCGTTGTTTGGGCGGTCCGAGCTCGACGTGGGTGCCGTTCGAGACCACCTCGAACGCCCCGAGGAGCCGATACTCCACCTCTCCTCCGATCCGTGCCGCGTGGGCGAGGGTCGGATGGTCACGCGTGAGGGCCCTACCGTCAAGCCGTTCCGCGTCGTTCCAGAGCGTGTCTGCGGCGGTGGAGGGTACCGGCCCTCCACCGCCGATCCCGAACGTGTTCAGGGTGTGCCGATCACCGCCACCTCCGGACCGACGGGCTCGCGGAGGTGCGTGAGCCCAGGCCCCGTGCCCGTCGGCTCGCTCGTCGTTCCGTACCCGGCCTGCATCTCCGCCACCATGGCCAACCCGGGGCCGGTGCCGGTGACGGCGTTCTCGGCCCAGTCGACCTGCTGCTCGGCGACCCACGCGAGGCCGGGGCCGGTGCCGGTGACGCGCACCCGGGTATCGGTCGGCTGCAGCGACGCCCATGCCTGCTCGTACGCCCGCACCGTGGCCTTGGCACGCGAGGACTGGATCTGCGCCACACGGGTGGCCTCGTTCCCGGCCTGCGCGAGACTGTGGATGAGCGCTCCCGCGGCCACGCCGAGGAGGATGGAAACGAACAGCCAGGCCACCACGTCCTCGAGCTTCGTCCGGCCGCCCGGAACCGCGACGGGCTCCGTCACCGAGATCGCTCTGCTCACCGCCATGACGCACCTCCTTCGCTCTGTGACCCCGGCCCGTCCGAGGTCCCGCGTCACGGGCAGCCTCACACCCCCTCCTCCAGGGGCGCCCCGCAGGCGCTCTACGTCCGCTCTAGACGGCAGGGAAGGCTGGACCGGGGATCTCGGTGACCGGAAAACGAGCTAGAGCTCGAGCGCGAGCGGGAGCCGCTCGGCCATCCTGGTGCTCGCGCCCTCGTCCTCGTGCTTGAAGTAGCAGTAGACGTCGTGGCCGGCCTCGAGCGCCGGACCGATCCGATCGGCCCAGGCCCTCAGCTCCTCGTCCGAGTACTCCGTCTTGCGCAGGCGCAGGAACCCGAACGGCTCCCAGGACAGGTCCTCGGGGCGGGGGTCCTGCTCATCGGTCTCGGCGACGCACCAGGCGACACCCTGTTCGAGCAGCAGGTCACGCGCCTCGCGCCAGGAGGGATGCCGGAACTCCATCGCTGCGCGCGGCTGGGGCGGCAGGTACCCGACGAACGCCTCGATCAGGCCCCGGTCGTAGTGCAGGCTGGGCGGGCACTGGTACAGCACCGTGCCGAGCCGTTCGCCCAGAACCTTCGCCGCGGTCAGGAAGTCGCGGACGTCGTCGTCGGCATCCGCGAGGCGCTTGAAGTGGGTGATCCGCTGGTTCGCCTTCAGGGTGAAGCGGAAGTGCTCCGGGGTCTGCTCGCGCCAGGTGGTGAGGGACTTCTCGCTCGGGTAGCGCCGGAACGTGTAGTTGATCTCGACCGAGGGGAACCGGCTCGCGTAGTACGCGAGCATCTCGCGGTTCTTCAGCCCCTCCGGGTAGAAGACGCCGTGCTTCCACTCGTCGTAGGAGAAGCCGGACGTGCCGACATAGAGCGTCCCCGTCATCTCTGGGAGGATTCTCACATGGACGCGCCGGAAGTACGTGGCGGCCTGGGCGAAAGCCGGAGCGCGGTCTCGGCCGTGTGGATCGCCCCGAAGGACACGGTCGCATGGCTCGTCGTCGCGCACGGCGCGGGCGCGGGGATGGACCACCCGTTCCTCGCGGGATTCTGCCGCGCGATGGCCGAGCACTCGGTCGCCACGGCGCGCTTCGACTTCCATTACATGAACGCGGGACGCCGGGCGCCCGACCCCGAGCCCTCGCTGCGGGCGGCGTGGAACGAGGCGTTCACGGGGGTCCGCGCGATGGCCGGCTCGGTTCCGGTGCTCGTGGGCGGGAAATCCCTCGGCGGGCGGATCGCCTCGATGTGCGTGGCCGACGGCATGGACGCGGCCGGCCTGGTGTTCCTGGGCTACCCGCTCCACCCGCCGGGAAAGACCGACCGGCTTCGCACCGAGCACCTCGCGCGCATCGCCGTGCCGATGCTCTTCCTCCAGGGCACGCGCGACCCCTTCGCCAAGCCCGAGGTGCTCGCGCAGGTCCTCCGACGGCTGGGTGACCGGGCGACGCTGGTCCGGTTGGAGGGCGGGGATCACTCCTTCAACGTCCGGGGCGTCAAGGCCGACGCGGGCGAGGTCGGCGCCGGCCTGGCGGAGCACGCCGGCCCGTTCGTGCGCCGTGTGGCGGGAGCCTGAGGTGCCGCGCAAGCACAAGCGCCGGCCCGAGGAGCCGCTCGAACCGCTCCGACGCCCGCAGGGGCAGGCGCCGATGTGGGCGCTCGTGCCGTGGGCCGACGTCCGGCGGGTCTCGAACGAGAAGCCATACGTGTGCCCCGGCTGCCAGCTCCAGATCCGGCCGATGGTCTGGCACTTCGTCGTCGTGCCGGAGGACGAGCCGGACGAGCGGCGGCACTGGCACGAGGGCTGCTGGCGCGTCGAGTTGAACCGCACGCGCGGGAAGTGGCACGCGGACGAGATCTGAGGTCGAACCGGCACATCGCGCCACACCGCGGGCTAGCATCGAGTGCCATGGAGAGCCGGATCGAGCCGCCGGTGACGTGCCCGGCGCCCGAGTCGAAGCGACCGCCGTGCGATGCCTGTGGGCACCCGATGGAGCCCGAGCACGCCCATCACAGGTGCCCGGCGTGCGGCTACATCCTGCCCTGCTGCGGATGGTAGGCCGCTCGCTATCATCGGCGCAGTGCCCAGCCGTGAGGTCCGCGCCGTCCTGCACCAGACGCCCGAGGGCTGGCTCGGGCAGCTCGCCGGCGTTCCGGACCAGGTTCGCGCGAAGACGCGCGAGGGATGTCTGGGCGCCCTGCGCCGGTTGGCAGGCACGGACGCCACGCTCACGGTCGAGGTGACCCCGGCGCTCGTCGGGGTCTCGGAGGCCGCGGCGATGCTCGGCTGGGACCGCCGCCGCGTGATCACGTACGTCGACCGGGGCTCGTTCCCCGAACCGCTCGAGCACCTGGCGTCCGGCCGCGTGTGGCGCCGGGACCAGGTCGAGGCCTTCGCCCGCGCCTTCGCCCGACGTCAGGCCCGCCGGCGCCGGAAGGCGGCGTCGTGACCGGGCGCGTCCTGTACCTCGTCCGCCACGGCGAGTCCGACTTCTCCTCGAGCGACTTCTCGCCGAGCCCGCGGGGGCCGCAGTGGGATCCGCCGCTCGGCGAGCGCGGGCGCGAGCAGGCGAACCTGCTGGCGATGCGGCTTCTCGCGATGGACCGCCCCGCGGCCGTCTACGCCTCGCCGCTGCGGCGGACGCGCGAGACCGTGGCGCCGTTCGCCGAGGCGGCGGGCATCGAGGTCGCGTTCGATGACGACCTGGTCGAGGCGTTCATCGGCGAGTGGGAGGGAAAGGGGTTCGAGGAGATCCTCGCCGACGAGCAGATGCTCCTCCGCGTGCGCAACCAGGAGCCGATCTGGCGCCACGCCCCGGGCGCCGAGGAGCTCGAGCCCTTCCGCGCCCGAGTCGGCGGGGCGATCGAGCGGATCCTCGAACGCCACCCCGAGGGCAACGTGATCGTGGTCTGCCACGGCGGGGTGATCAACGCCTACGTCGCGCCGATCCTCCGGATCGACCACGAGATGTTCTTCATCCCCGAGAACGCCTCGCTCAACTCGGTCGAGGTCGACGGCGACCGGCGGCGCGTGCGCTTCCTGAACGACCACCTGCACCTGACCGACCCGCACTTGTTCGGCTCCGGCTGAACCGAGGTCGCGGCCCGGGGGGAGGGCGATCCGTGGGCGACGCCACGAGAGCCAGGGGATCATGACCGTGTTGCGCTACCGGTCCCAGGCGGGTCCGAAGGTTTCCGACAGAGCCGACCAGATCCAGATGACGACCCCCGGGATCAGCACGACGATCGAGATCACCCGCAGGATGTCCGACGGGCCGCCGACGTCGAACCACGAGGGGAACGCGACGTTCAGGGACACGCCGACGACCACGAACGGCAGCGTGAAGAGCA
>DASTHN010000031.1:0-28130 GCA_035718185.1 Actinomycetota bacterium
TCGCATCTGCCATCGCGGCCTCGAGGACGTCGCGCGGCACGACGCTCCAGACCAGCTCGAGCCAGGTGCGCGTCAGCTCGTCCTGCCCATCGGACCAGGCGGTCATGGCGAGCCGGCCACCGGGCCGGAGGACGCGCAACAGGTCGTGGAGCGCGGTCTGGTACTTCGTGAAGTGCGCGATGACGAAGTTGCCGACGACGGCGTCGAACGTCCCGCCACGGAAGGGCAGGTCGATGACGACCGCCGCGATCGTGCGGACCTGCGGGCGCACGCGGCGCGCGACCGCCAGCATCCCGGTCGAGCCGTCGACCCCGACGACCGAGCCGCCGTCCCCGACCGCCAGGACGGCCTCGGCCGCGGCGATGCCGGTCCCGGTGCCGACGTCGAGGACGCGGCCGCCCGCGGGTAGGTCGGCCGCCTGGATCAGGTCGCGCGCTGGCTGGAGGAGCCGGGGGGCGTGGATCCGCTCGTACGTCTCGGCCACGGCGTCGTAGGAGCGCCAGTTGGACACGGGCTCCAGCGTACCCGGTGGGCCCGCGGACGCCCCCGCGCCGGTACCCTTGGTCCGGCATGGGGCAGCTCCGATGACGGGACCGGCGGGCGTGACCGCCCTCGTGCTCGCCGAGACGGTGGCCGGCAGCCTGTGGCTGCTGTTCCTCACCCCGCTGTGGGGCGAGGTGCGGCGCGGGTTCTTCAAGCTCACCGGGATGGTGCTGCTCGTGCTCTCGGCCAGCATGTGGTACTCGATCTCGGTGGGGCTGGTCGCGGGCGACGACGCCGGACGGTGGTCGCTCCGGTTGGCGGCCGTGCTCACCGTCCTGATCCTCGCGTGGGTCGTGCTGTTGTTCACGCCGTGGCAGGCGGCCGCCCGAGTCCTCGGGTTCGTGTCCGTTCCGGTCTCGGTGGCGCTCCTGATCGCGATGGCGGGAACGGCCGAGGGCTCGAGCGTGGTCGCGGCGATCCAGCTGCTCGCCGGGGGGGCGTTCCTCGGCGCGGTGATGGCGGGATTGCTGCTCGGGCACTGGTACCTGACGGACCGGGGGCTGACCCGGGCGCCGATCAACCGCTTCACCACGGTGCTGCTCGTTTCGGTCGGGCTCGAGATCGCGGCGCTACTGCTGGGCGGGTTCGGGGCCACGGCCGACGACTCGCAGTTCAACCCGCTGCTCACCTCGGCCGGGCTCGCGGCGTGGATCGCGCTCGGCATGGCGGGGACGACCCTGCTCATCGCGATCCTGATCCGCTCGGCGCTGAAGGGACCGCGCTCGTCGGCCGTGCAGGCGGCCACCGGCTTCTTCTATCTGGCGGTGATCACGGCGATGACCGCCGAGTTCGCGGCGAAGGTCCGCTTCCTCCCCTGAGCCGATGAACCTCGCGCTCATGCTCCTCGGGCTGGTCGCGGAGGGAGCTGCGTGGTGGTGGATCTCGAGCCGGGGGGCGAGCGTCTGGTCGACGATGACGCCGGTCCTCGTCGCCATGGGGCTCGCCGCCCTCCTCACCGGCCGACCCGAGGTGGCCGAGGACGTATCGGCGCTCGCGGCGGCCGGGGTCGGGCTCGCGTCGGCCGTGGCGCTGTACCTCGCAACGCGGGCGTTCGTCGCGATCGTCGCGCCGCGGTGGGACGCGTTCCGCGAGCAGTCCGTCGCGATGTACGGGCGGCGCGGCCCGCGCCCGATCGGCGCCGTGCTGGCGTTGTCGGCGCTCCTCCTGGTGCCAGGCGAGGAGCTGTTCTGGCGCGGTCTGTTCCTGGCCGAGCTCGAGGCCAGGCTCGACGCCGTGGGGCTCGCCGCGGGCCTCGCGTGGGCCGGGTTCGTCGTCGCGAACGCACCGAGCCGCAACCTGGCGATCCTCGGGGGTGCCGTCGTCGGCGGGGCCGCGTGGGTGGCGCTCGCCGTGTGGTCGGGCGGCGTGCTCGCCGGTCTGGTGTGCCACGTCGGCTGGATCGGGCTGATGCTGGCGCGCCCACCGCTCGAGGCCCCGTTCCCGGAGGGCGTGTGAGCGAGCACCTCCCGCACGCCGTCGTGGAGATCCTGGACCGCGGAGATCTCTGCTACGTCGCCGCGGCGACCCGACGCGGGCCGCACGTCACACCGATGGTGTTCGCCCTCTCCGAGGGCCGGGTGTGGGTCACGACCGCTCGCGGATCGGCCAAGGCCCGGGCGTGGCGCGCCGATCCCGAGGTCGCGGGGATGGTCCGCGCCGCCGACGCGGCGGTGATCTTCGCCGGAACCGTCCGGACGTACGACCTGTTCGAGATCGGGTCGTGGATCCGAGGGGTCGCCGCGACGCCGACGCTCGCGAGCGCCTCCGCGCGGTTCACGCGGAAGAACGCCCGGTTCTTCGCTGGGTACGCCGTCGACGCCCGGCACGTGCCGCTGTCGTGGACGCCCCCCGGACGCGTGTTCGCGGCGATCGACATCGAGCGTGCCGCGGTTCTGGGCCTCGCCGACATCGCCGAGACGATCGGTGGGTGGCCGAGGGCGCGTCCGTCGATCGAGCGGTTCCGGGCCGCGGGCGCCGGGAGGCACCCGCTCGAGGGGCTGCCGGACGACGTCCAACCGCTGGTGGGTGACCGGGGCGAGGGCGCGCTGGCGCTCGAGGGCTCGCACGGGCTCGCGGTGCTGCCGGCCGCGTGGACGGTGCAGCGGTCCGGGCTCTACGCGGCGCTCCCGACGAGACAGCTCGAGCTGGCGGGACTGGCCGGCCCACGACCGGGGGCGGCGCTCGCGATCGACCGATCGTCGTGGTGGCGCGCCCGGGACATGACCGGGGCGATGATCAGGGGCGGTGCCGAGGTCACCTTCCCCCGGGCGCTGACCTCGGGCGGCCCGTCGGCCGCTCGGATCGCCCGGGGCGCTGGGACGGCCGAGGACGCGGCGGTCGTGCGCCTGCGCCCCGAGGAGCTGGTCTGGTGGCGCGGCTGGACGAGCGGGACCGTGATCGCGTGAGCCTGGTCGAGGTCCTCGCCGAGATCGAGGCGCCCCCCGACCGCGTCTGGGACGTGGTCTCGGACCCCCGCAAGCTCTCGCACTGGGACCGGCACGTCGAGTCGGTGGAGGGCATCCCGGCGACAGGGCTGGCGCGGGGCGTCCGGTACACGACGGTCATGCGGTTCATGGCGGTCCGGGGACACGTCATGGCCGAGGTGCTCGAGTTCGAGCCCCCGCGCCGCGCGGTCATCATGCTGACTGGGCTCCTGGATGCGATCGTCACGACGACCGTCGAGCCCCTCCCCGGGGACCGCAGCCTTCTGAAGCACGTTGTCGACTACCACTTCCGCGGCGGTGCCATCGGAGACTTCGCGGCGCGGAGCCTCCAGCTGCTGGGGGGCGCGCAGCTCGCCCTGCGCCACGGCACGCTCGCGCAGAAGCGCGAGATCGAGCGGCGCGCCTAGTCCCGCTCCATCCCGCGACGTATCGCCCGGCGCTCGGCGCGGTTCGGACGGCCGACCGCCCAGCCGACGAGGAACCCCAGGACGGCGGCCACCAAGATCACGACGACGACGCGGACCTGCGCATCGAAGAACAGGAAGTCGACGTCGACCCTGTCCGAGTTCTGGATCGCGAAGATCGCGAGCAGGGCCAGACCGATCCCGCCGAGGATCCACGGCGTTCCGATCCCACCCCGGGGCACGGGCTGCGGTTCGCTCCGCTCGCGCCCCTCGTCGTCCTTGCCCGGGTCGAAGTCCTCGTGCCGTCGCATCGCGCCTCCCTGGTCGCCGGGGCCATCGTGGCACACCTCGAGGCCGTGCACCTCGCGTAGAGTTGGCGGCCGTGGACGCGCGCAGGGTGGCGAGGGTCGTGGGCCTCGGCGGGGCGGCGCTGGCCGTCGGGATAGCCGTCTCGGGCGGCCGAGCCCGCCGGTCGGACGAGCGCGTCTTCCGCGCGGTGAACGGCGTCGCGGACGAGCGCGTGGACGGCGTCGCCTCGGCGATCACGGAGCTCGGGTCGATCTGGGCGTCGGTGGGTGGCGCGGCCGTGCTGGCGGCCAGGGGTCACCGGCAGGCGGCCGCGCGGGGCCTCGCGGCCGCGGGCATCACCTGGCTCGCCGGACAGGGGCTGAAGCGCCTGTTCGAGCGGCCACGGCCGTACGAGGCCGACGCGGATGGGACCCGGTTGCTCATCGGCCCGCCGAGGGCCTCGTCGTGGCCGAGCAGCCACCCGGCGGTCCTGCTGTCGTTCGTCGAGGTGGCCGGCCGCGAGGTCGGTCTGGCGCGCCCGGCTCGCGCGGCGCTCACCGGTCTGGCCGGCGCCGTCGGGCTGTCGCGGGTCGTCGTCGGCGTGCACTACCCGGCGGACGTCGCCGGAGGCCTGCTCCTGGGACGGGCGGTCGCGGAGGGCGTCACGGGGGACGGCCGGTAGACTCGCGCCCGTGATCTCGCTCCTCGGGACGATCGGCTGGCCGGTCCTCGATCGGATCCACCTGTTCGGCGACTTCGCGATCTCGCCTCACGGGCTGGGCATCGCGGTCGGGGTGCTGTTCGGCGCCTGGATCTGGAGCGTCGAGGGCCCGAAGCGGGGGGTCACCGTCGACCACATCAACACGATGCTGTTCTGGGTGCTCGTGGGCGCGATCGTGGGCGCGCGCCTGTTCTGGGTCATCGGGCATTGGTCCGAGCTGGAGGAACCGCTCGACGCCCTCCGCATCTGGGAGGGTGGCATCAGCCTCCTCGGCGGCATCGCCGGCGCGGTGCTCGTGAACATCCCGAACATCCGCCGCTACGGCTACTCGTTCTTCCAGGTGCTGGACGGCGCGGTGATGGGCCTCGCGTTCGGCATCGCCTTCGGACGGATCGGCGATCTCATCATCGGCGACCATCTTGGCAAGCCGACGAGCTGGCTGCTGGCGTGGCAGTACGGGGGTGGGACGCCCGCCGGGTTCAGCTGCGTCGCCGACATGTGTCGCACCACGTTGCAGGGCGGCAAGGAGCTGATGCTCACGACCACGAACGCGACGCTCTCCGGGCCCGGTGGAGAGCAGCTCGGCGCCGGCACCGGGGTCCACCAGACGGCCCTGTACGACATGATCCTCGTGACGCTGCTGTTCCTGCTGCTCTACCTGCTGTCCCGCAGCCCCCGTCGGCTCGGCGTCCTCACGCTCACGTTCGGCGCCTGGTACGGGGCGACACGGGTGCTCGAGGACTTCCTCCGTGTCGACAAGCGCTTCTTCGGCATGACCGGGAGCCAGTGGACCGGGCTCACGGTCTCGATCGTGTGCCTGACGACCCTGGCCATCTGGGCGATCCGGGCTCGGTCGCGTCCGCGGGAGCCGGATGCCCTGAGGGCCGATGCCCCGACCTAGTGCGCGTGCCCGTGTCCGGCGGGCGCGCCCGGACCGGCGAGCAAGGTGAGCGGCTTCCCCACCTTGCTCCTCACGGCCTGAGCCAGGCTCCGGGCCGCCTCGCGGAAGGCGGCCCCGGCGGGGGAGTCCGGGTCCGAGACCACGATCGGGGTGCCGGTGTCGCCACCCTCGCGCAGGGCCACCATCAGGGGCACCTCGGCCATCAGCGGGACGCCGAGCGTGCGCGCGGCCTCCGTGCCGCCTCCCTCACCGAAGATCCGGGTGACCTCGCCGCAGTGCGGGCAGACGAAGCTCGACATGTTCTCGATCACCCCGACGGGGCGCAGGTTCGTGCGCTCGGCCATCTTGCCGGCCCGCTCGGCCACGCGCCGGGCGGCCTCCTGCGGGGTCGTGACCACGAGCATCGAGGCGCCCGGCAGGAACGACGCGAGGCTGATCGACACGTCGCCGGTCCCCGGCGGCAGGTCGACGAGCAGGAACTCCAGATCGCCCCAGTAGACGTCGCCGAGGAACTGCTCGATCGCCTTGTGGAGCATGGGTCCCCGCCAGATGACCGGCGTCTCCTCGGGGACGAAGAAGCCCATCGAGATCACCTTCACGCCGTACGACTCGAGCGGCAGGATCATGTCGTTGAACCCGACCGGCTGGCCCGAGACCCCGAGCATCCGCGGGATCGAGAAGCCCCAGACGTCGGCGTCGAGCACGCCGACGCGGTGTCCCTCCGCCGCGAGCGCGACCGCCAGGTTCACCGTCACGCTCGACTTGCCGACGCCGCCTTTGCCCGAGGCGACCGCGATCACGCTGGTCGACCCGTCGGTGAAGAAGGTCCGCTGCTGCATCTGGGCGGCCACCGCCCCGGGGCCGCGGAGCTTCTCGACGAGCGCAGCGCGCTGCTGCTCGCTCATCGGCCGCATCCCCACCTCCACCCGCGTCACGCCGAGCGGCGACAGGGCCGCCTTCACGTCGCCGGTGATGCGGTCCTGGAGCGGGCAGCCCGCGATCGTGAGCAGGACGTCGACGTGGACCGTGTCGCCGTCCACCCGGACGTCTTCGACCATGTCCAGGTCGTCGATCGGCCGGCCGATCTCGGGATCCATGACGGTGTGGAGCGCTTGCCGGACCTGCTCCTCGTTCACCATGGGCGTGCTCCTTCGGGATATGCAAGATTAGGACCGTGCGAACCGTGGGGTTCCCATCCATGGTACGGCCGGTCCGCGGAGCCGTCGATGCCCCGTGAGCCGACGCCCCTCGAGGTCCACAAGGCCCTCGCGGACGACACACGGTTCCGCCTCTACCGGTACCTGCGCCTGTCCGGCCGGCCGGTGTCGGTCCGCGAGCTGTCGACCCGCCTGTCGCTGCATCCGAACACGTTGCGCCCGCACCTGCGGCGGCTCGAGGAGGTCGGCCTGGTCGAGAGCGAGATCCGCAAGGGTGCGACGGTCGGCCGCCCCCAGACCCTCTACACCGTCGCCGTGCGCGAGGAGCCCGAGCTCGGCGACTACCGCCTGCTCGCCGAGATCCTCGCCGGCCTGCTGACGGGCCAGCGCTCGCGGGACCGGGCGCAGGAGCTGGCGCGGCAATGGGGGGAGTACCTGGTCGTCCAGGGCGGACCGAAGCCCGGAACCCGGCTGCCGTCGCGGCGGAACCTCGCGATCCTCCAGGACGCGATGGCACGAGCGGGGTTCGATCCCCGCTTCCGACGATTGACGCCGGCCACGGTGGAGGTGTCGCTCCGCGCCTGCCCGTTCCGGGACCTGGTCGACGACCATCGGGACCTGGTCTGCGCGATCCACCGCGGGCTGATCGAGGGCATGCTCCGCGGCCTCAAGCCGCCGCTCGCGCTCGCCGAGTTCGCGCCGCTGGCCGAGCGTGGGGTGTGCCGGCTGGTCGCCCGCGGGCGGAACTCCCCCTCGAGCGCTCAGGACCGCACGGGCGGTCGCCGATACAAGCGGATGTAGGGACCGCCGTCGGCGGTCCGGCATCTCGTCGCGCCCGAGGGAGGATCAACGCGTGTTGACCACAGGGGAGATGGAGGGAACGTCCGCGCACGCAGACGCCGCCGTGGACCTGCTGACCGGGTTCAACGCATGGCTCCGGTTGGTCGTGGAGCGGGACGCGTCCGATCTGCACATCAAGGTCGGCGTCCCTCCGAAGATCCGTGAGACCGGCGTGCTGGCGCCGATCGAGGGCGGCCCGAGGCTCGGCCACGCGGACACCGAGCGGATCGCTGCCGCGATCGTCCCGGAGGACCGCCGCGCCCGACTCGCGGACGCCGGTGAGGTGGACTTCGCGTACTCGGTGCCCGGGGTGGGGCGGTTCCGCGCCAACGTGTTCCGTCAGCGCGGGTCGCTCAGCATGGTGTTCCGCAAGCTCCGGTTCGGCGGTCCGACGTTCGCCGAGATGCGCCTGCCCGAGACGATCCGGGGGCTGAGCGACGAGCCGCGCGGGCTCGTCCTCGTCACCGGCCCGACGGGTTCGGGGAAGACGACGACGTTGGCGGCGATGATCGAGCACCTGAACCGCACCCGGCCGTGCCACGTCGTGACGATCGAGGACCCGATCGAGGTGCTCTTCGACGACGACCTGGCCTCGATCGATCAGCGCGAGGTCGGCAACGACACCGAGAGCTTCCTCTCGGCGCTCCGCGCGGCGCTCCGGCAGGATCCGGACGTCATCCTGATCGGCGAGATGCGGGACACGGAGACCGTCCGGGCCGCGCTGCAGGCCGCCGAGACCGGTCACCTCGTGCTCTCGACGCTCCACACCGTCGACGCGACCGAGACCGTGAACCGCGTGATCGACTTCTTCCCTCCCCACCAGCAGAACCAGATCCGTCTGACGCTGGCCGGCGCCCTTCGTGGGATCGTCTGTCAGCGACTGGTGCCGGACACCGCCGGCGGCCTCGTGCCGAGCCACGAGATCCTCGTCAACACCGGTCGCGTGGCCGAGCGCATCGCCGACGAGGAGCGGACCGCCGAGATCCACGACGTGATCGCGGAGGGTGGCTTCTACGGGATGATGACGTTCGACCAGTCGTTGCTCGCCCTCGTGCAGGCCGGCACGGTCACGGTCGAGCACGCGCTCACCGCGTCGTCCAGCCCGCACGATCTCCAGCTGCACCTCCAGCAGGCGGGCGTCCCGTTGCCGGTCTAGGTCTCGGCCTGACGACGCCCGGCGTCGCTCCGGCGGCGTGCCGAGAGCGCGATGGCCACGCCGGCCGCGAGGCCGAGCGCGCCGCCGCCCAGCCAGCCGATCGCGCGGCTCGCGGGCTCGGGGGTCGTCGCGAGGGCCGTTCCGCTCGTCGGCTCCGAGGTCTCGGGCGCGGGCGACGTCAGCGGGAGGGCGAGGGGCTCGACGGTCACGGTCTCACCGCTTCCGGCGCCCGTGCCGTCCCCCACCACGATCGCGCCCGACATCCCCGGGTGGATCGAGCACGCGAACGGGTACACCCCCGGCTGGGGGAACGACGCCCGGAACCCATCGCCGTCGGAGATGTCGTCGAAGTGGCCCCACTGGTTCGCGGTCACGTTGTGCGACATGCCGCTCCGGTTCACGAAGGTGACGGACTTCGCGCTGGGATCGACGTACAACACGGTCGGCGTGAAGCACGCGTCGACCATCTCGACGGTCGTGCCCGAGCCCTGCGTGACGCCGAGGTGGCATCCGCCGCCCGCTGCCGCCGGGACGGCCGGCAGGGCGAGCCAGACCAGGATCGAGACCGCGGTTGCATAGGCAGCTCGGCGCGTCATCGGCGCTCCCTCCCGCTCGGTGGATACCCTGCTCTACACCGCTCGGGTGCCATCGGTTCCCGCCGTGGTCAGCGGATCGTCTCGGCCAGCGCGATCGCGTCCTGCAGGGGGAGCGCGGTCTCCATCCGCACCGCGAGCCCGTCGCCGGCGTCCCAGACCAGCACGTTCCCGCTCACCTCGTAGGTCTGGACGTCCGCCGCCGTCTCGAGCACGAGGACGTGCGGTTCGTCGAGCCAGTAGGCGCGGCGGCCACCCACCTCGACCTCGCGGACGGGACCCTCCCCGGCCACCAGCTTGAAGGCGTACTCCTCGTCACCCGGCAGCTCGAGCAGCACGAGCGTCCACGGGACTCCGTCGAGCGCCGGGAGCGCGGGATCGTCCCAGGCGAGCAGCACCGACCGATCCCCGAACGGGGTTGGGAAGGTCCGGACGGTGTCGGGCGGTGCGGCGCCGGCGGGGAGGCGTACCGCGAACCCGACCTCGTCCCGGGCCTCCTCGAGCGTGACCGGCTGGCCGATCGCCTCGGCGAGCGGGGTGGTGGTCGGACTCGGGGGCAGGGTCGGAACGCTCCGGATCTCGAGCGCGCCGACGACCAGGCGCGTCGCGGCCGCGATCGCCAGGAGGGCCAGCACGCCGACCGCGACCGCGACGATGAGCCGGCGGCGCGTCCACAGCGCGAGTCCCGGGAACGGCGGTCGCAGGCCGCCGTCCCGAGCCGCGGACAGGCGTGCGGTGACGGCCACGGTCAGCGGCGGTGTGGGTGGGTACTCGACCCGGGTCCCCGCCTCGGTCAACGCACGCTCGAGATCCACCATGCCCGGCTCACGCATCGGCGGCCTCCATGCCGCTCGGCGACAGGGTCGAGGGCAGCCGCCCGCGCAGCCGGCCGAGCGCGCGGGACAGGCGCGACTTGACGGTACCGGGGCGCACGCCGAGGACCCGGGCGGTCTCGGCCTCCGAGAGCTCCAGCAGGTAGCGGTACGCGATCACGAGCCGGTCCTCCTCCCGCAGGGCGCCGAGCGCCTCGAGCAGCGCCTCCTGCGTCTCGCGCAGGGCGGCGGCGGCCTCGGGGGACGGGCCGGCGCCCCCCGGCGCGCCGCCCTCGGCCAGGCGCAGGGTCAGGCCCTCGCGCCGCCTGGCCGAGCGCGCCCGGTTCCTCGCCTCGTTGGAGACGATCCGCAGCAGCCACGGCCGGAACGGCTCGCCCCGGCGGAACCGTTGCAGCGCGTAGTACGCCTTCACGAACGCGTCCTGGGCGGCGTCCTCGGCGTCGGGGGCGTTGCGCGTGATCAGGTAGGCGGTCCGGAAGGCGACCTGCCGGTACCGCTCCACGAGCGCTCCGTACGCCTGGACGTCCCCATCCTTCGCGAGCTCGACGAGCTCGGGATCCTGCAGTGGCCGGCCCTCCACCTCGGGTGCCCGACCGTTCTACACCGCCGGCCGCGTCCGGGTTCCCCGGCGGCGCGGCTCAGGCCTGGTCCGCGGGCGCTCCCTTGCCGTCGGAGAACGAGCGCTCGGCGAGGTCGGTGATGCCCGAGAGCAGGTTCGTGAACTCCATCGGGATCACGAACTTCGTCGAGGGCGACGCGCCGATCTGCTTCAGCGCCTCGAGGTACTGCAGGCTCATCGTCTTCGCGTCGACGTTCTGCGCCGCCTCGAAGATCTTCGTGAGCGCGAGCGCGAAGCCCTCGGCGCGGAGGATCGCCGCCTGGCGGTCGCCCTCGGCGTTCAGGATCGCGGACTGCTTGTTCCCCTCGGCCACCGTGATCGCGGCCTGCTTGTTGCCCTCGGCCTCGGTGACGACGGCGCGGCGCGTGCGCTCGGCCGACATCTGCCGGGTCATCGCGTCCTGGACCTGTGGCGGCGGGATGATCTCGCGGATCTCGACGTTCGTGACCTTCACGCCCCAACGCTCGGTCACCTCGTCGAGCTTCACGCGCAGGATCTGGTTCATGTGCTCGCGCTTCGCGAGGACCTCGTCCAGCGCCATGTCGCCGACCACCGATCGCAAGGTCGTCGAGGCGATGTTCTGGGCCGCGCCGGCGAAGTTCGCGACCTCGATGACCGACATCGCCGCGTCCACGACGCGGTAGAAGACGATGAAGTCGATCGAGATCGTGGCGTTGTCCTCGGTGATCGCGGTCTGGTGGGGGATCTCCAGGTAGAGCTCACGCAGGTCCACCCACACGACGCGGTCGACGAAGGGGATCAGGAGGACGAGCCCCGGCCCCTTCGCACCGAGCGCGCGCCCGAGGCGGAACACCATGACCCGCTGGTACTCACGGACGATCTTGATCGCCTGCGGGATCAGCAGGATCAGCACGATCAGCACGATCGCGACGCCGATGAGGAGCTCGATCACGTCTTCCTCCCTTCACCGCCGCCGGGCGCGGCGGTCGTCGCCGCCCCCACGGGTTCGACCTCCAGCGTGAGACCGTCGACCCCGACGACGCGGACGTGGTCCCCGCGGACCGGGGTCCCGCGGACGGCGTGGGCCGTCCACTCCTCGGACGCGAGCTTGATCACGCCCGTCGGAGCCAGGTCGTTCACGACGATCCCCTCCCTGCCGACGAGCGTGTCGTCGCGCATCTCGACGTTGCTCCGGCGCATGCGGATCGCCGCACGGACGACGACGAGGAAGAAGGCGGCGGCGCCGACGGCCACGGGCACGATCAGGTACGGCGACACCCGCGCGTAGTCCTCGAACAGGAGCCAGCCGCCGAGTATCAGGCATACCACTCCACCCAGGGCCATCGCACCGAGCCCAGGATGCTTGAGCTCGAGCACGAAGAACACGACCGACGCGAGCAGGAGCACGACGCCGATCAGCTGTACGGGCAGCATCCCGAGCGCGACGATCGAGGCGACGAGCATGAGCCCGCCGATCGTGCCGATCACGCCGCCGGGGACGAACAGCTCGGTCACGAGGAACGCGAGCCCGAGCCAGAAGAAGACGAACGCCAGCTCGGGCGTGAGGAGGGCGTGGAGGAACCGCTTGAACCCGCTGAGGTCCTCGACGACGACCGGCGCGCCCGTGGTGTCGAGCGTCACGGTCGTGCCGTCCGCCAGGGTCACGGCCATCCCGTTCACCTCGCGCAGGAGCGAGGGGACGTCGGCGGCGATCAGGTCTATCACGCCGAGGTCGAGCGCCTCCTGCGCGGAGGCGCTGACCGAGTCGCGGACCGCCCGCTCGGCCCAGTCGGCGTTGCGCCCGCGGGTCTCGGCCAGGCTCCGGATGTACGCGGCCGCGTCGTTCGTCGCCTTGTCGGAGGCGACCGCCCCGGACAGGCCGACGGGATGGGCCGCGCCGACGTTCGTCCCGGGCGCCATCGCGGCCACGTGTGCCGACAGCAGGATGAACGTCCCCGCCGAGGCGGCCCGGGCCCCGGCGGGCGAGACGAAGCCGATCACCGGGAGGTCGGCGTTCAGGATGGCCTGTGTGATCTCGCGCATCGACGAATCGAGGCCGCCGGGGGTGTCGATCGTGAGCAGCACGGCCTCGGCGCCCGAGGTCGCAGCGCGGTCGATCTCGCCCGTGATGTGGTCGGCGACGAAGGGGTCGACCACGCCGTCGAGGGGAACCTGAACGATCGCCCCCGTGTGCGTCCCGTCCTGTGCGAGCGCGGGGACGGCCAGGAGCGCCGCGATCGACAGCGCGACCGCCGCGAACGACACCATCCGGCGCGCGGTGCCCACGGGGCCATCATCGCACCCCCGCAAGGGTCCTGCGATGGGGTGGCTCCGTCCGCGGATCCGGTGCGATGATGGTGCCCGGGACCGCAAGCTCGCCACCGGACGTCCCGCGTATACCCGGAAGGAGAACCATCGTGGCCGGACGAGGTGACGGCCCGCTCCTCGCTCGCGAGGAGCTGCAACTGGTGGAGGGGCTCCTTGCAGGGAACGAAGACACGGTGCGCGCGCTCTACGCTCGCTACGCCCGGCCGATCTTCACGCTCGGCCTGCGACTCCTGGGCAGTCGCGAGGCCGCGGAGGAGCTCACGCAGGACGTCTTCCTGGCCGCTTGGCGCAAGGCGGCCAGCTTCGACCCGAGCCGCGGCCGGCTCTCGACGTGGCTCATGACGATCGCGCACAACCTCGCCGTGGATCGGTTGCGCCGTGAGACCGGCGCCTCCCGTCCGCACCTGGTGCTGGTCGACGAGGTGCCCGAGGTCATCGGCGCCGACGAGGACGAGCCGTTCATGGAGCGGGACGAGGCCGTCCGAGCCCTGTCCTCGCTCTCGGACGCAGAGCGTCGACTCCTCGCGCGCGCGTACTTCGGCGGGTTCACGGCACGCGAGATCGCCGAGGCGGACGGCATCCCGCTCGGCACGGTGAAGACCCGCCTGCGCACGGCCCTCATCAAGGTCCGCAAGGCGAACCAGGACAAGGAGCGCACGCCGTGACCTGCCTCGAGGTCCGCGAGCACCTGCCGGAGTTCGCCGTGGGCGTCCTCGCCGAGCCCGATCGCACCGAGGTCGAGCGGCACCTCCGCTGGTGCGCGGGCTGTCGGAAGGAGGCGTCCGAGCTCGGCTCGGCCGCGGCGACCGTCGGCTTCGCGCTGCCGCAAGCGCCTATCCCGACGGGGCTCGCGGACCGGGTCGTCGGGAGGATCCGGCAGGCAGCCGGCGCACCCGGCTCGGCGCGGCGGGTGCGGACCGCGGCGTCGGCGGCGATCGCGGCGCTCGTCGCGATCAGCGCCCTCGGCTGGGGGGCGGTCATGGCGGGCCGGGCCGAGCGCTTCGCCGATCGCGCCGCCCTGGCCGAGCAGCGGCAGGCCGAGGCGCTCGCGGATTTCCGTGAGGTCGTGCGGCAGCTGATCCCCGGACAGGAGATCCCGACGCAGGAGACGTTCCTCACGCAGCTCACCCCGAGCCAGGGCGACAGCGGCGGCGGGTTCGCGCTCGAGCTCGTGTCCGAGACCCGGATCGACTTCGTGATCGTGACGGTGAACGGGCTCGACCCGCTCGACGCGGAGGCGCTCCCCTACCGCGTCACCCTCGCGAACGAGGCGGGGGACATCCTGCGCGTGGGCAGGATCACGGAGCTCGATGCCGACGGGGTCGCGGACCTGATCCGGCAGTTCGACGACCGCGATCTCTCGGGCTTCACCGAGGTGCAGGTCACCGACGCCCGAGGGGACGTGGTGCTATCGGGGACGGTCGACCAGACGCCGTCCTCGCCGGCCCCTTGAGGGGAGGCGCCGTCACACGAGGTCCAGGCTCTGCGTGAAGCTCCCGGTGAAGCCGACCTCGGCCGCGTCCACGCCCGGGACGCCCTCGAACGTCATCGTCATGTCGAAGGAACCCGAGCTGGACATCTTGAGCATCTCCTTGGCCTCTCGCGCGATCCACGAGGTCATGACGAACGACCCCTCGCCGCCGTAGGCGATCGACGCCTCGGACATCCCCGTGGCACCCGTGATGCCCTCGGCGCCACCCATCGACTCGAGGAGCTTCCCGAAGTCGATACGGAAGTCCACCGGGACGGTGTAGCTGCTGGTGACGACCGCCGCCTCGACGCCGTTCACCTCCTCGTAGCGCTCCAGCGTGTTCGTGGCCGTGTACTCGATCGTGCCCTCGCCGAACGGCACGTCCTGCGAGAACTCCTCGGTCCACGAGTCCCCGGGCTCGACGGGCCCGTCGGGAAGCAGCGGCGTCATCTGTCCCATGCCCGGGAAGCCTGCGCCACCGGTCTGGTCGAAGCCCGCGAAGGACAGTCCACCGGCCGACAGGACCCGGCCGTCGGGCGCGATCTGCATGTCGATGGAGGGCATGTCCTGCTCGGCGCCGCTCGGCATCTCGATGCCGTTGACGGACCCCGAGACCGAGTCGATCGTGACGCGGACCGTCGCGATGCCGTCGCGATCCACGGACACGACCTTCCACGTCATGGTCTCCGTCATGTCCATCTGGAGGGGCTGGGACCCGCCGAGCATCTCACCCGCCTCCATCTGGCCGTCCATGGTCATGTGGATGGTGTAGGTGCGGCTCTGCCCCTCGGTGAACACCAGCGAGAGGGGCTGCGCGCTCGCGCTCTGCTCGTCGCCGCCCAGCGTCGTGAACGCGACGAACCCCGCGACGAGCGCGAGGACGACGACGATCACACCGACGATCAGGCCGACGGGGCGGCGCCGCGCGGGCGGGGTCTGTGCAGCCCATGAGTCGGTGACGGTCGACGCCTCGGGCGCCGGTGGCGGCGGAAGGGTCGTGGGTTCCTGGGGTGTGCGTTCGTCACTCATGCCCTGATCCTCCTGCAGGCCGACGCGGCCACGGGGGCCTCTCGAGAAGCATCGGCCCACGGCCACCGTACCTCAAGCCGGCCGAGACAGCGCCTCCGCGAGGAACGCAAGGCTCCGGGGGTACCGGTACCCGATCGACATGTGTCCGCCGTCGAAGAGCTCGAGCCGGTGCTCCACGCCGATCGCCTCGAGCTCTCGCGACACCGCGACCATGCCGTTGTCCAGGTACCACTCGTCCCGCTTCCCGGCGTCGAGCCACACCGCGCGCATCGCGCGCCACGTCTCGGCGCGGTCGGGGATCATGCGCACCGGGTCCCAGGCGAGCCACCGCGCCCACACGTCACCGATCAGGCGCCCGTCACGCAGGTCGAACGGCAGGCGCACGGTGCCGTCGGCGTCGGCCGAGTAGCAGGCCGCGTACCCCCAGTACTCGAACAGATCCAGGTCCGACGCCTTCGTCCCGAGGGGCCGCTCCCGCACGTCCTCCCAGAAGCGCTCGTACGACCCGCCGTACTCGTCGCGGAGCGCGCGGACGGCCTTCGGGAACTCGGGCAGGTAGCAGGCCTCGAACAGCGAGTCGCCGCAATGGCACGCCACGCCGGCGAACAGGTCCGGCCGGAGCATGGGGGTCACGAGGGCGCCATACCCGCCGCTCGACTTGCCCTGGATCCCGCGGTGCTCGCGCCGCGCGAGCGTGCGGTACCGCGCGTCCACGAACGGGATCGCCTCCTCGCAGAGGTACGTGTGGTACCTGCCGGTGCCGGGCGAGTCGAGGAACTGGCTCCCGCCCACCGAGGTCCAGGCATCGACGAAGGCGACCAGGACCGGAGGAGCCTCCGCGTGGGCGAACATCGCGTCGAGGCCCTCGATGAAGGTCGGGCGCATCGCCTCGCGGTTCCGCCACATGTCGAGCTGGCCCGTGAACCCCTGGATCACGAAGACCGTCGGGTATCGGCGCTCGGGGTCGTCGTCGTAGCCGGGCGGGACGTACACCCACAGCGGTCGGACGTGTGGGTCTCCGAGCGGGTTGCCGCGCAAGGCCTCGCTCTCGATCTCCAGTTCGTCCAGCCGCCCGCTCAGGTCTCGGCTCCATGGGTCCATCGGCTCGTCTCCTTCCGCCCCTCCGGTCGGGGATCGCTTCGGCACGACGCCGATATCATGCAGCCACATGCCGGATGCATCCGACATCGTGGGGATCGGTCTGGCGGGCGGTCAGGGTGTCCGCGCTCGCCCGTTGACGCTGAAGGCCCCCGGCTACCTGCGGTCGAAGGCCGCGATGTCGTTCCTGGGGCGCCGGCTGATCCGGTGGGTGATCCAGATCCTGTCCAGCGAGGGGATCGACCGCTACTTCGTGATCGCGCACGGCAAGGAGAACCGCTACCAGATCAAGGTCATGATCGGGTACGGCGAGAGCTTCGGCATCGACGTGAAGTACTCGCCGGTGAAGTACGACCCGCTGTCCACCGGGAGCGCAGACTCGGCGCTTCGGATGCTCGAGTACTGGGACATCACCGAGCACGCGCTCGTGTTCCCCACCGACTCGATGATCGACTTCGACCTGGCCCCGATGCTCGAGGCGCACCTGGAGAGCGGTGCGGTCGCGACGATCGCGGCGATGACGCGCGAGCCCGACGAGGTCGCCGAGAAGTACGGCGTCATGCTCGTGGCCGACGACGGCCGGATCACCGAGTTCGTGGAGAAGCCCACCCTCGCCGAGCTTCGGGAGCACTTCCGCGCTGAGACCGACGAGGACTTCCGGCGGCTGCCGCTCATGACGAACGCGGGCTTCTACCTGATCGACACGGCCCGGATCCGCGAGCTGGCGTCGCATCCGGGGATCGACGAGCTGAGGAAGACGCGGCTGGACTTCGGCAAGGACCTGCTGCCGTGGCTCGTCGGCAACGGACACCAGGTGATGGTGCACCCGGTGCGGAGGATCGGGGACCTCGGGAACCTGCGCGACTACATCGACACGATGGTCGACGCGCTCCACGGGGACTTCCAGGCCGTCGACCGTCTCCTCGGCCCGCCGTTCGACCCCGAGCAGCACGTGTGGATCGCGCCCGAGTCGCTCGCGATGCGCGACTCGACGAGCGGGCTGACGCTGGCCGAGAAGATCGCCGAGGGCGACGTGAAGATCGGGCCGGCGGTGCGGATCGGCCGTTTCTGCGAGATCCACCCGGGGGTCCAGATCCGCGAGTCGAACCTGGACGACGACATCGAGATCTACCGCGACGCGATCGTCGAGCGCTCGCAGATCCGCGACGGCGCGATCGTCGGCGCCGCGGCACGGCTGTCCGAGGTCTTCGTCGGGTCCATGAGCGAGATCCGGTCCGAGCCCTACAACCAGACCACGATCGAGGGCTGCGTGGCGCTCGGCGACGAGGTGACGGTCTATCCCGGCGTCTTCCTGTCCGATGAGATCTCGATCTACCCTCGGCTGAAGCTGCCCGGAGGGATCCAGATCCCCCCCGGCGTTGACCTCACCGGACCGGCGGACGTCCTGCGCTACCTGTAGGGTCCAGGCGATGCGCGTCGGCCTCGCCCTGCCCCACTACGACTTCTCGATCCCCGGTGCCGAGCCCGTCACGTTCGCCCGCGTCGCGGAGGTCGCGACCACCGCGGAGCGCCTCGGCTTCGACTCCGTGTGGATGAGCGACCACTTCTTCACGTCGCTCGAACGCTACGGGGGCGACGACCGCCCGCACGGGTCGCTCGAGCCGCTCACGACGCTCGCCGCGCTCTCGCCGCTCACCGAGCGCGTGCGCCTCGGTACGCTCGTGCTCTCGGCTGGGTTCCGACACCCGGCCGTGCTGGCGAAGGCCGCGACGGCGATCGACCTGCTCTCGGGGGGCCGGCTCGACCTCGGCGTTGGCGCCGGGTGGTACGAGCCCGAGTTCGAGGCGTTCGGCTACCCGTTCGGCTCGGCCGGCGAACGGTTCCGCACGCTCGAGGAGACGCTCGAGGTCCTCACGCGACTGCTCGCCGAGGGCCCCGCGTCGTACGACGGGCAGCGCTTCCGGCTCCACGAGGCGTACAACCACCCCCGCCCGGTACAGTCTCCGCGCCCGCCGGTCTGGGTGGGCGGCAAGGGGGGACCTCGCCTCCTCGGGCTGGTCGCGCGCCTCGCCGACGGGTGGAACACCGCGTGGCGCTGGACGCCAGAGGCCTATGCGGAGCGCGTCGCGGCCGCCTGGCAGGCATGCGAGGGCGTGGGCAGGGACCCCGCGACGCTCCGGCTCTCGCTCGGCCTGTTCACGGTGCTCGGCGAGGACGAGGCCGATCTCGAGCGTCGGTACGCGCACATGGCCGAGCGCCTGCCGGCCGGCGTCGCGGCGTCGATGCCGCTCCCAACGCTGCGGCGCGAGAGCCTGGCGGGCACGCCCGAGCAGGCGCTCGAGCGCCTCGGCCGGTTCGCCGAGCTCGGTGTGGAGGAGCTGATCGTCTCGCCGGCGCCGATCTGGTTCGCCCTTCCCGATCCCTCGATGCTCGACCTGCTGGCCGAGACGATCGTGCCCGCGGCGCACGCGCTCTGATGGAGCACCTCGAGGCCGCGCTCGCCGTCCTTCGCGAGGAGGGCGAGCCGCTGCACTGGACGAGGATCCAGGACCTGGCGCTGCGGCGTGGGTACCTCGACCCGTTCACGCAGCCCGACATCCGCAGGCACCTGCTCGCGGCGCTCGCGCGTGCCGCGAAGGACGGGGCCGTCGTCAGGGACTCGACCGGCGTGTATCGCTTGCCGTAGCGGAGCCCTGGAGCCGGGGCTACCGGTACTCGATCCGCGTGTAGTGCTCGAGCTTCTCGAAGCTGTGCTCGGCCTCGATCCAGCGGACGGTCCCGGTGCGCGAGCGCATCACGAGCGAGTACGTCGCAGCGCCGTCGGGCCAGTACTTCACCCCACGCAGGAGGGAGCCGGTGGTGATGCCGGTCGCCGCGAAGAACACGTCCTGCCCGGATACCAGGTCGTCGGTCGTGAGGACCCGGTCGAGGTCGTAGCCCTGCTCCTCGAGGAGGCGGTGCTCGTCCTCGTTCCTGGGGTACAGGCGGCCCTGGATCGCGCCGCCCAGGCACTTCATCGCGGCGGCCGCGATGACGCCCTCGGGCGTGCCGCCGATGCCGAGCAGCAGGTCGATACCCGAGCGCCGTGTCGTGGCCGCGGCGATCGCGCCGGCGACGTCGCCGTCCGTGATCAGGAAGACCTTCGCGCCGATCCCGCGGACGGCCTTGATCATGTCGGCGTGACGGTCACGGTCCAAGATCGTGACGGCCATCTCCTCGACGCGCTTGTCCTTCGCCTTCGCGACGAGACGGACGTTCTCCTCGGGCGGGGCGGTGATGTCCAGGACGCCGGCGGCCTCGGGTCCGGTCGCCACCTTCTCCATGTAGACGGCCGCGCCCGGGAAGAACATCGTCCCACGCTCGGCGAGCGCGATGACCGACAGGGCGTTCGGCTGTCCGAGCGAGGTGAGGCGCGTGCCGTCGATCGGGTCGACGGCGACGTCGACGGCCGGGCCGTCGCCGTCGCCGACGGCTTCGCCGTTGTAGAGCATCGGCGCCTCGTCCTTCTCGCCCTCGCCGATCACGACCACGCCCTGCATCGACACCGTGTCGATCAAGAGCCGCATACCGTCGACGGCTGCCTGGTCGGCGGCGTTCTTGTCCCCGCGCCCGATGAACGGGCCGGCGGCGAGCGCCGCCGCCTCGGTCACGCGGACCAGCTCGATGGCGAGGTTCCGGTCGGGGCGTTGCTGATCGGACATCACGATCCTCCTGTGCGGACGGGGAAGCCGACCTGCCCATCCTATGCCGGAGGCCCGAGCGGCGCGGGGGCGAGCCCCCGGTCCGCGTACCAGGCGAGGGTCCGGCGAACCGTCTGCTCCATCGGCGTGTACGCGAGGCCGAGCTCCCGCTCGACTCGCGAGCCGTCGTAGCGGTGTCCGTGCCGGAGCGTGCGGACGGCCTCGCGGCAGAGCGGCAGGTCGCGGCGGGCGAGGCCGCTCGCTGCCTGCGCCACCTCGCCGGCGACGGGGACCAGCCAACGCGGCGCGAAGCGCACACGTCCGGGCCGACCCGTCAGGCGTCGGAGCACCGCGAGGGCCTCCCCCACGTCGATCGTGAAGCCGTTCAACAGGTAGCGCTCGCCCGCGACGCCGTCCGCCTCCGCGAGGAGGTGACCGGCCGTGCAGTCCTGGATGTCGACGATCGACAGGTCGGTCTGGACGACGACGGGGAGCTTGCCGTTCACGAGGTCGAGGAGCAGGCGGGCCGACCCGCCCAGGCGGCCGGGACCCTGAACGGACGAGGGATTCACGCTCACGACGTCCAGCCCGAGCCGGCGCGCCCAGCTCATCACGCGGCGCTCGGCCAGGTGCTTGGAGCGCTCGTAGTGCGAGAGGTACGACCCGCGGTGCGGCGAGTCCTCGCGGCCGACGGTCCCGCGCACCTCGCCGATCGCGGAGGCCGAGGAGGTGTAGACCATCCGCCGCACCTCGGTCGCGACGGCCGCCCGCACGACGTTGCCCGAGCCCTCGATGTTCACACGGTACATCGGTCTCGGGTCGCGCACGCACATCGCGTTGACGCCGGCCGCATGGAACACGACCTCGCACCCGCGCATCGCCTCGACGAGCGCCTCGAGGTCGAGGACGTCGCCGGGCACCGGCGTCGCGCCGAGCGACGTCACGCGCGCCGTCGAGTCCGGGGCCCGGGCGAGCGCTCGGACGTCGCGACCGTGGCCGACCAGGCGCTCGACGAGCGCGCCGCCCACGAACCCCGAGCCGCCGGTCACGAGGACGGGACCGGCCACGCGTCTACTTCTTCGCCGCTCGGGCGGAGCGCGGGATCGCGCCCGCGAACCGCATGAGGTACTCCACCCCCGAGCCGATCGTCACGAAGGCGGCGGCGAGCATCGCCCACTGGTCCAGGTACAGGTCGCCGATCGGCTCCCCGAGCCGCCAGATCGCGAGCGTGATCGCGATGAACTGGACGTTGGCCTTCAGCTTCCCCCAGATCGATGGCTTCATGACCTCGCCGCCCGCGGCGACGACGCCGCGGAGGCCGAGGATCAGGAGCTCGCGCCCGACGATGATGAATGCGATCCAGGGCGACGCTCGCCCGACCGAGACCAACGCCACGAGGACGCCCGAGACGAGGAGCTTGTCGGCCGTCGTGTCGAGGAAGTTGCCGAGGACCGTGACCCGCTTCCACCGCCGGGCGAGGTATCCGTCGAAGAAGTCCGTGATGGCGGCGAACGCGAACAGCCAGCCGGCGATCGTGTACGCGTGCTCGGTGTCGTCGCCGATGAGGACCAGCCACATGATGACGGGGACCAGGATGGCCCGCAGGTAGGTGATCCCCTCCAGGAAGATCGCGGCGCGTCGGTCGGCGGCTTCGCTCACGGGCGTTCGGCCCGCATCCTACCCCGCGAGGGCGCGGCCCCCGTCAGTCGGTCGCGCGCTCCACCGACCGGCGGACGGCCCCGGCGCTCGGAAGCTCGAGGGCCCGAGCCGCGAGCTCGCGGGCCCGGCCGAGGTCGACGGCCCGCACCCTGCGCTTCACGCCCGGGATCGAAGGGGCGCTCATCGAGAGCTCGGTCACGCCGAGCCCGAGCAGCACGGGGGTCGCCGCCTGGTCGCCTGCGAGCTCCCCGCAGACGCCGACCCAGCGGCCGTGCTCGGCCGCCGCCGCGCACGTCGCCGCGATCAACCGCAGGACGGCCGGGTGCAGCGCGTCCGAGAGCGCGGCCACGCGCTCGTTCCCGCGGTCTGCCGCGAGGGTGTACTGCGTCAGGTCGTTCGTGCCGACGGAGAAGAAGTCAGCCTCGGGTGCAAGCGCCGACGCGGTCAGGGCCGCCGAGGGCACCTCGACCATGATCCCGACCTGCAGGCCCTCGGGCAGCGGAACGCCGAGACCCTGCGCCGCGGCATCGACGGCCGCGCGCGCCGCCCGGAGCTCCTCGAGCGTGGCGACCATCGGGAACATCACGCGGAGCGGGTGGTCGCCGGCGACGCGGATGATCGCGCGGAGCTGCGTCTCCAGCAGGTCGGCGCGCTCGAGACCCAGTCGCAGGCCACGGACACCGAGGAACGGGTTCGCCTCGGGGGGCTGCGCCAGGTAGGGGAGCGGCTTGTCGGCGCCCACGTCGAGCGTCCGCACGACCATCGGCCGGCCGTCGAGCGCCTCCGCCGCCCGCCGGTAGGCTGCCTCCTGCTCGTCCTCCGAGGGCATCTGGCCACGTTCCATGAACAGGAACTCGGTCCGGAACAGGCCGACCCCGTCGCACCCGGCGTCGACCGCCGCCGGGATCTCCTCGGGGGAGCCGACGTTCGCGGCCACCTCGACCGTCAGGCCGTCGAGCGTCCGCGCGGGCGCTCGCGCCTCGGCCCGGGCCGAACGGTCGGCCTCGGCGCGGGTCCGACGGCGCTCCTCGAGCTCGGCGGTCACGTCGGGCGATGGCTCGATGTACAGCAGCCCCGCGTCGCCGTCGAGCGCGAGGGCCGTGCCCTCGGTGACCTGCAGGGCGGGCTCGCCCAGACCCACCACGGCGGGGATGCCGAGCGAGCGGGCGAGGATCGCCGCGTGCGAGGTCGGCCCGCCGAACGCGGTCGCGATTCCCAGCGCGAGCGCGGGGTCGAGCCCCGCGGCGTCGGCCGGCGTCAGATCGGGCGCCACGAGGATCCCGGGACCCTCGAGCCGCGGCCCGGGGACCGGCACGCCGAGGAGGTGCGCCAGCACCTGGAGGCCCACGCTGCGCAGGTCGGCCGCCCGCGCGCGCATGTAGTCGTCCTCCAGGGCCTCCCACTCGGATGCCATCACCTCGATCGACGAGCTCCAGGCCCCGGGCGCCGAGCGGTCCCCGTCGCGGATCGCGGCGCGGACCGGGTCGAGCAGCATCTCGTCCTGCAGGAACAGGCGGTGGGCGTCGAAGATCGCGGCCTGGTACGCACCTACCCGCCCTGCGACCGCGGCGCGCTGCGCCTCGATGTCCTCGGCGGTCGCGGCGATCGCCTCCTCGAGCGCCTCGAGCTCCGCCGCGGGATCCGTCGACGCGCGGTCGGGCGCCTCGAGCGGGGCGGGCTGGAACCGCCGAGCGACGCCAAGCGCCACGCCCGGTGAGGTCGCGACGCCGGCGATCGCGCCTGCGGGCCCCGCGGGTCGCGCGGTGGGGGCGGCCGGCTCCTCGGGGACGATCTCCTCGTCGAAGCCGCGGTCGGCGAGGGCTCGCACGGCGTCGAGCGCGCGATCCGCCTCCGGGCCGGTCGCGAGGACCTCGATCTCGTCCCCCCTGCCGACGCCGAGGGTCGCGACGGCGTTCAGGCTCCTGGCCGTCACCGGCCCACGCCCGGCGCTCACGTTCGCGACACGGACGTCGGCCTCGAACCCCGAGGCCACCTGGACGAAGCGGGCCGCGGGCCGCGCGTGGAGCCCGTGCGGGTTCGCGACGACCAGGCGGATCGTGCGCCCGTGCGCCGCGTCGAACGACCCCTCGGCCTCCGCGGGCGCGGCCTGCTCGCCGCCCAGGTGGGCGATCTTGGGTGCCAGGCCCCCGCGGGCCTCCGCCGCGACCTGCTCGGCGCTGGCGCCGAGCTTGGCCGTCACCGCCGCGGCGACCGCGCCCTCGATGAAGGGAGCCTCGCAGAGCAGCACCTTCTCGCGCCGGTCGTCGGGCAGCATCTCGAGCGCCATCTCGGCCGACAGGACCGCGCTGCCCAGGTCCATGAGCACGACGACGCCGTCCTCGGACCACGCGCGCTCGATCGCGCCGACGACCAAGACGGCGTCGGTGCCGACGGGGTGATCGGGGGCGTCGAGCCCGCCGGCGGTCTCGAGCTTGATCTCGGGCCCGCCCATCTCCCGCGCCAGCTCCGCAGCGCCCTCGGCCAGCTTCCAGCTGTGCGAGACCAGGACGAGCCCGACCACGTCAGGCCTCAGGCGCGCGAGGCGAGCGTGCCGACGAGGAAGAAGCCGTACGCGACCGTCGCGATGCCGAGCACCCACAGCCCGAGGTCGATCCGCCTGCGCGCGCGTCCGCCGAACCCCATGTCGAACAGGACGGCGCGGAGCCCCATGAGGGCGTGGGCGGTGACCGTGACGAGGAAGAAGCACTCGATCGTGAAGATGAGGGGGCTGGAGATGTACTCGAGCACCTGCTGGTAGCTGCGCAGGCCGCCCACCGCCTCCACGACGAAGTGGTGGGCGATCATGTGCACGACGAGGAGCACGAGCAGGGCGACGCCGGTGATGACGGTCCAGCGCCACACGCGGACGGACTTGCCACCGGGGATCGGCCGGCGCTTCGTTGGGACCGGGCGGGTGGGGGCGACGTCCATGCCTACTCACCCCCCAGGACGTGGAACGCCGCGTACACGAGGAGCAGGGTCCCGATCACCGTGAAGGCCCAGAACAGGGCCTTCTGCCGGTCGGGGACGATCCCCGTGCCGACCAGGGCGACGCGCACGCCGTTCAGGCCGTGGAACAGGATGCCGAAGATCAACAGTACGTCGAGCAGCAGGAACACGGTGTTCGTCGCGAGCTCGATGAAATCGTTCCACATCGACTCCCCGGCGAGCAGCATCGTCAGGACGCCGAGATGCAGGTACAGGTAGAACACGAGACCGAGCCCGGTGATCCGGTTGGCGGCGAACGCCCAGGAGCCGATCGTCCGCCCGCGAGGGTCGAACCACCCGGAGGGCGAGACTCCGACACCCTTGCGGAGCACGGGACCACGACGCGCGCGTTCCTCGAGGCCGGGGATCCGGTCGGTGCCCGTCGTCTGGCTCATCGCGCGTCCTCCATCCGATCCGGGATCACGAGCGCCCCGCCGACCAGCGCGCCACGCAGCGCCATGATCCGGGCGGCGGGGTTCACGTTCGAGGGGCAGGCCTCGCTGCACTCGAACGCCGCGTGGCAGCGCCACACACCATCGGGCTCGTCGGCCCAGTCCAGCAATCCTGCCGTGTCGGCGCCCCGGGGCTCCTCGAGCATCCGCTGGGCGGCCGCGAGCGCGGCGGGGCCAACGTACCGGTCGGTGGTCGCCGCGATCGGACACGCCGACAGGCACAGGCCGCACTCGATGCAATCCTCGTAGCGGACGTACGTGGGGATCCCGTCCGGCGTCGGGGCTTGCGGGTTGAACTCGCTCGAGCGGACGTAGGGGTGTTCGTCGGGGAACCGAGCGTAGAACTCCTCCATGTCGACGACCAGGTCGGCCAGGACGGGGATGTTCGCGATCGGCTCCACGGTGATGTCGAGTCCGAGGTCGTGCACGTCGGTCACGCACATCAGGACCTCGCGGCCGTTCACGCGCACGCCGCACGTGCCGCACGAGGCGTGGAGGCACG
Organism: Actinomycetota bacterium; assembly: GCA_035718185.1. GTDB lineage: Bacteria > Actinomycetota > UBA4738 > UBA4738 > HRBIN12 > HRBIN12. Next base: position 25,629 of record DASTHN010000031.1, read on the forward strand.
AGTGCCGGAGCATCAGGGACGGGTCCTGGTGCAGCTGGATCCATCTCAGCCCGTCGAGCAGGGTCATCCGCTCGGCGAGCGGCACGTCGAAGGTGTCGAAGCGCGAGGCCTTGTCGCCCCGCTTGTACCGGAAGACGTGGAACCGCCGGGTCTCGATCGCCTCGACGGCTTGCTGGTCGGTTGCGGTCTGCACGGCGCTCACCTCAGGCGGCGGAGTAGTAGGCGGTGTGGGGAAGCAGGACGGTCTCGCGGGTCCGGCACTCGGCTTCGATGCCAAGCTTGCCGCAGATGACGTTCGCGCAGAGCTCGGCCATGCCGCGGAGCGTCGTGCCCTTGCCTCCCGTGATGGTGACGAACCCTTCGACCCCGTCGGACTCCTTGTGGTCGAAGGTCTTGAAGGTACGCGAGAGCTCGCGGCCGGTGTCAGCCTCACCCCTCGAGCCGATGAGTGGCCGAGCGGCCGACCAGGCCGCGCGGAACTCGGCGCGGTTCACGGCCGGGATCAGCTTCGCGCCCTCCTGATACATCCGCTGCACGTGGTCCTCCGGGACCCCGAGGTCGTCGGGGTCCTCGACGGTCCAGGAGCTGGTCCCGACGACGGAGAGCCCGCGCTGCGGCACGATGATGTCCCCGTCGCCGGACTTGTGCAGTCGGTTGAGGACCATGTTGCACAAGCGGCCCCGCAACGCGAGCAGCACGCCGGGCGAGGGGCGGATCGGCACATCGACCCCGGCCATCGTCGCGATGCGCTCGGACCAGGGGCCGGTGGCGTTCACGACGATGTCGGCGCGGATCGTCCCCTCCTTGCCGGTGACGTGATCGCGCACTACGGCGCCGGACACGACGCGGTCGTTGACGACCAGGTCCTGGACCTCGACGTAGGGGTGGATCGATGCGCCATTGTGCTTGGCCGTGGCGAAGAACCGCAGCGGCATCCGCATGGCGTCCATCGTGCCGTCCGGGATCCTCACCGCGGCCTTCACCTCTGGGTTCAGGTTCGGCTCAAGCGCCAGCGCCTCAGCCGGGGTGAGCTGCTGCGTGGGGATGTCGCTCTCGGCGCAGCCCTTGAGGAACGGCTCCAGGTACTCCATGTCCTCGTCCTCGACCGCGACGAACAGCCCGTCGTTCTCCTCGAAGGAGCCGGGGCAGATCCGCCGGAGGATCATGTTCTCCTCGATGCACTCGACGGCGGATTCCTGGTCGCCGACCGCGTAGCGAGCGCCGCTGTGGAGCAAACCGTGGTGGCGACCCGTCGTGCCCGAGGTCACCTCGCCGCGATCGACGAGGGTGACCTTCAGCCCGCGCAGCGTCAGGTCGTGCGCGAGCGCTCCTCCGGTCCCTCCGCCGCCGACGATCAGGATGTGTGCGGGCGCGGTGGTGGACACGATCTATCGACCTCCCGAGCGCCTCGGCGCCGAGACGACCCGAGGCCGGACGTGCGAAGGGGCGGGCAGATCGCCCGCCCCACCACGGACGACGCCCTCGAACGCTCCGGACGTGCGCCCCATACGGACCGAGTGTCGCATCGACCGGAGGGAGCGACGCGGGACGGTCGCCCCCTCCGGCGCCGGACTATCGCTCCTTCTGGCCCTCGGCGTAGCCGGTCTTGCCGTGCGCCGCCTCGTCGTGCTCCATCTCCTGGCCCTCGGCGAAGTTGCCGTGGTGCTCGTCGTGCTCCTGATGGCCCGACTGCTGGCCCTCGGCGAAGTCGCCCTCGTGGCGCTCCTCGTCGCGGGACTCCTGTCCCTCGGCGAAGTTACCGTGCTCGTCGCCCATGTCCCACCTCCGTCGTCCGAACGACACACGTCCGTGTACCCGGCGTGCCCGAGCGTTACGCGCTCGGGACGGGTTCGTGGGCGGCCGTACGTCACGTCGATCTCCCTGAGTGGCCACGGCCGGCGGCGGGCCGGCCGCGCTGCCGGCGGGGGCGGCGGCGCAGTGGCCGCCCCCGCCGGGCGCGCGTTCCCTACTGCTCGAGCCAGTCGAAGGTGCGAGTGACGGCCTTCTTCCACAGCGCGTACTCGCTCTCGACCTCCTCCTTGGCCATCTTGGGGTCCCACTCCTTGTCCTTGCCCCAGTTGGCCCGCAGGTCCTCGACTTCCTTCCAGAACCCGACCGCGAGTCCCGCGGCGTAGGCGGCGCCGAGCGCGGTCGTCTCCGCGACCGTCGGCCGGATCACCGGCACGCCGAGGACATCGGCCTGGAACTGCATGAGGAGCTCGTTGTAGACCATGCCGCCGTCGACCTTGAGCGCCGTCAGCGCAACGCCGGAGTCGGCGTTCATCGCGTCGAGCACCTCTCGGGTCTGCCACGCCGTCGCCTCGAGGGTGGCCCGGGCGATGTGCCCCTTGTTGACGTACCGGGTCATGCCCGCGATGACGCCGCGAGCGTCGTTCTTCCAGTACGGGGCGAACAGGCCCGAGAAGGCGGGAACGAAGTAGATCCCGCCGTTGTCCTCGACCGTTGCGGCGAGGGCCTCGATGTCCTCGGACTTCTCGATCA